>JBOFZL010000001.1:0-10708 GCA_051655155.1 Filifactoraceae bacterium
GTCAAGTTTGAGCCGACAAACTTGACGGTTTATGATTAAAATATGGTTAGATTTTAAATAGGAAAATACATTTGGAGGATGACATGAAGAAAAGAGCAGTAGGGTATTGCCGTATATCTACCTTAATGCAAGTAGATAATACTTCGCTTAAGGACCAAGAAGATAAGATTAGAATGTATGCTAAGCTTCACGATATAGTGATAGATGAAATGTTTATAGATAAAGCAGTATCAGGTAAATCTACAGATAGACCAGAGTATGACAAGATGATGGACTATATAAAGACAAATGATATATGGGTAACGTCGGTAAAATGCGGATTTACAACGTTAAGACAAATTAACCCGCTGTTTCCAACGGGTTGATTGATTTTAAGATTAATCTATATTATTTTTATATTCCTTCAATAGTCTATAATATGTGGTCTTTTTAAGACATAGTATTTCCATAGCTTTTATATTATTTATAGTCTTATTCTCTAAAAGTTCCATAATACCTTTCCACTCTTTTGGATACTCGATTTTACGTCTACCAAATTGGATACCTTTTTCTAAAGCTATTCTAATACCTTCAGCTTGTCTCTTTTCTCTAATCTCAATTTCTTGCTGTGCAATCATTGTATATAGCTCTATTACAATATTATTTATAGTTTCTAACATTACATTATCATCTGTATTTAATTGAGTAGTTGGAAGATTTAACGCTACAAGCCTAATTTTATTATCTTTAAAATATTGTAGCTCTTTTAAAGTCAATTTTTTATTTCTACCAAGTCTATCAAACTCATGGACCACAAGAACATCACCTGGTCTAATCATTTCTTTTAATTTAATATACTCAGGTCTATTAAAATTTTTACCTGTAGATTTATCGCAGTAAATTTTCTCACATCCATATTCTTTAAGGCTTTCTATCTGCCTATCCAAAACTTGGTCTAATCCGCTCACACGTGCATAGCCTATTATCATTTTCTACTTTTCTCCCTTGATGTCTATTTTTATGTCGATATAGTTCAAATAACTATAGATTAATTTACGAACTATAAAATTAATTTTATCATGTATTTAAAGCCTTGCTATTACCTATTTTTATTTTTTAAAATTAAAGTTCATCAAATAGGACTTTTTAGAACTTGAATTTGAGAAAAATGAGTTAATTTTGCTTAACGTTGTAAATCCGCAAAATACCGATTCTACCCATATATAGAATAGAAAGCAAAAATCCAACTAGAAAGGTTTTAGAGTATATTTACAATGAATTCATCGACGAACACATTCCAATGCCTTAGAATTAATATCTTAATAGAAAAAGGGATAGCAGTCTGCAACTCCTACCCCTTTTTCTATTAAGATATTTGATGATTTCTAAATATATGCCTAATGAATGGAAGTGTTAGTAAAGTCAACATAATGTACACTATCATACGCATAGATACAATATCTGTAATCACACCAAAAAAATCAAAAGACATGTAAGCTAACATAGTACTGTCAAAAGTTGTTCTTAAAGAAGGACCTGGAAGTAAATATAGAAATTGATTCCAAGTTCTACTAGTTTCACTCATAGGCATAAATACAGGTATTATAAATAACAGAAGATTTATAACTAATGTTGTATATGGAGACTTAAATTTTGCTGACATTAATAAAGTAAGAGAGACCATACCTATTACCATTAAATATACAGTAAACAACACAACTATAGTTGCGTATAAAATATTTAGATTATAAGGTGTGACAATATTTAAAAGTTGAATAGGTAAATTATATCCATCAACTCCTGCAATGATTAAAGGTATACTTAATGCTACTATTATATGTATAGTTAAGCTTATTAGCGTAAATATAAATGCTGATATTATTTTTGCTGATATTATTTTTGATTTACCATACTTTGAAGTTAAGATTAAACTATCCGCTCCAGTTTGGTACTCTTCTGAAAATACACTTGACAAGCAAATACATATTGAGAGAGCTGGAATTATAAATAATTCTACACTATTAAAAATATTTTTCCAACCACCTACGTATCCATACTCAAGACGCTCATTGACATTACTATTTTTATTAACCCAAAACTCTTTTTCCTTATCTGAATAATTACTTCTTCCATAGTCTGCATTTAATAATTTTGATATATGCTCATTTCTGTGCTCATAAAACTTTGGGCCATTAGTCAAATCTAATGACTGAATTTTAGTAAGCCCTCCATCCCATTCATAAGGCTTTGAGTAGGCCTCATTTAACATATAGTACATATTAAAATAGGGACTAACATTTTCTCTATAAACTCTATCTTTTAATTTTACGTATTGTTCATCCTGTTTTACAATATTATTTGGATCTTTAAATAAATCTTGGTAATTAGAAATTATGCTATATACTTTTTCTTCACTTAAATCTCCTGAAAACTTATTCTCACGTTCTCTCATTAAATCATAAGCAGACTTTCCCGAAACTTTAACATCATTATCATTATAGACTACTGCACTTTTAGCAGGAAGAAAAAACAGCAATGCTAATAAAAATATACTACCGACGGTTGTTATTATATGAAGTCTTTTTCTAATTATTTTTTTAAATTCTAAATTAATTAAATCTAACATAGATCTACCTCCAAATTAAAATTCATCCTTAAAATGATATAAATATAAATCTTCTAACGTGGGCTTAACCAGCCTAGCATTGCCTGTTGGTTTATAGTCTGATACTATTCTCATAACCACATTATCGTCTTTATTATTAATATTAACTACTGCATATTTTAAATAGAGTTCATCTGATTCTTTTATACTAACTTCACATTCCCAGACATTATTAGCTATGCTACAAGTCAATTCGTTTACAGAACCACTATGTATTAAATTTCCTTGTTTTAGCATAAGGATGGTATCTGCAATATACTCAATATCGGACACTATATGAGTTGAAAGGATTATAATTTTATCTTTTGATAAACTAGAAATTAAATTTCTAAATCTTATTCTTTCTTTCGGATCTAAACCGGCAGTAGGTTCATCTAATACTAATATCTTAGGATTGTTTAAAATTGCTTGCGCTATTCCAAGTCTTTGTTTCATACCTCCTGAAAATGTTCCAATTTTTTTATTTGCAACATTGGATAAACCAACCTCATCGAGTAAACTTTTAACTATTACATTAGACTCGCTCTTTGAAACTCCTTTGAGAGTAGCCATATAAATCATAAATTCTTTAGCTGAAAATTCTGGATAATACCCAAAATCTTGAGGTAAGTATCCAAGTATATCTCTAAACTGTTCATCCATTTTATATATGTTTTTACCATTTATTTCAATTTCACCTTTTGTTGGCTTAAGTAAGCCACATATCATTCTCATTGTAGTTGATTTTCCAGATCCATTTGCCCCTAAGAATCCGTAAATACCTTCTTTCAATGTTATATTGATATTATTTACAGCTATTTTAGCATTATATGTTTTTGTTACATTATAAAGTTGTAATCTCATATTGCCCCCTTTATTTATTATCCTATTCGTCTTATATTTGTGTAATTTTTAATAGTCGCAATATACTTCGGGGAGGACGACATACGTGTTATTTTCGGCCACTTGATAAAATTGTAAATTATATATGGACTTATGATTATAGTAACTCTGATTTAACTGTAAAATCCAAAGATTTTATAAAAATAAAAAAATCGGTGTATGCAAGTTATATCAAAGATGTTTAAATTTAAGTGGCCGATTTTTACACGTATGTCGTCCTCTCCCCAAATAGGTATATCTATTAAATAATAGTATACCTATAACTCCACCTTCGGCATAAAAATATTTAATTGCTAGATAATGTAATTAAGTTTAATTTAATATTTTTATCTTAAATTAATTACTATTTCATCGTCAACTCTATTAAAATTCTCATTACTATCAAACTCTCTATAGTAAGGATATAATTTAAGCTCTGTTGCATCACTGTTTATTTCACTATTTTCGGTATCTAGTGCAAATGTAACACTACCATTATAATTCTCATCTAGATACAGCTTACTTACGATGAATTCATAACTATTCCCTAAGTTATCTTCACCTATTAATTTGACGTCTAAGCTAGCTATATCCCCCGTAACTAAAGTTTTAATTGTAGTATTAAAAGCATTACCCTTGTACTCTCTAAAATCTATTGTAATTCCAGAATTCAAAGTTATAACCTTATTCAATTCAATTACAATAGAATCATTCTTTAGTGTATCTGAATTAATATCAAAAACAAAATTCCAAGAACCTTTTACTCCTCTAGCTTCAGAATTTTCATTTACACATAAAGATTCATATTGAATTTCTATTTTTAAGTCTCCTATTAACTCATCTTTGAATCTGTATGTACTAATGCTGTTAATTGTTACATCATCTTCGTACTCTAACATCTCATCTGAATCATATGAAAGCTTTTTACCATTAACTACTATAGTAGGTCTCAAATTTATTTCACTAGAAATCGGACCATTATCAGATTTTATAGTGGATGACACAACTAACTCATTTTCATTAACTAAAGCCTCGTTTACAGTTACAGTATACCCATTATTGCTAACAGATGAACCAATTGATGCTTTATACTCATTTAAATTATTAGAAACACCAAAATAACTAGGTATACTAATAAAAAAATCTTTTACACTAGCAAATGCAGTAGTATTAAAAACAATCAAACTACTAAAAATAAATACTGAAATAGACAGAGATATTATTTTTATCCTTCTTCTCCTTTTCTCAAGTACAGCAACCTGTATACCTGACTCTATAACATTATCTAATTCTGCAGATATATCTATATGGTCAAAAAAATTATTATTATTACTATCTTTCATACAAATAATCCTCCTTTAATATCTCTTTCATAGAAATTTTAGCTCTCCTTAAATAAGTCTTAACTGTATTAGATGAAACATCCATTATTTTAGCTATTTCATCTATAGTTAAGTCATCAAAATATTTCAATATAATCACTGTTTTATATTCATACCTTAATAAATGGATAGTATTTCTTATATCAATTTTTTCATTGATATCACACTCAAAATCATCTTTAGATTCAAGCATCTCTATAGATTCAGAACTAGGCAATTCTTTAGTTTTACAATGATCATACGCACAATTAACAAGTATTTTAGCTATCCAGCTTTTGAATGATGAATATTTTTTTAACTTTTTAATACTTAGCCATGCTTTGCACACGCACTCTTGAACTATATCTAATGAGTCTGACTCGTTACCTGTATAACTGTAAGATATCTTATATAAGTAGTTCTTATATTTCTTTACTAGTACTTCAAAATACTCAACATCTCCTTTTATGCTCCTTTTAATTAATTCATCTTCAGGTAGAAAAATTATATGTTTATCTCCTTTCAAAAAAACAGCCCCTTCTTATTAAATTTTGTAATAACACTAGAGAGCGTATCGATTTATATGAAACAAATATATCTCTAAACTTTACAATACATAGACTATCAATACATATAAAAAGTTTCAAATTTTTAAAATAATTTAATATTAAAAAAAGCAAGAGTACTGACTAGTACTCTTGCTTTTTTTAACATATTCTATACAACTAGACTAATTAGTTGTACCGCTACCTCTTAACTCTCTTGTCCATACAAATTCTCTTGTTGGGTTAGTTTGAGTAGATGAATTTCTTACATATTTATGGAATCTATAACAGCACACCTGATCATATGGTCCTGGTACTGATAATGTTGGAACGTTACTAAATGTTCTACCTACATCTTTTGCATATCTTGTAGTTGATAAATCACGATCCCAAGACTGAGAGTTTAAAAACTTAGAGAAAACTTGATAAGAACAATACACGTTAGTACCATAACCACTAGGTGAAAAATAAACACTATTAAGTGGTTTACCTGCTGTATATTTTACAGTTATAGTACTCGCTCTGCCCTCAGGATCAACTAATTCTAACTCTTCTTCTGTGAATTCAACTCCATCTTCTTTTACAATTCTTCTACTTAAAACCTTTGGTTCTTCACAATAAACTACATTTTTATTCTCAGACCCATTTTCTAACATTACTTCTTCTTTCATTTCTTTTTCCATAACAATATCCCCCTTGTTTAAGTGCTAGCTTCAATATGGCTAGTAATTTTATTTTGTGATTTTTTATTTTTACACTTATTACATAGGAATCTCGATAGTAAATGTAAACCTAAAATTTGTTATTTTTAAGGATATCTTAAATAGTTTAATTATTGTTTACTTTATTCCACATATACTTCGATACTATTGACTCTATTTCAATAGTAATATCATTCTTTTCTTTTTTGCCTTGATACTCAAATACACCAATATAGTTTTTATTTTTCAATATATAATCTACTTTCTGCTTTGAAACACCTATATTAGCTAATGAAAGCCCCTTAGACCTTAATTTGAATATATCCTTAACTATTTTAGCTTCTTTTTCATCTATCTCAAATTGACCATGTTTATTTACTTTATATCCAAGTGATGGCTTACCTCCAACCCACTTATTATCATTAAGTCTTGCTATTCTACCATTTCTAGTTCTTTCATTAATCACTGCTCTTTCAAATTCGGCAAAGCTTCCTAACATCTGTAGGAACAACATTCCTTGTGGTGTTGATGTATCAAAGTGCTCTGTAATGCTACATCGTACTCTTGAAGGTGATAAATCATAGCCAGTAAATTATATAATGACCTATGAATTCTATCGTTTCTATATACCATTATCATATCTATATCATTTTCTTTAACGTAATCAATCATATTATCATATTCAGGTCTATCTGTAGATTTACCTGATACTGCTTTATCTATAAATATCTTATCTATCACGATATCATGAAGCTTAGCATGCATTCTAATTTTATCTTCTTGGTCCTTAAGTGAAGTATTATCTACTTGCATTAAAGTAGATATTCTACAATAACCTACTGCTCTTTTCTTCATGTCTTCCTCCAAATGTCTTTAAATAATGATGTATCTCTTCTTAGGGACACCGAGTTACGTGTAAAAACCTGCCCCTATTGGTATTACTATATTTAACTCTCTACGATTTTTATCTTTTTTCATAGTTTTTAAATACTCAGCATCACTTTTTGTTCCAGGATATATATATATTCTCATAAATGAACTTGATAAAAGTTCATACTGTAACTGTATTTTTATTGAAGATAAGGAACCTAAGCCTCCTGCACCTGGAAATTCCTTTTTAAATTCTTTAGGTAGAGAAAAACCTGTTGAATCATTTATTATTACTCTATTAAAATGTAACTTTAAAGTATATTCTAAGTCTTGTAAAGAAGTATTATGTGTGTAAATCATTCGATTAAACATCTTCTTCATAAACTCTACAGAGTGCTTATTAAACCTTTTATCTACGGCTTGCTTAGAGATTGGAATATCAAATAATGAATCATATTTAGATGCTAGTTGCGATAGTGGAGAACTATATATATCTGCTCAATGAAAAACATTAAATGTTAAAAACTCTTTATCAGTTATACTACTTTTTCTTTGCACAAATTTTGACTCTTTGGCTATTTTATTTATTTTTTCAGTATCAAATACATCTCTTATATTTTTAATTATGTGTTTAAGTTTTTTATTCATAAAATTAAGCCTCACTTTCAGTTATGATTAATTAAAAATTATACCATAATTTTTGAAAATAAGGTTTCTTACGTTGACGGCTATGGACGCTACCCTTAATTGGCTTATTATGCTATATATTAATGGTCCTTAATCTTTATTGCAATCTATAGGGGGGGAGGACGAGATACATGTTATTTTCGGCCACTTGTAAAATAGTAAATTAGCTAAGTACTTATGATTATTAGTTATGACTATCCTCAAAGTATTGCAATTACTATATTAATTTTGATAATCACAACTTATAAGTTACGATTAAGATAACTCAGATTTAACTATAAAATACCTAGATTTAGTAAAAATAAAAAAATCGCTGTATTCAAGTTATATCAAAGGTTTCAAAATTAAGTGGCCGATTTTTACACGTATCTCGTCCTCCCCCGTATTTGATTTAGTATTCCATGTGCTATTTCAATTCCATTTCGAATACGTTTCTCTTTAGTATCTGCGATTTGTCTATCTGATAAGTTATCTATAAAACACACTTCAACAATAACTGATTTCATTTTAGTACCTCTTATAACTGCATAATAATCCGTATTAGTAGATCCTTTTCTGCTATAGGTTTTTATATTTGTTTGTCCGATTGATTTCAATGCAGAACCTATTCTAATAGCTAATTCTTCACCTTCACCACCATGACCAAAATCTAAAACTACTTCATTATTATTCATATAAATTACTCTCCTTTTATAAATAGATAGAGTTTTTTATTTATTTGTATACTTAGTAAAATATTTTTAATAGATGGTTTACATTTAACTTTAAATATATTTTTTAATATATAAATAACAAAATAATAAAAGGAGTGATAGTATGTTATCAAAAAAAGATGGAGATGTGATGGTATCAAAAACACAAGAGTATTTGAATACAACATATTCGAGTAATCCTAATTGGGTTAGAATTGATCCAGATGGAAAAACAGGATGGGCAACTATCAGAGGTTTAATTAGAGCATTACAAATAGAAGTAGGTATTTCAACACCAAATGGAACTTTTGGACCTGCAACAGAGGCAGCGTGTCCAACATTAAAAAAAGAATTAAATCCAACAGACAAAACAAAGAGATTAGTTTATATCTTACAAGGAGCAATGTGGTGTAAAGGATTTTCGCCAGGTGGTTTTACAGGGACATTTGCTGATGGAACTGAATCAGGAGTAAAGAAATTCCAAGCATCAGCAGGATTAGAAGGCACAAAAGTTAATGGTATAGCAGATCCTATGATATTTAAGGCTTTATTAAATATGGATGCTTATGTATTAGTATCTAGTGGTGACCCAAAAATAAGAGAGATACAGATGTGTCTTAATAGAGATTACCATAGATGGATAGGACTTAAGCCAACAGATGGTAGGTATGGTAGAGACACAAATAAAGCTCTTATATATGCGATACAAGTTGAAGAAGGTATAGCAGAGCCAAATGGTACATTTGGACCACAAACACAATCATTATTACCTACATTAGCACCAGGGAGTAAAAATGCTCCATTTGTAAAGATAATGCAATATGCATTATACTGCAATAGATTTGACCCTACTGGATTCACTGGAGTATTCGGGAATGGGACACTAGCTGCTCTTAAAAAATTCCAATCATTTTGTATGCTAACAGCTGATGGATATTGTGGTAAATCAACATGGTCTTCATTATTAGTATCTTGTGGAGATAAAGATAGAAAAGGTACTGCATGTGATTGTTCACAAGAAGTAACTCCAGCCAGAGCTAAGACGTTAAAAGATAATGGATATAAAATAGTAGGTCGTTATATAGCAGGTGGTGAATGGAAAAAATTAAAGGTAGATGAAGCTAAAGTCATATTTGATAATGGGCTAAGGATATTCCCTATATTCCAAAAGTCAGGAAATTCAGTTGATTCATTTAATCCATTCCAAGGTAAACTAGATGGTGATGAAGCTATCAAATCATCACTTAATTATGGGTTTCCAGATGGAACAACTATATATTTTGCGGTTGATTTTGATGCAGTAGACGATCAAGTAACATCTAACATAATTCCTTACTTTAGAATGATAAAACAATCATTTTTTAGATATAATCCTAGAAAATATAAGATAGGTATATACGGAGCTAGAAATATATGTTCAAGAGTTTCTAAAGAAGGTATATCAGTGAACAGTTTTGTATCAGATATGTCTACTGGATTCTCTGGAAATTTAGGGTATCCATTGCCTGAAGATTGGGCGTTTGATCAAATTAAAGAGTATACAATAGGTTCTGGAAATGGAGCTATTGCTATAGACAATGATATATGCTCTAATAGAGATATGGGCGTTGATAGGTTTGAGCATGGACCAGTAATACCTGATATTCCTAGTATACCTGATGGTGTAAATGAGAGAGAATTATTAGATTATGCTGGAAATGAGGGGGGATTACTTGGTGCAAATGTTCATTTTGAAACGTTTAATAAAAGAGTAATGGTTGCAATGCCATCTATATATCCAAAGGTTACTGTTGAGGCCGAAGTTGCATTACAAGAAACTTTTACTGGACCATATCAAAATATAAACTTAATAACTAATGGAGAAAGTTTTACAACTAGTTTCTTTGATACTTTGACTAAGCATGGTATAGAGCATGATATTACTGAACTTAATAAAAAAGCACTTATGGACTCGATATCTAAGTTAAGAATATCTAAAAATATTAACCCTAATGTAAAGTATTATATTGAATTCACTAAAGAAGGGACTTTTACAGTAACATTTGAAGTTGCACTTGCATATCAAACCAATCATACAACTTCAGATATAACTACAATTTATCAAAAAATAATAATAACTATACATCCTACATATGGTGGATTTGGGAAGATACAAATTCCTATTGCTTCAGAAGAAAAAACAAATGATATAAATTATAAGTTTATATCGGTAACAGCATTACTAACATTAGGACTTGCTGCTTTTGCTAAAGACTTTATAAGTGGTGTGTTATCAACAGGATCTATACATGTAGGAGCTATAACAGGACTTGCATCATTCTTTCTTATAGTTGCAGCAAATCCTGGA
>JBOFZL010000002.1:0-1972 GCA_051655155.1 Filifactoraceae bacterium
ATGCTAATTGAAGAATAAGATTAAAATAAATATAGTAGCTATCTTTATATAAAGATAGCTACTATATTTATTTTAAAGTATCATTTTTTATATACTCATAATAGGTATCTATACCATTAATAAAATCATCGTAACTTTCTTCTAGATATATATCAGGCTTAAATCCGCCGTTATAACCAGTAAGTTTTACTAGAAAGTTTTATCTGTAAATTAGAATTAGGAAGATTAAAAGTGGTATTAGAGTTTATAGTTGTAAAGTTAACATTTCCACCAGTTTCCTCACCTATAACAATAGCATCAAAGTGATTTTTAATATCGATTGCAGAAGAAGTAGCTGCTGAAAAAGTTTTTTGAGACTGTGAAAGTTTTTCTGTAAATAGCTTTCTATGATAATTTTTACTAAGGCGTAGGTATAGCAATTAATACCTATGCCTTAATTTAGTTTATCTGCACACCAATCAAGCCTTGCAAAAAGGCGTTTTTTGAGTGTATATTTATATATGTATTATAGCCTTCCTTCGTACATTATAGACAATTCTCCATAAACTTTCCCCCAATTTCTAAGAGGAAGATTCCATTTTTTAGTTGCTTCGAAAGTTGCTAAATATAAGGCTTTTAGTAATGATACATCACTTGGAAACACACTACGCTGGCGATTTAATCGGCGATAGCTACTATTTAGGCTTTCAATAGCATTTGTTGTATATATAACTTTTCTAACATCTGATGAAAATTTGAAAATAGGACAGATAACATCCCAATTAACAGACCAACTTTTCATAGCATTTGGATAATGACTTTGCCATTTTTCTGAAACTTCAAGCATTATTGAATGACCTAATTCTTCACTAGATGCATGATAAATTGATTTCAGATCCTTTGCAAATTCTTTTTTATCCTTATCTGATACGTGTTTCAGAGTGTTACGTACTTGATGAACTATACATCTTTGGTATTCTGTCTCTGGAAAAGCTACGCTAATTGACTCTTTTATTCCAGTAAGGCCATCTGCACATAGAATCAGTATATCCTTAACTCCCCTATTTTTTAATTCATTTAAAATACCTAACCAATATTTACTACTTTCATTTTCTCCAATTTGAATACTTAAAACTTCTTTTTTACCATCTTCATTTATTCCTAGAATAATATATGCTGCTAGTTTTTTTATTACATGATTATCTCGTACTGAAAAATGAACTGCATCAATAAACACTATCGGATATACTTCGCTCAGCGGACGCTGTTGCCAGTCATGTATTTGAGGAAGTAACCTATCGGTTATATCAGAAACCATCCCTTCACTAATTTCAAATCCATAAATATCATCAATCTGTTCTGAAATCTGGCGTGTAGATAATCCTTTAGCATACATAGATATTATTTTTTCTTCAATTTGTGAGATGTCCTTTTGTCTCTTTTTTACTATTTGTGGATCAAAAGATCCTTCGCGGTCTTGAGGTACATCTATTTCTAACTGACCATATTTACTTCGAACCATTTTAGATTTATTACCATTTCTAGCATTAGAAGATTCACTTCTTTCATATGGTTCATAACCTAAATGATTATCTAGCTCTGCTTTAAGCATATTTTCTATAGTTCCACCTAGCAAATCCTTTAATGCATCTTGGATATCTTCAGCACTTTGAATATCGTATAAATCAATTAAGCTAGCTATTACATTTCTTTTTTCCTCACTACGTTTCTCTTTTCTTTTTCCCATAATAAAACAGCCTCCTATAATAATTTAATGTTATCATAGAAAGCTGTTAGTTTTTGTATTTACAGAGTTTTTTTCACACACCCATATTTTTAAATTATAAAGTCTTCATCTTCCAATTCCTCATATATTCCCTTTTGATATCCATTACCCTTAGTTGAGAAAAAATCATGTGCTTTAGTTTCTGTACTTAATCCATTTAGTACGATAGGATTAATTTCTAAATCTTCATATTCCTTATCGTATCCT
>JBOFZL010000003.1:0-11383 GCA_051655155.1 Filifactoraceae bacterium
CCCTATTTAGACATAAAGTTGGAGTATCTGTTGTAGCAGTCAGACGAACTGGTGGTATTGCTACTTTTCAACAACTAAATAATTACATCAATTATTGTGAAATGCTAATGCCAACTAGTAATTATTGGCCTGTAATCCACGGGCGTGTTGATGGTGAAGCAGCACAAGATGCAGAAGGAACTCAAACATTAAGTATACTTGGAAAAAATATGGCTTGGCTACTAAAAATGAAAGAAGCTACAAAAGATATCATTCCAGCACCTCCCCTTGAGAGAAAAATATATACTCACTTTATTAGATAGGAGTGACTTATGACCGGTAGTACATTAAAATTAATAGCAATAATTATAATGTTAATAGACCATATAGGAGCAAGCATTATTAGCTCATATATTAACATAATAACTGATACCAATATCTTAAATACTTTTTTATCTATCTACCATGCAATGAGAGCCATAGGGAGAATTGCTTTCCCGATATTTTGTTTTCTTTTAGTTGAAGGCTTTATCCATACGAAAAATACGAAAAAATATCTTTTTAATTTAGGTTTATTTGCTTTAATTTCAGAAATTCCCTTTGACCTTAACTTTTCCAATGTTACTTTTAGTACAGACCATCAAAATGTGTTCTTCACCTTATTTATAGGTCTGACGGGTCTAATTGCAATAAAAAAAATTGAAGAAAAATATCAACAACCTGCAAAATGGTTTTTCATATGTATAATAACAGCATTTACATCTATAATTGCAACTCTCTTACAAACGGATTATGCCGCTGCTGGTGTTATTACAATAACCGCTTTTTATCTATTCAGAAATAATAGTGCACAGCCTATATTATCTTGCACTGTAATGCTCTTAGCCTTCTTAGGAATATACGGCTTAGACTCAACACTTTTTGAATCCTTTGCACTTTTCTGTATACCTTTAATATATATGTATAACGGAGAACGTGGCATGAGTCTAAAATACTTTTTTTACCTATTCTACCCTATTCATCTACTAATTATATACTTTATTACACATAATATCGTTAAATAAATTTAAATTTTTTTATAACCTTATATTATAACTTTAAAAAAGGATCATCAAACGATGAGTCCTTTTTCATTTTATTTAAGTTTTATTATATTGAATTTTCAATCAATCATTACTAAAATTCTGCATTTCCAACAGTTCTCGGAAAAGGAATAACGTCTCTGATATTTTGCATACCTGTTAGGTACATTATCATCCGTTCAAAACCAAGTCCAAAACCTGCATGTTTTACTCCACCGTACTTTCTCAGCTCTAAATACCACCAATACTCTGATTCGTCTAAACCACATGCCTTCATTCTATCCACAAGAATATCATATCTCTCTTCTCTTTGAGAACCGCCTATTATCTCCCCAATACCAGGAACTAATAAGTCGCAGGCTGCAACAGTTTTGTCATCATCATTTAGTCTCATATAGAATGACTTTATCTCCTTAGGATAATCAGTTACAAAGGTAGGTTTTTTAAATAATTCTTCAGTAATATATCTTTCATGTTCAGTCTGCAAATCCAAGCCCCATTCTACTGGATATTCAAACTCTTTATCTGCTTTTTTTAAAAGTTCAATAGCATCTGTGTAACTAACTCTTACAAAGTCTGAATTAACTACATGTGTCAACCTTTTAATCAATCCCTTATCCACGAAGTTATTGAAAAACTCCATTTCTTCTGTAGCATTTTCCATTACATAGTTAATTATATATTTAATCATATCCTCTGCTAATTCCATATTGTCTTTAAGATCAGCAAAAGAAATCTCTGGCTCTATCATCCAAAACTCCGCAGCGTGTCTTGCCGTATTTGAATTTTCTGATCTAAAAGTTGGACCAAATGTATATATTTTTTTAAATGCAAGGGCATAAGCTTCACCTTCTAACTGTCCACTTACCGTTAGATTAGTTGATTTCTTAAAAAAATCTTGACTAAAATCAACTTCATCAGATTGAGTTTTTGGTAGTTTATTCACATCTAATGTAGTTACCCTAAACATATCTCCAGCACCTTCACAGTCAGAACCTGTAATTATTGGCGTATGCGTGTATACAAAGTTCCTCTCTTGAAAGAATTCGTGAATCGCATAAGCTGCTAAAGATCTCACTCTAAATACAGCAGAAAAAGCGTTTCCTCTCGGTCTAAGATGTGCAATAGATCTTAGGTACTCAAAGGTATGTCTTTTCTTTTGAAGAGGAAAGTCTGACTCAGAAGTAGCCTCAACCGCTATAGACTTTGCCTTAATTTCAAAAGCTTGTTTTGCTCCTTCCGTAGCTACCAGCTGGCCTACTACAGTTACAGCTGTTGCAATAGGTAGTCTTACAACATCTTTAAAATTATCCATGCTATCATCTATTACTATCTGTAAATTTTTGAAAAAAGTTCCATCATTTAACTCTATAAATCCAAAATTCTTAGAATCTCTTATAGTTCTTATCCATCCTTTTACAGTTAATTCCTGCCCAATAAAAGCTTCACTTTCTCTAAAAATTTTTCTAATATCCATTTCAAAACCTCTCCTTTATTTTAAATAATAAAAAAGCCCTACAGTTTAATACTGTAGGGACGAAAAATCGTGGTACCACCCTAATTATGACCGAAGCCATCACTCATTGCAGATAAACTCTGCCTTCTCTTTAACGGGAGAACCCGTCCTAGCCTACATTTTTCTCATTCGGTAGGAAGCTCCAAGATGTTTTTCAATAATATCTCCTGCTGAATTTCACCAACTTTCAGCTCTCTATAAGGTCTAACATCATCTACTCGTCTTTTCATAGCTAAATTCACTTATTTGAAATATATTAACATAAAAACCTATAATTGTAAAGATGTTTTACAATCGCTCTTATACTAAATTATAGGGCTTAAGAATAATTTATCTTGTTATATTTTAATATTTATAATAATTCTTTTGTTATTTAATCAATCACAACTTTTTCATATTTAACAAAAAATGATGAAATAAATGCAATTATAGAGAATAATAAAATAATCTTAAATGACTGATTTATAGTATATCCCTCACTAAGTTTATATGATATTAATGCGTTTAATATAACACTTCCAAAAAAATCCATAGACGAAACTACAGATGTAGCTATACCTATATTTTCTACATTATTTACAGTTTTTACTGCTGTAAAGCTAAATAAATGATTAGTAACAGATATTCCCATTATCATAAATATAATTGGAAGTTGATTTAATGGTGGCTTCCCTTTGCTCATAACAATTACATAAAACCAAGAAAATGCATACAAAAAAGTGAATAAAATCAAATTTCTTTTGTAATTCAAAAATTTTATTTTATCTACAATTGAGGAAACCACTGCCCCTAACATAAATCCAGCAGTAAAGTATGAAAAATATCCAGCTGCTTCTATTGTAGTTAAGCTATATGTTTCTCTTAAAAATGGTATAGCCCAGAAACCTAACAAAGAAGAGGTTGTTGCCAACATAAAAAATGTAAGTGTCATAGGTGCCCAAGTATATTTATTGCCTAGTACACCTTTAAGGCTAGACACTGTACTAAATTTAATATTTTTTTGATTTTTCCATGATATATCTTTTACAAAAACTATAACTAATAATAATGACATCGTTGTAAGCATTGTCATAAGCATCATAGTTTTTTCTCCTCCTAATTTATTTAGTAATATAGACAATGGAATCGTTGTTAGAAAAGCTCCTAAATTCATTATAAACATCATGACAGCAGACATAAATGTAAATTTATCTGCATTAAACCATTCTGATTGAACCTTAAAAACAGATACAGGTATAGTTGAAAGACCTAAACCTATAACAAATCTACAAATTAAAGCAATGTAATAGCTTCTTGTATAAAAAATTATTATTGAAGATATAGTTATACCAAGTAATGAAATTATATTAGTTTTTCTAACACCATATTTATCTATAAGTATACCCGAAGGAATTTGCATTAACATCAACCCATACATAGTTGATGTAGCCAAATTAACAACCTGTGTTTCATCTATATTTAATCTACTAGAAATATACTCAGACAAAACTGCCATCTGCTGCCTTTGAATACTCACTATAATAACGGCAAACAAAAGTGTAAACCATATATATTTGCCATTTATCTCTGATTTTAAACTTTTCATTTCCCCTCCGAAGTTTCACAATTAAATTTATATGTATTAATAAAAAAAGAACCCGTAAGTTCTTTTTTTATTTATTAGCCTAATATAATTTTAGCTATTTCATTAATCCTTTTGCCATCAGCTCGTCCTTTTACCTCTGGCATTACTTTACCCATAATTTTGCCCATATCTTTCATAGATTGAGCTCCAACATTAGCTATTACCTTAGCTACTATTTTTTCTAATTCTTTATCAGACAATTGTTGTGGAAGATAGGAGCATAGAATATCAATCTCACTATTAGTTTGAATAATCAAATCCTCTCTGCCCGCTTTTTCAAAATCAGTCAATGCATCCTTGCGTTGCTTTAACTGTTTTGCAATGAGGTCAATTATATCATCATCGGCAAGTTCTACTCTTTCATCAACTTCTCTTTGTTTTACTGCTGACCTAATAAGAGTTACAACAGATTTAAGATTAGTATTCTTTTCTCGCATAGCTACTTTTAAATCTTCAGCTAATTTATCTTTCAGAGTCACGTTACCACCTCAGTTACTATCTTTTTTTCTTTCTTGCTGCTTCAGCTTTCTTTTTTCTCTTTACACTTGGTTTATCATAATGCTCTCTTTTTCTAACCTCAGCCATTACTCCCGAAAGAGCACATTGACGCTTAAATCTTCTAAGCGCACTGTCAAGAGATTCATTTTCTTTAACTTTAATTTCAGTTGCCATATCTTATCCCTCCCTCCACTACTAACGCTTACATTATTAGTAGCCGCTAAAGTTGGTATCATTGAGTTATTAGTACTCTAATATTATAAACTTAAATTCATAATTTTTCAAGCATTTTTTATCCGGGTGGCCACTGTAAACTTCTTCCACCTAAAATATGGTAGTGCAAATGTTCTACTGTCTGCCCTCCGTCTTTTTTACAATTTGTAACAATTCTAAACCCACTATCTTCAATCCCTTTAATTTTAGCAATTTCTTTCATCGCTTTAAGGAGCTCTCTATAATCCATTCCGTCTTCTGGAATTTCTAAAATATTAGTATAATGATTTTTGGGTATTAATACTACATGGGATGGTGCTTGTGGATCAATATCATCAAAAGCTAAAATAAATTCATCTTCATATACCTTTACTACAGGAATATTTCCTTTTATAATTTCACAAAAAATACAACTCATAAAAATACCTCCATTTAATTTAACAATCCAATAACCTTATCTTCCGTTACTTCTACTATTGTAACATTTAGAATTTTTCTAGATAAATTTTCAACACTTAAAACATTAACATTTATATAATTCATTGTATGTCCTATATTTACACCATTTTCAAAAACTTCAAATAAAACTGAAACAGTTTTTCCAATCATACTTTTGTTAAATTCTTCTTTATATTTTTTTGACATACCCATCAAAATATTAGATCGATATTGCTTTATTTCAGCTGAAATTTGATTTTTCATACTTGCAGCAGGAGTTCCCTCTCTCTGAGAATACTTGAATATATGCATTTCATATAGCTTTATTTCTTCCAAAAATTTTTTTGTTTCTTCAAACTCTAAGTCTGTTTCGCCAGGAAAACCTACTATTATATCTGTAGTGATTGCAGCATCAGGAAAATATTCCCTTATTTTTTCAACAGCAATTTTATATTCTTCTTTCGTATATACTCTATTCATTCTTTTTAATACTGAATTTGAACCACTTTGCAATGATAAATGAAAATGAGGACAAAAATTTTTTAAAGATTTTATAATTTCAATAAATCCATCTGTTATTATTAAAGGTTCCATAGAACTTGTTCTCAATCTTTTTAATCCGCTTATCTCTCCAACTTTTTTTATCAAATCTAAAACATCAAAAGTTTCCATATCTTTACCATAAGATGCTATATGAATACCTGTTAAAACAACCTCTTTGTACCCATTTTTAACAAGAGTTTCAACTTCATCTACAACTACGTTAAGATCTCTACTTCTGACTCTACCACGTGTATATGGTATTATGCAGTAACTGCAGTATTTATCGCAACCATCTTGCACTTTTATATATGCCCTGGCCCTTTCTCCTGCACTAGTAACCTTTAAGTCTTCAAACCTTTTAATTTCCATTATGTTTCCTACATATATACGTTTATCATTGAAAGAAGTACTTTCAATTTCTCTAAGAATGTCAGTTCTATTATTTGTACCAAACACAAGGTTTACACCTTCTATATCTATAACTTTTTTAGGTTCTTTTTGGGAATAACAGCCGACCACTACAACTCTTCCATACGGATTTATTTTTTTACAACGTCGAATAATTTGTCTACATTTCCTCTCAGACATAGCTGTCACTGTACATGTATTTACTAGATAAATATCAGCTACTTTTTCAAAATCTGTTAACTTATAACCAGCATCTTTGAAAATTTCTTCTAAAGCAATAGTTTCATATTGATTAACCTTGCAACCTAAAGTGTATGTTGCTAAAGTTTTATCTCTTCTATATAAATTTCTAAAATCATCTTTGCTTAAACTTAAATTAATCTCTTCCATGTAAACTCCTTCCTTGTCAAATAATATATCAAATATACAAATTAGGCAATAATATATAATAAAAAACTAGAATTATTTAAATCCTAGTTTTTTATTATACTATTCATTAAAGGCCCCTTTAACCTTCTCCCAAAAACCTTTTTTATTTTCATTTACTTCTTCACCTAAGCTATCACCAAATTCTCTGAGCATATTCTTTTGTTTTTCTGACAAATTTTTAGGTATTTCAACTTTAACCCTTATTAGTTGATCTCCTCTACCATTAGTTCTTAAGTGCGGTATTCCTTTTCCTTTTATTTTGAATATCGTGCCTGTCTGTGTTCCTTCAGGGATTTTATACTTTATCATAGAGTCAAGAGTGGGCACTTCGATTTCATCACCCAATGTAGCTTGAATAATCGAAATAGGCATATCCAGCCACACGTCATCACCTTTTCTATCAAATATTTTATGTGGAGAAATGTCTATTTGAATAAACAAATCTCCGCTAGGACCACCTTTTCTCCCTGGTTGTCCATCGCCTTGCATTCTAAGGGTAGCATCATCTGTTATTCCTGCAGGTATTTTTACCTTAAGCGTTTTTTCTACATTTACAGTCTTATTACCTTTACATTTTTCACATGGCTTGTCAATCACCTCACCAGTACCATCACACCTCGGACAAGCTGACTGTTGCATCATATTTCCTAATGGAGTACGTACCGTTCTCCTAACTTGTCCTGAACCATTGCAATCAGGACAAGAAGAAGGGGTAGTTCCAACCTTAGCTCCAGTTCCATTACATACATTACAGGTTTCATCTCTTCTTATCGCAATTTCTTTTTCAACTCCAAAAGCTGCTTCATCAAATGTAATTTTCATAGAATATCTTAAATCAGCACCACGAGTAGGACCATTCTTTCTAGCTCTACTACCTCCACCAAACATACCTCCAAATACATCACCAAATATATCACCTAAATCACTAAAATCTCCACTGAAGCCTCCTCCAAAACCTCCGCCGAAACCTCCTCCAGCATTAGGATCAAATCCAGCATGACCAAATCTATCATAAGTCTCTCTTTTTTGAGGATCTGAAAGAATTTCGTACGCTTCATTAACTTCTTTGAATTTCTCTTCAGCCTCTTTATTATTTTGATTTCTATCAGGATGGTGTTCCATGGCCTTCTTTCTAAAAGCTGCTTTAATTTCTTTTTCAGATGCAGTTTTACTAATTCCTAAAACTTCATAATAATCACGTTTGCTCACAATATCACCTCAGCTAAAAATTAACGTGTTAAAATAGCTTGCATCATGCAAGCTATTTTAACCATTTGCACATTAATTATTTCTACTTATACCTCTTCATACTCAGCATCTACAACTGTTTCATCAGAAGTAGTTGATGTTTCATCTTGTTGAACATTCGCATTTTCTTGTTGCTTCATAGATTCTTCATACATTTTTTGTGATATTGAATGGAACTTAGTCATAACTTCCTCAATTCCTTTATTTATCTCTTCAGTAGATGAAGCTTCGTTATCTTTTATTGATCTTAAGTTTTCAATAGCTGATTTCACTGCATTTTTCTCATCATCACTAGCTTTATCACCAATTTCTGATAATGTTTTTTCAGTTTGATATATAGTTGATTCAGCTTGGTTTAAAGCTTCCATTTTTTCTTTTTTATTTTTATCTTCTTCCGCATGAAGTTCTGCCTCTTTAACTTTTTTATTAATCTCATCTTCACTTAAATTTGTTGAAGAAGTAATTGTTATTTTTTGCTCTTTCCCTGTACCTAAATCTTTTGCTGTTACATGAACTATTCCATTCGCATCTATATCAAAAGTAACCTCAATTTGTGGTATACCTCTTGGTGCAGGTGGAATATCAGTGAGTTGGAATCTACCTAGAGTAATATTATCACTTGCCATTGCCCTCTCACCTTGAAGTACATGGATGTCAACCGCTGTCTGATTATCTGCAGCCGTAGAGAAAACTTGAGATTTCTTCGTTGGAATAGTAGTATTTCTTTCTATTATTTTTGTAGATACACTACCTAAAGTTTCTATACCTAGTGATAGTGGTGTAACATCAAGTAAAAGTATATCCTTAACTTCTCCTGTTAAAACTCCACCTTGAATAGCTGCGCCTAAAGCGACACACTCATCTGGATTTATCCCCTTATGTGGTTCTTTTCCTGTAAATTTTTTAATAGCTTCTTGTACCGCTATAATTCTAGTAGATCCTCCTACAAGTATTACTTTATCAATATCATTTACAGAAAGTTTTGCATCTGTTAAAGCTTTCTTTGTAGGTTCCATTGTCATATCAACAAGCTTTGAAGTTAATTCATCAAATTTTGATCTTGTAATATCCATATTTAAATGCTTTGGACCAGTTGCCGTAGCAGTAATAAAAGGAAGATTTATATTTGTAGAAGTGGTAGAAGAAAGCTCCTTCTTCGCTTTTTCAGCTGCGTCCACTAATCTTTGAAGGCTCATTTTATCTTCTTTCAAATCTACCCCTTCTGCTTTTTTAAACTCTGAAGCAATATAATCAACTATAATATTATCAAAGTCATCTCCACCTAATCTATTATTTCCACTTGTCGATAACACTTCAAATGTTCCATCTGCAATTTCAAGTATTGAAACATCAAATGTCCCTCCTCCTAAGTCAAAAACTAGAATCTTTTCTTCTGTACCATCTTTATCAAACCCATAAGAAATGGCTGCGGCAGTAGGTTCATTTATTATTCTTTTAACTTCTAGACCTGCAATTTTACCTGCATCTTTCGTTGCTTGTCTTTGTGCATCAGTAAAATAAGCAGGAACTGTAATTACTGCTTCGGTTACAGTAGTTCCTAAATAACTTTCTGCGTCAGATTTTAATTTTTGTAATATCATCGCTGAAATTTCCTGTGGTGTAAAATTTTTATCATCAATATTTACTTTATAATCTCTACCCATCTCTCTCTTTATGGATGATATTGTTCTCTCTGGATTTGTAACTGCCTGTCTTTTTGCAGGTTCTCCTACTATTCGCTCTCCTTCTTTAGAAAATGCAACTACTGATGGTGTAGTTCTTAACCCTTCTCTATTTGTTATTACTACTGGTTCTCCACCTTCTAAAACTGCTACACATGAATTTGTTGTTCCTAAATCTATTCCTATTACTTTTGACATTTTATTTTCCTCCTAAATTTTACTTTGAAACTTTTACCATAGATGCCCTTATTACTCTGTCTTTTAACATATAGCCTTTTTGAAATACTTCTATTATTTCTCCTGGATTATCACCATCTTCTTGCATTATAGCATGATGAAAATTAGGATCAAAAACTATTGAATTATCGATTTCTATTAAACCAAATTTACTCAATGTTGATTGTAACTGATTTTTTGTAAGTTCTATACCTTTATAAAACGGCGATTCTTTCTCATCATCTGAATCTAACGCTCTATCCAAATTATCTAGACTCGTGAGCAGTTCACAAATTATTTTTTCATTTGCAAATATTGAAAGTTCAATTTTTTCAGCTTCTACTCTTCTTTTGTAGTTTTGAAATTCGGCTTGTGATCTTGCCAATTTATCTTTTAATTCATTTACCTCTCTTTCAGTTAAAATTAACTTTTCTTCTTCTTTTTTTTCCAACCTTTCCATAAAACTTTCATCAACATTAGTAGCGTTATCTTTTATTCCTATATCAACCTCTACTTCTGATGTTTCATGATTTTCTTTTTTCTCTTTTTCCATCATCTTCTCCTTATGAATCATTTAGTATATCGTTAATTCTTTGTTGAACATAACTAATAATTGAACATAAATTTTGATAATCCATTCTTTTAGGACCAATTATTCCTATTTTCCCAAGTAAATCATCTTTATGATAATAATTTGCCATTATTATTGAACAATCTTTCATTATTCCTTCCATTGTTTCGTCACCTATAATAATATTGATATTGCCTTTTTGTATTCCTTTACCTTCCAATAATTGCAGTAACTCTTCTTCTTTCGCTAATGTATTAAAAAATAATTTTGCTTTTCCAATATCGTTAAATTCAGGAAAATCAAAAATGTTTGCAACACCATTTAAAAGCACATTGAAACTTTGCGTAGAATTAATATCTTCCTCTATAACTTCCATCAGATCATCTAAAATCTTTGTACATTGAGTAACTTTAGTCTTAATTAAGTAAATTAAATCACTGCTTATCTCATCAAAAGTTAAACCTTTCAAAGAATCAATGATGGTTGATTTCACCACATCAATCGCATCTTCTGTAGTTGGTTCAAATAAATTAAATTTATGAGTCTTAGTTGAACCATCATCTAAAATTGTTACTACAACTACTGTTATTGGATTTATCAAAGTTATAGAAATATCTTTAATTTTTTTTGAACGTCTTCCTGATTGTGTAATTCCTAGGGCTGTATAGTTTGTTAATCCACTTAAAAATCCTATTGAAGATTCAATTAACTCACTAATTTGATTAATATTATTAAATAGTTCTAAATCAATTCTATCAATAAGTTCTTTATCTATATCACCCTCAAAAGACATCAATGACTCAACATATAATCTATAAGCATCTTCGGATGGTATCCGTCCTGCCGAAGTATGGGGTTGTAAAAGTAAACCAAGTTCTTCTAAATCTGCCATCTCATTTCTTATAGTTGCAGCGCTTACCCCTAACTCTCTTCTTT
>JBOFZL010000004.1:0-3193 GCA_051655155.1 Filifactoraceae bacterium
ATAACAATAATATTAATGTTAATTCTAAACAAAAAAAACGTAAAAGATAGGGGTTAATCGTGAATCAGAAAATATTAAAACTATTTAAAATACTAGACTCACTAAATTTTCCGATTTACGTATCTGATATATACACTAACAAGATTATATATTCAAACATAAGATCTACAAACATACTTGGATACGATGTATTAGGAAAAAATAGTGATATTTTATTTAAAAATGAACTAAGTAATAAAACTTTTTTAATAGAAACTATTTCAAAAAAATATGATGATAAATGTATTGATATATGTATCATTTTTAATACCAACTCTGAATTAATCCAGATTAATGATTTCTTCAATAAGGTCTTAAAAGATGATCAGAGTTTATCTAAGTATGAGTATATTGCTAAGAGTCTAGAAAATTCTTTTGAAAGTATTAAAAGTAGATCTGAAATTTATTTTGAATATCAACCGAAAATTCAAAATAGCACTTTAGAAGTTATTGGATATGAGGTTTTAACTAGATGGAACCATGAAAAACATGGATATATATCTCCATTAGAATTTCTATCGTTTTTTATTGTAAGTGATCATATAAAGAAATTTGACTTATTTGTATTTGAGCATGCATTTAAATTCCAAGAATATCTAAGGGGGATAGGAATTTATACTAAATGCTCTGTAAATTTATCCGTTATGTCTATGAAAGATACAGTAGTGATAAATAATATTTGTAATTTAGTAGATAAATTTAATATACCTACAAGCTCTATAACAATCGAAATATTAGAGCATGATGCCATAGATTATAGTAAAAGTTTCTTGAAAAATATAAGTAAACTTAAACAAAAAGGATTCAAACTAGCTATAGATGACTTTGGTATTGGATACTCTTCTTTAGATAAATTATACAATTTAGATATTGATGAGCTTAAAATAGCCAGAGAATTTATATTAGATATTGATAATAATTCTAAAAAAGCTAGTGTTTTAAAATGTATTGCTGATTTATCTATTAATCTTAATATAGAAACAGTAGTAGAGGGAATAGAAGATGAGGATACTTTTGAATTAATTAAAGATATGGGATTTTTAAATTCTCAAGGGTTTCTTCATTCAAAATCATTGAGTAAAGATAAATTTATAGAATATATAACGTTTAAAAATAACATTCTTAAGGAGAGTGGGTAGCTTTCAATGAGAAAAAATAGACTAATCGCTTTAGTTACGATACTTACAATGATAATTACATCTGGATTAGGTAATTTAGGGCTACTATTATCTTCATATGCACAAGATAAATCAAATTTAATTATAGCCGATATATTTAACGAGGAACCTATACCTACTCCAGATAATAAGCTTTTGTTAGATCAAAATATTGAAAAAGTATCGGATACAGAGCTTAAAATTAATTTAAATATAAAGAGTTTATCCGAGAGTATAGATTTAAAAAATGTGATTTTGGTAAATACTTTATCGGATAATCTAGAAATAAACTCAGATAGTGTATCTGTAATTGGAATAGAAAATGAAAAAGATGCTAAAGGTGAGGTTACACAACCTAGAGATACCGTTACTGTTGAACTAGGAGATGTTTCATCAGGTGAAGTTAATGTATCATTTTTAGCGAAGATTAGGCAAAGTGCCACAGCAGGTGAAAATATATCACTTAATTTAAAGGTTGAGCTTAAGTATAGTTTGGATACTGAAGAAGAAGGTGTGTATAATTTCGCTATACCAAAGTTTAATTTAATAGAAAATGTTGTAGAGGAAGAAGTTAAAGAAGAAGATTTATCAGTAGGTGAAGAAGCTGTTATGGATGATGAATCAGCTTTACCAGAAGTTTCATCTCAAAGTACAGTTGTAAATCCTACCCCTGAGCTAAATCCAGGAACAGTGACTAAACCTAGTTTAGAAACTCATAAAAAAGCTGAGGATAATGGTGATGGTACTTTTAAGATAACTTTAGAAGTAAAAGGTAAACCTACAGTTGTAGAACCTAAAAAGGCAGATATTGTAATGGTTATTGATAAATCTGGAAGTATGTCTGATAAAATAAGCGAAGTAAAGGATGCTGCTACAGCCTTTAGTGATAATATTTTAAGCTCTAATCCTAATAACCAGGTTAATATATCCGTAGTTACATTCAATAGTATAGGAGATAGACCTAGTTCAGAAGGCATACACTCAGAAATAATACAGCCATTTACAGATAATCGCCAGGATGTGAATAAAGCTATTAATGCTATTATACCAGGAGGTGGAACACATACTCAGGAAGGTATTTTGAGGACTGTACAGGCTCTGGATACTGCTAGAACAGATTCCAATAAATATGTAGTGTTTTTTACAGATGGTCTTCCAATGGAGTCATATAGTAACTTTGGTCCAGGTGATGACAAAGCTTTTAAAGAAGCTCAGGCAGATTATTATAAATATTTTACAGGCTATAATTCTCCAACAGAAGTTATCATTGGAGGTATTGGATATAATCCAATACCTGAGACTATACATCCCTCTATCGATACTAAATATAAAGATGTAAAATTTTACACACTAGGACTTTTTACTGAGCCTAAGGTTATCCCTGGTGATCCGCCTATGACTGACGAGGAAAAAGAACAATTAAGAAATAACGCTATTCAATTTATGAGTTCAATACAAAATGTAATTGCCCGAGATAATTTTGCTAGTAAATATTATACTGAAAATTTAAATGAAATAACTGATATATTCTGGGATATAAGTAATGAAATAAAAGGTGATATAAATATTACTCTATCTAAAGATTTATTAATTCACGATATAGTGACAAAAGAATTCAAAATAAAAGATAAAAGTTGGGAGCTTACAGACTTAAAAGGAAACTCAATAACTATTCCTGATGGAAGTGTTATTGTAAATGAAACAGCAGATAAATGCACTGAAATTACAATAAGAGTTGGTGATTTGATAGCTAATCAAGTTGATGCTAGTGGTAATCTTATAGGTGGTGTACGGTTTAGCTTTGATGTTGAAACAACCGATCCTTATTTTTCAGGTGATAATATAAAAACTAATGTAGGTGCAGATATAAACTACAAAGATCCTACTACAAATTCAGAATCATCAGAAGCTTTCAAAGAAGATCCTACTGTAAACATAAGCCCTAAAAAAGGTAAAATTAAAGTTACTAAAAATGTAAAAAATACTTTAGGCCAAAT
>JBOFZL010000005.1:0-49237 GCA_051655155.1 Filifactoraceae bacterium
TTTTTGAATATCCAATTATTTTTTTACTAAAATAAATATTTAAAAATGATGTTACTATTATACAGGTTAATATCATAGCAGCTATTTTATAATTTAAAATAAACATAGCCATTATATTAAATATAAAAACAAAGGGCATATACATAATATTTTCCAAATTATTTACCAGAAACAAGCGATACTCTTTGATTCTATTCATAATTACATTGTGCATTGTTCCTGTATTAACTATATTAATTTCTTTAACAAATATTGTTTGAGTAATGATATTTATCAAATTATTTTCAGAATTAAATGATATATTAATAATTTTCTTTTTTAAAAACAATATTAAAATAGCATTTACTATTAGGATTATTACAAAAAATATCGCAACTATATGTATATTCTTCTCTTGATAATATGCACTATTCACCAAATACATAATACTAAGATTTGTTAAAACTTGTACCAACGCACAAATCATTAAATAAATAATAAAAAATATTTGATTGCTTATTTTATATTCACTATATCTTTTTATAAATTCTATCTGCTCAATAAAACTCATTTAATCTCCTTTTATCCATAAAAAACTAAAGACCTTACATAACTTTATCATGTAATCATATATATATAATGTTTTTTATTATCAATTTTCATAAATTTAAAAATAAACCACTAGTAATAGCTGCATAAAATCCATCCTTTAACCCCTATCTTTTTATTTAATCATCAATTAACCCAAACTTCAATCTTTTTTAACTTTTTTCTCATATTAATTTCTTTAAAGTTTCTATCATCAAACTCACATTCACTTCACTGCATAAAATTTATAAATCATTACCGTAAGACTTTTTTGTTATTATCTGTTTCGTAAATCACTATCATCCCCTTTTCGTTAATTTCCTAAGCAATTATCCTTATTCTTTTTTATGAGATTACTGGTAAATTAATCTAACAAAGAAATATAGTTTTTTACATCCATCTTATACCTTTGACTTTAAAAATTTTCTGCTTCTAATTCATTATAAAGATTTATATAATCCATATATTAATTCTCTAACCTTTCTTTACTTTTAATTTTGTATTCTTCTAATATTTCATCAAATGCACCTACTTCCTACGTATTCATATATCCATACTTATTATTTACCTTCTTACTCTCGAAACAATAATTACAACTTTAAATTTATAATCAAAAAAATAATACTATTTTTATTTTCCTTCTTAAAAGAAATCATCCCCAAATTTTGATATTTTCTTAATAATAAAAACCACCTAAAGATAAAATCTCTTTTATCAAATAGATGGTTTTTGATTTGGTGAAGCCAAAGGTGAAGCAGTCGCACTAGACAAATTCTCCTTTAACAAAATGGTTGTAGTCACCGTCCAGCAACTCAAACGGTACTTCTCTGTTATCATCTGAGAACCACGATGTAATCACTATTTTATCGTTGTATATATGGATTTTATCAACAAAATATTCAAGAATCATATCCCTAGTTTCTGGATCATCAAAGTCTGCATGCACATACTTATCAAAATATGCTTTAATCGAATACTCATCTTCATACAGTGATTGTCTCACGTTTTCTGCCTCTATAGCTTCTGTTAGTGCATTTTTCTGCTCTTGAAGTTCTACCATACGTTGTTGGGTTGCTTCGTTAATTACACCCATTTCAATAGCCTTAACGAAATTAGCCAATCCTTTTTCAACCTCTTTACGCTGCGCCTCAAGCCCCTCAAGATACTTTGTGTCTTTATAATGGGTTTTATAATGCGCTGCTGCATCTACTGCAATAGATGCAATATTTTCTGAATCATCAAGCAATCCTTTTAAGATTACCTTTACGACGTCTTCTAGCCATTCTTTGCGTAAAGGCTTCTTATTTCATTGCTTACGTCGCTGTTCTTTGCAGTAATAGTAATAATGATTATTGCCTGTCCTTCCCGTGCCTGACGCTCCTTGCATGGAGTTTCCTCACTCACCACAAAACAATTTTCCGGTCAACCAATATCTAGGAGCATCTACTGGCTTGCCCTCTTTTCTTTGGGAGCTGTTGCGCTTATTCTTCTCAAGTATCTTCTGTTCTTTTTCAAATATCATCTGGACAAATGGAGCGGCATTCCCATCTATCACGTACTTCTTATTCTCATCTACGCCATAGTCGAATACCTTGTTTCCGTTATATAAAGTACGCTGTGTGTTGCAATGCATTCCTCATTGGATATTAGTAGCGTTTGACTAGAACAAGTCGTTAGCGTATCGACCACTGTCCAACTCAAATTTTCCTTCTTTTACATTCATCTTGATTCCTGAAGCTATCACGAATTGGTTTCATGAAAACAAAATTGCCTGATTATCTTTCACATCCAAAACCATTGTGCTATCCCCTAATGATGTTTTTATTGTATCACCTTTTTCTAATCGCATTGTTTTCCTTCTCGAATTATAATATTAAAACCCATCCAAAAATGGATGGGTCTAGTATCTTGTATATTATCAAATTTTCTCATCAAAAAATTTATTATGTTCTTATATATCTTCAAACTCATCGGACTACATATTGACTTTATCATCAAAAAAATTTAACTCATAATCATAAAAAGCGGTGTATTCACAGATATAGGAATCTTCCTCGTCAAATATTCTGATCCAAACAGAAATGTAATCCATTGGCGGTTCATGAGAGTAACTTCTACTGATTGAAATACCTTCATCTTTAAATATATAATTATTTATTACTACTTCGATCTTATTATGCATTTCTTCAATAAATGAATCTTCATTTTCATTCCACCAATTTTTTAAAAAAGTGTTAAGTTTTTCTTGCGTTATATTAATTAAATTGCTGTCTGAAATGAAAGCGCTAAATTTCTTAGCATCAATTGTAGCTGTCCACGATATTTTTCAAAAAAAATCGTGATAAATTGCAAAAAAGGCGAATTAAACTCTTTTTAAATACAGTTTAACCGCCTTTTTTTAGTTTTCTTCATTAACACTTTTTAATATTTTAGTTAGTTTATTTAAACAATCTTTATAGTAGAAAAAAACTTGTGACGAATAAACGCCTATAATTGTTAATGCATTTACGTCTTCAGTTGTTTCTTGCGGTAAATTTATTCCTGCATAGTTATAATAAACTGGGATAACAGTAATCACTGTCGTGAGTGTTAAAGTTACATATATTATGCTAAGCACCTTTATAAAACTATTTTTCAATTTTGATTTATTGAATTTTAGTTTTTGCTTTCCTATAGAATAATATAGACCTGCAACAGTATTTGCTGACCAAGCCATTAAAAAAAGTAATGATCCGATAACAGATAATAGAAGATTATTAATAACTATAGCTCTCATGTTCCCCCTCGATGGTATTTATAAACACTTTTTCGTTATCATAAGACACTTTTACTGACTTAGACTTATTAAGATCAGCAATCTTCGCATATAACCTATCATTCATTTTTAAGCAGTTGATGTCTATTTTTTCTTGGTTTAAGATAACCTCTGGATATATTTCTTTAAAAGAAATACATGGATTAGTTCCATCAAAAGTTACCGCTAACTCATCTGTTTGATTTAATCCAGCAACCTCAACAAAATTCTTTCCATTTTTTTCGATAACATTTAAATCATAACTTTTCCCGTTTATAATCATTTTTTTTTGAATAATCATCTCATCATCCTCCACTTTCTCCTTTTCTAAATGAATAGAGTTCTTCCATGTTTTTATAAAATTTTCAGGGGTATTGAAGTTTTTAATCAGCCAACCCGTCGATTCGTCCGGCATATATTTCCTCATTTGAATATGCGGTTTGTCGGCAAATCCTTTCCAATCCCCTCCCCAACTTAGTTCTAAATTCGTTCCAGCAAATAGCTGTGTCGCTAACCTTCCTACTTTGTCAAAAAAAACGTCTGTGTTATCATATTCTTTTCCTTTTATGTTTCTACAAAAGTCAAACGCCACTCCCCAACAATGTGCGGAGTATGGATATTTCACATTTGTTACTATCTTTCCTGGTAAGCTTCTGCCCTTTGCGTAAAGAGCATCCTGCTCTTCTTTGCTTCTAAGCGTTTCTGTTATTTTGATTGGAAGATTTTGTTTTTTACACTCACTTAATAATTTATCTATAGCTATTTGCAAGTCTTTGTTTAGCAATTTTATATCTCGCATCTTTTCCTCCTTTTTTTTCAATTAAAAAAGAAGCTATAGATTTTCTCTAAAGCTTCTTTTTCGAAGGAATGTACTCTAATAAATCCTGCACATCACAGTTTAAGACTTCGCATATTTTATTAACATGATTCAGATTAATTCTATCAACTAATTCGTGATATAATTCATTAATCGTCGCAGCTCTAATCCCTGTTTTTTGTGAGAGTTCCTTTTGAGTCATCCTCCGTTCGCCTAATAATTTCGATAATTTAATTCTTACCATGCGATCACTTTCACTCTAAGAGTAACACATAGTGGTTAATGCCATTAACTTAAATTACGCATTTAGTAATTTTGTTACGTTTTTAGTAATTTTCTTGAATTTTAATAGTTCGTTATTATAAGTTCCTTGTAATCTTTACTGTTACTGCCGGCACTCAACTGATTTTTCCTTATAACTTCCTCAATCTTAAACTCTTGATATAAATCTCTAATCTTTTGATCATCGTTATAAGATAAAATAAATTTTCCTTTTATCGGTTTTAATACATCTCTTAATCTTTCATGATCTGCTTCAGCAAATTTATCGTTGTAGTAATGTTCTGTTTTATAGTATGGTGGGTCACAGTAGAACAAAGCTCCTGCCCGATCATATGTGCGAATTAGTTTCTCAAAGTCTTTATTTTCTATAACTGTATTCTTCAGCCTGGATTGAATTAGATCGAATCTTTCCAAAGTATTAATCACACTTTTATTTTTAGTAGCGAAGCTTTTTTTAGTATTGCCAAATGATATTTTTATTAAATAAAAATATCGTGCTGCTCGTTGAATGTCTGTAAAACCTGAACATTTTATCTGATTTTTAAAGTCCATAAAAATTTCTCTTGCAGATGGAAGCAAGAGAAGTTCTCGACTAAGCTCATCTTTATGATATTTTATGCATCTATAAAGATTTATCAATTCTTTGTCATAGTCATTAAATACCTCCACTTCTCCAGATTTTTCTTCTTTATGAAAATACACCCATCCTGCTCCTCCAAAAACTTCAATATATCTTGTTCTTTCCTTTGGAAATTTTTCAACAATAACTTCTCTCAAAGCTCTCTTGCCCCCAACCCAACCAATAAAACTATTCATATTATTTATAAACTCCTTTTCATTTTTTTGAGGGTACGCAAAGGAATTTTATCGAATTTAATAGTTATATTTTTCTAATCGATCGGCTATCATTGTGTCAACCTCATCCTGTCTTAATTTATTTGCTTTCACAAGTTTGTTTAGCGTTTCAATTCTAACGCAATTTAACATATATTGCTCATGCCAATAATCATATCTAGTACTATTTCCCATTATATAATACCTCCTATTTGCAAATCAGCAATTAAGTCGTTAATAGTATTCATTATCTGTTTATTAGTGATTTCTAGTGGCACTACCACTTGTGGCTCTGGAGCTGGCTTATGTCTTGGATCAACTTCATAAAATTTACCTTCAAAATAAATCCACCCTTCTTTAGGCTGAAGTTTTAACTCTGTTATATCAATATTCTTAATATGTGAAGCTTTCTTTAAAAATTCTTCTGGGAGAGGTAAGCCCACATCTTCCCCTCCTACCAAACTAACAATTCCCATCTCATTGTCAACTTGATTATAAGTTATCTGTGCATATGTTTTTTCCATATATAAAATCTCCTTTACCATTCAATTATCACTATTCCCTGACCGCCTTCTCCGCCAGGAGTTCCTTTACCCACAATCCAATTTGAGTTGTTCGAAGCGTTAAAAGTACCTCCACTTCCGCCGCCGCCTCCAGCGCCAAAACCACCTGACTCACCATAACTTCCAGCACCAGACAATGTCGCAGAGCCACCATTTCCACCTTTATGAAAAATAGAGCCACCGCCACCACCGCCTCCGCCTCCGCAAGAAATTTCTAAATGATCAGGCATAACAGATTGACCTCCCAAACTGGAATTAGCAGTCATCCACCCTGCGCTTCCAGACAATCTATGTTCATTATATTCACCATTGCTAGCATTTATAAAATTGAGGTAAGTGTTATTACCTCCACCTCCACCAGTGGATCCTCGTCTTGCATTGGCATCACTCCAACCTCTATAAATACCGCCACCGCCTCCTCCTCCTCCAGCACCAGGAACACTAGAAAAATTATGATGACAATACGATGTGTGTCCGCCATTGCCACCTCTGCTTCTTTCACTTATACGAGAGGGAGGCGTTGCATCTCCACCAGGATTTCCTTTTAGCAGATTAATACCTAATTCTGGTATAACTGTATTTCCATACCCAGTAGTAATATTAATGATTTGACCTTCATTTACCTTGAAAGGATGTGACAGTATATACTGTCCAGCGCTTCCGCCACCACCGCCACCACCACCATAATCAAGACTGTCAACACTAATCGCATCAGATCCGTTGCCACCTCTTCCTCCTGCCGCACAAGCAGTAACTCTTATACTAAATACTCCAGAAGGAACAGCCCATGCAGCATTATGATTAAAAAAGGCTTTTCTATTTCTTTGAGGTATGAAGTAGTTTAGAGAAGCTGTCGGATGATCATTCACACGTTTAATTATAATTTGTTCAGTATTTTCTTTTATGACCTGATCTAGTGATTTGTTTGGATTAATATTAATTTTTTCATTTAATTTAATTAAAAAGTAATCTTTTATGGATTGTGATTCATTCCCTATTAATTGGTTTAAAGGTTTTGAATCTGTGTTTAATCTCGGGTTTATTGCTTCTTTAATAACTTTATATATATCACTTCTAAATAACATTATCTTATTACCTCCTTTTTCCAAACGTCTCCTACTTTATATTCTTTCAACCGAATTACACCCTGTATGCTTCCATCTACCTTAAAAATAGTTTCCTCTGTGATGTACTCCCCGTTTTTATTTTCTGGATACTCTTTTCTCTCAGCTTTCTTAATCCCATTAACTGTAAGCGTTGTAATATACATATTTTCTGACGTTTTTGTCTCTTCGTATATGGCTCCAGGCATATTAGCCCAATCTTCAAAATCAAATTTATTTGCAACAACTTTAATATTATTTTCAATATTAGATAGTTCTGTTTCTAGCTTATCCCAATTTTCTTCTCCAACTGTAATATCTGGAGGTGAATCTCGTAGCTCTTTTATTTTAAATTTATACTTTTCTGTTATTCTCATTTTTTAGACCTCTTTCGGTATAAAATCATTAATTTCTTGCCAGTCTGTAAATTTGGTCAACATGGCTTGCCAGTCTGTAAATCCATCATTAATATCCTTCCATGTAGCAAACCATTTGCTTACTTTATATTTCAAATGTGCTGGTATCTTTGGTTTTAACAATCTTTCAACATCAGAAAAATTATAGTCTTTATCTAATGCTGGACTTAGCACCTTTATGTCTATAAAGCCGTAGCCTCTATAAGGATTTTCTGATTCATCGGCTCCAAAGAACGTTACTAAAACTTTCCCACCAGTAATAGCTTCTACTATATTTTTAATTGTTTTTGAGCTAAATTTTTCTGAAGATGCAGCTAAAGCTAATAAAAAACTTCTTCTTTGCTCTAAGTTGCCTTTTGGTTCGATTTTAAGTGCCTTTTCAAAGGCTGATATTCCAGTTTCATCAGCTGTTAAGAAATAATTATTATCTACCATTAACCCTATTTCATGTGCCTGTAAAGCCGTTTCAATATCTTCTAAGTCATGAATAGCTCTAAATTCTCTATAACCTTGTAATTGTGGTGGTAAGTGCCTAATTGACTTATCCATTATCAACCACCACCTGCAAATCGTTCAGAGTTGGGATTTCATCATCCGTAAGTGCAATATTAAATGAACCGCCGTTGACAGTTAATTCTATTAAGTCTTTAACACATTCACAGTCAATCACTGAATCTACCACTTTAAAATAGCTTACATAGTCCATTACATAGGTTATAGATTTAAGATATTCTTTGATGGCTACATCTATGTCTTTTGGTGCTAAATAGCCATCAGCTAGCCTTATTTTTGCCACTACATCTATGTTTTTTGGAGTTCCAGCTATTACAGTTACCTTTGCACCTATTGGAGCTTTACCAAGACCTAAACCTAAGCCACCAGGATCTAAAAAATCTTGAAGTTCTTTTACTAAAATTTCAGATGGCTCTTGCATTTCGGTGTTTGTTATTGTTATGCCTACGGTATTTCCACCATAACGAAGAGGCTTAATTCTCACAGCACCTATGCCTGCAAAGCTATCAATCCATTCAAGATAATGGCTAAGATTTCCACTTGTAGCCTCGTCTACAAATGTTCTTGTGTAGCGTTTTACTATGCTTTCTGTAGACTCTTCTTCTTCGCCATAGACGACGATGCTTTCTACTTCTATTTTTTCAAGAGTAGGAATATAGTCTATAGGAATAAGCTGTCCAGAAGAAATATTGCCTTTTTCTCCTGTTTGCTCGCACACAAGCTTATACTTTCCATCTTCAAGCTTTTCTCTTGCTGTAAATACTACCTCGTTTATTGCAAATCTTTGCCCAGTTATATCTATGTCTGGAGTAACTTTTACTTTAATAACCGCTGAAGTTGCAGGGTAAGGATAGATATTTCGTTCAGCGGCTTTCATTATTACCCTATCTCTGCTTGCAGTCCAAATAAAACTATCATTTATGGCTATTTCTAAGGCTCTATATAACTCTGCCTGTTCCAAAGAATTTGCAGCAGTTGCCGTCCAAATTATTGAACCTTCTCGTGTATCAAGATTTTTCAAAATGTCATTTGCCATCTTTCGACTTTGGATTTCATTAAATGAACTCAAATTGCCACCTCCTTATTTATCCCAGTTTCCCCAAATATAGTTACTATAACAAACTCTACTGATATAGAGTTTTTGTTATAAGAGAACTTAAAGTCTTTCAATTCTACTATTCTATTATCTATGCTGAGTGCGTCTCTTATATAATTTTCTATCTGGCTATATGCCAGTCTGATGTTTTCACCTGTCAGTTGACTTAACTCGCTTCCATAGTTTTTACTATAAATTGCATATGTGTACCTCTCTATGTTAAGCATTAGCTCTATAGACTGAATTAACGCTTCTTTTTCGTCAATCAATCCGCTTATTGTGTTGCTCCCTAGCTTATATGTTACGCTTGGGATTTCTTTAATTTTAAAATCTCTTAATAACCCATCATTTTCAGGAAGCATTAATTCACCACCTTACTTAAAATAATATATTCATTTCCTCCATAATTTCTAATGAGCAAAAGATTGTCACGAGGTTTTATTGTGTATTTAACTTTGTATTTTTCAACGCTATTATATTCTAAGTGAATATCATGGTCTTGAAATGCTTCTGGAATCACTAGAAGCGGTTCCTTTATTACTACTTTTGCATTTAATCTAACTGTGACAGGGTCAATAGATTCCACTGTTCCTCTAACCACTGTTGTCAGTTTCGCCGAATCTAAAAGTGTAATTAAAAGATGTTTAAATGTCTTTAAAAGATCATTTTTATCTGAATTAGGCAATGAATTCTCCTCCTCTCGCTCCTACTAAAGTTAAATCCATGGTATACTCAAAATTACTAATTTTATGTGTCACTGACTCGACAATAAAATAGTTTTTTACTATGATATCTCCTAAAAATAAGTCAACAATAACAAAGTTTCCTGCCTTTACTCTGCTATCTCCGATTTGATCTGAAACTTTTAATTTTCTCGTTTTTTGATTGTAGTAGGTAAGTAGTAGCTTTTGTCTAGTAGTTGCCAACTCATTTGAAACTCCGCTAGCATTTTCATACAAAGGTAAAATCCCCCATAATTTCTGATTTTCCGGATCATTCAAAACTGTTATTTTTCTTGTTCCTGATTCTTTGTCATCTATTGCTATCCGAATCTGGTTATAGGTTTTTGAATCAATTGACGATGTATAATTGAAATCTCTTGCTGTGTTTTTATCCACAACTATCGGTAGTAGCAAGTTTTTAATTTCTCTTAAATTCAATTTATTTTCTTCATCGTATAAAACGAATGATTTTCCAGCAAATAATAATGTATCATCTATAGAATTAAGTATCATTTCCAGGTATGAGGCTTCTTCTACTTTAGGTTGAGTCCTATATCCTGTTTCTTCTACTATCCCTATTTTTAACCTCAATTCATTGGCTATTGACTTTAATAATTCTGATGCAGTGGATTCTACCAATCTGCTATCTTTTGCTTTCAAATACCGCAATTGATCATATGCTTTAACAGTTATAATATTTACATCGGATTTTCTCTCCTTCTCAAAAATATACCCATAAAAAACATTTTGACCGTAAACATTCACCTTTATAGGATTTCCTTCTTGAAAATCTATTATCCCGTCAGCTATTACTGAAAATGTACAAGTTTTGGCATCGTTCTTGTTATGAGTGATTGTTACTGTCCCTTCCACAGAAGCCTTAAAAACCCTATTACCATTTTGTATAAAAAGTTCAAACATTGATTTAGATGGTCTTAAGCGATCTAAGACAGTTTGATTGCTAGCCGTCTCTTGTAAGCTTTTTACTTCCACCATGGTTATCTCTTTGCTTTCTTGATTTTCATCAATGTCATTACCTGCATCAGAGTTGCTGGATTCATTATTCTGGCTTCCAGTTTTTTTCCCAGTTCCTTTTTGAGAGCCGCTATATTTAGATTGTTTGTATTCCTCAACAGGATTTACCTTTCCAGTTAAATAGGGTTCTGGATCAATGATTTTCCCATTAATTTTCATATCAAAATGTAAATGTGTCCCTGTAGAAGCACCAGTTTTCCCCATTTCTCCAATAATACTCCCCGCTTTAACCTGTGTTCCTACAGCCTTGGGACTTCTAGCAAATAGGTGTTGATAGCCATGCTCTATAGTATATCCATTTACTTTTGAACTTATTACTACTCTGTTTCCTCTTGCACTATTAAAAAAATTTTGCGTCACAACTCCATCAAGAACACAGTAAATAGGGCCACACGGACCTTGTTCTGATGGATATTTAGCTTTATTTCTTCCTATATCAACAGCATCATGATCGCTTGTAGCTCCTGCAGCATTAGGCCTGTTTCTGTTCCCAAAATGACTTGTTATTCTCATAGGAAAATATGGCATTGACTGCAATTTGAAATCAAACTTCATTTTTATCACCTCAATTTTAAAATGGTTCCTGGAAATATCCATGAACCATTTTGACTATCTGTTTTGCCTTTCGTTTTAGCTACTTTTTCTATCTCAGATTTGTTAATTTCGTAAAGCATTTTCCATTTGGAACTATCTCCTAATTCTTTTTGAGCGATTATCACTAAAGTATCTCCGTTTTGTATTTGATAACTCTCTTTAAGAGTCTGTGGTCTTTTATTGACAGTTTCTGATAAAGTATTATCTGATGTGTCCAAGACTACTTCTTTCGTCAAATGACTTCGATACTGTTTAAATTTAACGTTTACTAACAATGATGAGCCATGCTTAACATCTTCATCTATATCATATTCTTCTAAGGTTACATTCATTTGCGTATCTGAAACAGTTATTTCGGAGCTTTCCAAATCCCTTAAAATTACCAAAGGGAAAAAATTAATTGTCCCATCTTTTTTTCTAGGTTTTTTCATTTCAACTAGTTTATCTAGATAAAATTTTACCTCTTTAAAATCTCCTTGATGCCTAAAATCTCCTGGAGAAAATGGTATCTCTAAGGTAAATTCAAACTCAATTAAGCCCTGTTCCTTCAAAAGGTTTATTTCTCCATCATTGATCAATGTGTAAGTTTTATTCCTACCACTTATTTTCGTTTTAATTTTATCTGGAGATATCGGGAACAAAACACTATCAATTATTAAACTATACATGCACTCCCTCCCCTGTAGTTCCCATTATTTCTCGGAGATCTTCGCTTAGTTTCCCGATGAAAACATTATAATCACTATCGTTAGTCATCTGTACATTCATTCCTGACATATCAAGTTTTATATCTCTTGTTGTAAATGTCGCTATAGCCTGCCTCCTTGCAACTTCTCTAAGAAGTTTTAATTCATCCACAGATGCCTTTAGGCTCTCTTTTATTTGTCCTGTATTTTTGGCAGTTTCCTTGGTAGCAGTCGATATCTCCTTATATTCAGAATTCTTAGTCGTTTCTGAAGTCGCAGATTCTTTTTTCTTTTTTTCTTCTTCCTGTTTTATCTTCCTAAGTTCATCTGCTCTCATTTCCAGCCTTTTCATATCGTCAAAGTTTTTTTGATTTCTCTCGGCTACTTTTTCAGAGGCAAAATTTAATGTTTCAATTCTCATTGAGACGTTCATTTTTTCAAGAACCCAGTTGATTTTTGAAATCCAGCTATTTAAAGTTGTTTGAATGAAAATGTCCATACTATTTAATGTGGTTCTGACATTTACCATTGCCGTTGTCCAAAACACTTCAATTCCATAACATAGGGATGCCCAAGCAATTTTTGCACCTCCCATAGATTCCGTCCAATAGAATATATACGCAATAAATGCTCCAATTACTAGCATTAGCCAGCCTAGTGGATTACTCAATAAAGCTTTATTAAGCAATAGGGTTTTCAAGTACGCTACCCCTGTAGCCACTTCATAAAAAAATACTGCACTGCCTAGTCCATAAAACATAGGTCTTAATATTGCCCAATTATCATAAATAAATTGAGCTCCAGAGCCTATCCACCGAATTAATGGTTCAAAAGTCCGATAGACATCGTTACTTATCATTGCCCATACTTGTCCATATGTGTACGGGATTTTTGAGTATTCAGCTTCTATTTCTGCAGCACTATTTATCATCGCTGCTTTGATAATGTCAGCCGTAATTAACCCTTCACTCGACATGATTTTCAGTTGCCCCAGTGGCACACCCATTTCGGTAGAAATAGCTTTGGCTAGTAGCGGTGCATTTTTAAGAATAGACTGAAATTCATCACCTTGTAATCTTCCTGATGCCATCGCCTGTGTTAATTGATACATAGCAGTCGATTGTTCTTGTGCAGAAGCGCCACCTATTACAAAGTTTTTATTCATTAATTCTGCAAAATAAACCATTTCTTTATTGCTTGAAAATACCTCTCCCGCTAGCACTCCAAGTTTGCTTATTACCGGAGCAATTTCTCCATATGTGGTTCTGGATCTATCTGCAGATTCCATAATTTGATTTTGAAGTTCTGCCGTAGTTTGCATCCCATCGTTAATTAGATTTAATCTTGTTGTAGTTGTGGTATATGCGTCAGAAATTTCGATAATTTTTTTAGCTGAAAAGACATCTGCGGCTGATCCCATAATGTTTCTTAGAAATTGTCCAACACCTTCAAACCTTTCCTTAGCTTGCTTTAATGATTCATTGTATTCTTGTTGCTGACGGTTTGCGTTTTGCGTATCTGTCACTATTTGTCGAATCTCCACATTGACTTGCTCCAGCATCATTCTAGCACCATTTAAATGAGTTGTATTGAATGCTTGTGAGCTAGCTGTTTGGCTTCGCTGAAATGCATTTATAACAATGTTCATTGATCTTGTTATATTCTGAAGTGGTGCGGTCATATTCTCATTAAGAGTAATGCTACTAGAAATTGTTGCCATCAATTTACCTCCTTATCTATTTCTTCAGCCTCTGTTAATAAGGAGGCCCACATAAATGCTTTCTCTTCAGCAGTGAGCTTCAATATCTCCTTTGGATTTTTCCCAAACTTTATAAAGCAGCGATACGCTAAAACAGCATCTACGTCATCGCTGCTAATTAGTTTTTTGCATTTTTCACTAATTTAGAAAAATCTAAGTCGTATCCATTTATTAGTTGAACCTGTCTAAATAATTCTTCTCGTTCTCCCGGAAGAAATAATATCTGCTTTAATAAACTTATGTCATCACTAACTCCATAGCTATCTTGAAGTTCTACACTTTTTAAGTCTGGCTCTACAATACATTGGCACATAAGTTCATTTTTGTACGATTCAAAATTGATGCTTAAGCCCTCAGTGAATTTCTTCTTTATTTCTTCCTCTTTTTCTGTGGATATCGGTTTAATTAGAAAAGCTACAGGATTCCCATCTTCATCCTTATAACGTTGTGAAACCACTACTTCTTTTGGTTTCACTTTCTCTGCTCTGTCTGATAAAAAATACTTTAATTTGCTCATTTACATGCCCTCCAATAAGTTGAATTTTTTTAGTGATTCATATGAATTTGCTGAAAAGTTAAAACTCTCTTCCATTACCCCATCTTTCGATTGGAATAATATGTTACTATCGAAGATCACCCCTTTAGCCACGCCTATTTTAGACCCTGTCCTAGAAGATGGATCCTCAATAAAGACTTGTATTGATATCTCCGGCCATATTCCTGTTTTTAGATACTGTTCTGCTGCTATTTCTCTTATGTCATCATTCCAGTATGCTGTCGCCGAACCTGAAATCTTCGCTCCAGTAACTTTTTGACCTTCTATCCTCTGTCCCAACGCTCTAACAGAACTTTTAATTAGTTCTCGCTTGATTTCTATATTTTTAAGATTAATTAAGTTGTATCTTCTCCCATCAATCGTCATGGAAGCGGTTCCTTCGCTTCCATTTATCGTATCCGCATGTCTCAGTTCGCCCATTTATACCCTCCTTTTCTTAAAATACTATTGTGGTTGAATACATTATTACCATTGCTCCGACTGGGGTGATTTTCCCTTCTACTACAACCGCACCTTTAGTTTCTCCCTGCTTTACAATGATGTCGTCTTCATCGAAATTTTCAATTGCGTTTAAAGCTTGCATTTTTTTTCTCTGATCAATAAGCATTGATTTTAAGGCTGCTCTTCCATTTTCATTATTCTGCTCTTTTCCCAGGAAAAACTGATTAAAGATTCTAGCATCATCATTTGAAGTCTGTTGCAACACTCTTATCACTTGATTTAGCTTAAAATCGTGAGTTTTTTCTGTATTAAAGTCTGTAAATGTGTTAATATCCGTTAAAACCCTTATGTCCTTCGATACTGAATGAAATATGAATTTCCCTTCCAATATTTTGTCTTGTAGTTGCTGTTGGGTAAAATTGGTTTCTATTTCATATTCTCCATCGTATTTCATATTTGTTCTAGACTTATTTATCGGACATGATGCTTCAATCCCTGTAACCCACGGAACTAGATTTGGCCCTGAGTTATTTTCTACTGAGATAACATATTCAGAGTTCGCAGAAATTTTGTGACCAACTAACTGGAAGTTTGCCCCTACTTCATCATTCATACGTCTTGTATATTGAGCGAAAAGATTTTTTGTTATCTCATCAGTTGCAACACAAGCTAGAATATTGAACGAATAATTTTCAAGCTTGTTCAATGCCATTTGATACGAGGAGCCATTTACTATTCCGTTTGTTCCGCCTGTCAAATTTACTCCTGCAGTTGTTGCAAACGTAGATCCCCTCTTCCATATAACAAAATCATTATCTTTTATAGTTCCAACAGTCACGGCTATCTGTTTATCTACTAAATCAGTTTCTATATAGGTTGATACATCAAACTTTGTTGTATCATTGATATTTGTGGCTATAACCACTTTAATATCATTGCCTCTTACTCCAGTATATCTTGCCTCTGCATAATCACAGGAGGCTTTACTCCCACCGGTGTTTAGCTTATAGAGAAAACCTGTTTTAAGATGCCTAAACAGTTCTCTAAAAGGTCTCATTTTCTCATGGGTAACATCGTACCCAAAAATATCCATAGACTTATTATAAAAATCTGCTTGTTCTACTGTAAACACTGCGTCATCTTTTCCCCAGTCAAGCGATATAGGCATTGCTGCATATCCTCGTTCCGAGAGATCTGCACTTAGCTTTCCTCCACTAATGAATCTATTATAAAATCCTGGCAAAACTTTATTTTGTGTTTGCCAGCGTCCTCCTCCTAATGCCATACTATTTAACCTCCTTTTTAAAATAATCCTCTATTAATGTTCTTATTTCATTCAACTTATAATCTTTTTTTACACATATCGCATTAACAACATCAGCTAAATACTTAAACTCGCTTAACTCCAATATCTGTTCTTTGTTAAATTTAGTATTACTCACAGCATCTTCTTTTATCTCCGCTATATCAGCACTATTTTTTTTTGCCATGTACTATATTCCCCTTTCTAATTTATCCATATATCTATCATTTTTGAAAACTTTATAATATGGTACTTTCCAACTCAAAACAAGATGGCTTACACCATCGTCAGGTGGAATATAGCTAAAGTTATAATAGCGTAGTGTCATCCCATCTACTACAATCCTCTCTAGGACATCAAGTATTACTGTTAAAATTCCAAATGGTTCGCTATATTGTTTCTCCATGTGTTCTGTACTATTGAAGTATGCTATATCTACAGTCACGTTATACGTTACATGTTTCATTGATCCTATGTCAGTATTTAAATCTACTAACAAAATCAAAAGACATGGTTTTTGCAAATCTTGTTTTGCTTCACCTTTATAAATTTTTAATTTGCTTTCTTTGTTGAACGTTTCCCCTAGCCTATAAGCTATGGCGTCAGTTAAATGCTCTGCGTTAAACACTAGTTGCTATCACCTCCTAAATTTTGGCTTATAAATTTCTATACAAGCAGCTATATAATTACGTTTAGCTTCTACACTAATTCTTGCTCCAATTCAGTAAGTATTAAATTTCCAGCCACCCGACCTCTCTCTTTGCTTGTTCTGTGATCAAACTCAACATAAGATATATAATATACATAGTTTGTAACTATAATGTCAATTCTGTTACCATGCCGAAAAATTCTGAACGAGCTTTCGAAATCATTACCAAGAATTGGCCTCTACTTTTAACATTGTTTTTGGTTTTATAATTCCAATCTCGTCTTAAAGTTCCACGGGTTTTGTTGGTAGATTCTATAAATTCAACATATCTTCCTGAACTATTGTTAAACACCACTTCTGAACTCTACCTTTTAAGATTTTACATTTTTTCTATCGCCACATATTCTTCCTTAATTCATTTTCCCTGTTTTGTGTCTGAAATGTATTAATTTTTTCTTCACTCTCAATAGTATGCTTTCTTTTTAAAGCTAATAACCTTTGAGCAAAATTTTCAATACATTTTTCTGTGCAAATTGGAATTATATTTTCTACAACTTACAAATTATCAATATATAGAATCACTTCCCATATATATCCTAAACACCTGATAAATCTTCTTTAAATTTTCTCTACCAATAAAAATATCCTCAAAAAAACATATTGTTTTTAACCTTAAACTAAGGTCTATTGTAAATTCATGAAATAATCACCTCCTAAAAACCAGCTTATTTTTCACTCTATTTTCGCTTATTAGCTTGTTAGCTTGTTAGTTTCTAATTATAATCATCCTAAAAAATTTAAACATTTTTAAACGTGTTTTTCGAGTTTTTAAACATATATTTTTTGAACATAACTTTAATTTTGGGTATGCTACGCCATACCAATTTATTTTTGAGTTCAAACTCATCTGTATAATCTTAATTTTTAGAGAGTAGGACGAATCAACTACAATCCTTTAAATTAATATTTATTTTCATTTAACATCCATTTGAAAACTTCAGAGACAAATTTATTATTTTTGCTACATCACCAAAATTAATTTCAAAACTTGCACGTTTTAAGTGTCTGTCTATTTTAACTATTGGCAAATTTTTGATTATTCCTTCTATTATTGCAATACTTCCATCTTCATTTAATACAGCAGTTGATGGCTGTATAACTTCATCGTTATTAATCAAAAATCTTATCCATTTTTCATCTGCCCCATAAAGCGGAGTTGGTGCTCCTAATATACTTATTACCCCAGGAACCATAACCATGTAATAATCTTCTTTAATATCTTTGCACTCTACAAATACATACCCAGTAAATAAATTGTATTCTCGTGATATCCACTTTCCAGCAGTCCTAATTAATCTTTTTTCTCTCGGAACATACGCTTTTATCCCATTTTTTTGAATTGCCCTCTTTACGTTAATCTCCTCAGTTGATATAACATGCAGTACATACAACATTAAATCTCATCTCCCCCTCCCATTTATTTTCCAGAAGCTCTGGCATCTTTCATAGAGATTTTTCTCCTCTTTAGCCAAGAAATACACCATCTCTTTCTTCTTTATTTTTCCCAATCTGTCCTATTCTGATTCGGCAAAAATAATCCTCTCTGTTATTATATATAGCTCATAATAAATATATCCTTTCTCTGTTTTAAATTTAAATAATCACTAAATTCAGATGACAAAATCCATTGTTTGACTTCAACAACCTTTCTTTCTCTTAAGTTTCAATTTCGCCATTTTACGATTATGTCAGTAATATAGTCAAGTTTCTTGTCCACTTTCACCATTTCATTTAGAAAGTCATCTTTTTTCAAGTACTCATCTTTTATTTCTTTAATGTCCTCTCTCAACTCTTTAAGTTGATCATGAGTAACATATTGAGACTTTATTTTTTCTAAATCTTGAACTATTGAACCCATTGATTCTTTTACATCATTTTTTGTGGAACAATCAGTTTTTAATTTTTCTATGCCTTCCTCATGTTTTTCAAGCTTATTGAAGATAACTACTTTAAAAATCCAACCTGCGATGCCTAAAATAAAACTCACAGCTAACGAAACTATGGTTGGTATTAATTTTTCCATCATGCCACCTTTCTGTTAAAAAAAAGTATAATTGCCAAGACAATCATACCTTTTTATTCAGTAAAGTGTAAAATAAAGTACTTTAGAAAACTATTTTAAAAAAATGCTTTAATTTTGTTTTAGTATCTTCGAAAGTTATTTTCTACTCTACATACCTTTATCCCTGCTCATTTAATTTTTCTTTTACTATCGTTCTTATCCACATTTCGGTTACATTGTACCTATTTGCCAATTCACGATAGTTGCATCCATTGAATTCATCTATAATTTTTTGATTGCGAAGAATAGCCACAAAGCCATCTCTTTTTGGAATATAGATTGACGATCCTCCATAAGCTCTAACAAGCTTCTTATAATTCTCAAACCCTATCACATCAGCTAACATGAATTGTTCTTCATTTAATTCTTCTTTAGTAAGATTATCCAATATATCTTCCATGTTGCACCTCCTTACACTGTTTTTATAAGCTTAATACTCTCACACCTTTTTGCAACTGACTTTTTAGCAGCTTAAACAATTCCCTTTGTTATCTTCTTCCTCTTTTCGCCGATACTACATATCCCTTTAACATTTCAATGAGCTTATGTCCTGCTTCAAAATTCATCCAAACAAACGGATTGTTTTCTGTCGTTGCTATCTTTAACTCTCTTTTGATTATTCCAACAAGTCTTATTCTAACGCTAGCCTCACTTACTTCCTTATCATACTTTTGAAGTTCAAACATCAAAGCCCATATCTTATCTTGTTGCGGTTTTGTAATCATTCCAGGAATTTTTGTTTCTTTTCTTTTCTCTTTCACTTGCTCATAAGTCTCTGCCATATTTTTTAGTCTTTTTATTACCTCCTGGGCTTTATCATATGGCAAATCCTTCATGCTGTCCACATTTGCCATAGCGTATAAATCTTCCTTACTAATATTCAATCTATTGGCAAGGGCAAACATAATTTTCCTTTGCCAATCTTCCATTTTCTTCATTACAGCCATAGTTAACTCCTTACTCAAATTGATTTATTCCTAGTGCTAAAACCGTTTCAACGCTTATTGCTCTCATCAGCTTATCTCTATCAACTTGTTCTGGATATTGAAAGAATTTTTTTACCAACTCATAGTTTTTAATATCATGAATTGCATCCAATTCTTCTTCGAAGTCTCCTTCTAAGCCAAAACTCCTTAATAACTTTATATCCTTTCTATAGTCACCTTTAAGTTTTTTCAACAGTAATTTTTTAGCTTTGTCATCTATGCTAAATGTATCTATAACTTGATTTATGTCCCCATTACAATATGAGTTTTTGTATAGTGCAATTAAAGCCTCTTTAACTTTACTTTCTACCTTTATATTTTCTTTTTGTTCTATCTCTATTTTTCCAGTTAAACTCTCTCCCATCAATTCTTTTAAGACCGCTAAATTATCAACTTCAAACTTTTCTTTATAATAACTGCTCACACTACCACTTTCTGCAAAAATTTCTAAATATTTTATATTTTTATTTTCCATCTCTTCAGTAGCATAACTCTGCAGCTTGACTTTTATTTCATCTAAATCTTTTGATATTTCTCTAATTTCTCTTTCTTTTTCTAGCGCCTTCTCAATCAAGGTTTTTATTTCTTCCATTTACATATCCCCTCCTCTGAGTTTATAAACCTCACTTAAACATTCCTTACATATATAATGCTTTTTCATTTTGGATAATTCTTGATCCGAACCGCAAAATATACAATGACCTATCGTTCTTTCAACAATTATTTTTCCATCGTCTGTAACTGATAATTCTATTTTTTCCCTAGCTTCAATGCCTAATTGTCTTCTTAAATTTGATGGAACTGTTATAGTTCCGCTTTTGCTTATTTTTCTTTCTATTCTTTCCATAATAATTTCTCCCCTCTTCTAGTCCTTTCAAAAATTTTTTATCAAGCCATTTTCTCATTAATTTTACTTGTTCTTTCTTATATCACTCCCATTCCATTTTGTTTAGCCACTTTATACAGCCCTTCATAGCTTATATCTCCTGCATCTACTGCCCCACTATAGACATTAGCTGCACCTCGAACCCCGTAGCTACCTTTGGCAATTCTATAAAGGTATTCTACCTCCTTATTGTCTCTCACTTCTGGAAAAAGATTCCTTACATCCGACTCTGTAACATTATTCGTAGTAAAGTGCCCTCTCATTGCAAATCGAGAGTATTGTTGAGCATATAAATCATTCTTTCCTCCCATCATTCGACTATACAGCGTGTCATTTCCTATTAGCACGATTGCAATGGCACTTTCATTTGTTACAATATCGTAGTCCGGTAAAGATCTAATCCACTCCATTGCTTTGTATGTCAAATGCTGGGCTTCGTCTATGACTAGCACCCTTGCACTTTCCTCTAGTTTCTTTTTTACTGCTAATGCCAATTCATCATTTCTTTGATATGAAGATATTCTCAGTTCTTCAGCTATCTGTCTTAATATCCCTCTTAAAGACCCAGTTGGCGGAGAAACTTTTATATAGAGAGATGAATTAGGATTATCTTCTATAAATTTTTGAGCTGCTTTTGTTTTGCCTATTCCAGCATCTCCATAAATTATTCCAAACGCATTCTTTAACTGGCAATATTTAATAATTTTATAAGCATTCATTGAAACTGTTGTCTCAACAAATCTACTTACTTGAGAAAACTTTAAATTACTATTAAACGCTTCTCTTTCGTTTGAAGTTTTCAAAAACTCCAGTATTTTACTTTCAGTGGCTACAACATCGCCCTTATATTTGTCATTTAGGTACAAGCTAAGTTGTGACCCTGACATTCCCATTTGCGCTGCAATAGCGCTTTGAGGAATTCTTGATTGAGCCATAAAATCTTTTAATTTGTTACAGATCTCTTCATTCATAATTTACCTCCTTCGATTTTTTTCAGCATTTTCTATCATTTTGTCTAAGTCAATAACATTATTCTCTCCCACCGCTATCGGTAAGATCGAATTTTCGTTAGCTCTTACTAGCTCTATCACTTTTGGCTCAGAGGACTTCGCAGGATTAGCTTTATTTTCAGCCACTTGTCTAAGAACCAATTCCTTCGCTGTCGGCATATCCATTGCTCTTACTTTTTTTACTACATCTATATCTTTTCGTTCGTAGCTTCTTATAATTCTCTTTGCTGTTTTAATATCATCTTTTGATACACCGTAAGAAAGTACTGTCTCATTATCGCAGTCAACTTGCATTATAAATCTATCCTCATTGTCATATACTCTAATAGAACTTAAATCCATCGGATCATAACGATAATAAACATCTTTACCTTGATATAAAGATAGAAGTTCCTCGTTATAATAGTCATATTTTTCTCCATATATGCTTAGCGTTAATCCTCTTCTGCCTACCTTCACGAGTTTTGAACTTCTCATCAATAATAAGTCTAGGTCATCTTCAGTTGCTCTTCTTACAGTTGTCATTCCTTGGTTATAAATATCAATCTTTCGTTTTCCTCGATCAGCGCTAACAGCTCCATTATAATCAGTGTAATTGAGATAATATTCAATCATATCGCTTACCTGTTCTATTAGCTCCTTATCTATTATCACCTCTCCATTTTTTATATGTGCTTTGAGCCTTTCTGGCCTTTCCATTATATTTCCGCCCGTATAGCTATCAAAGAGTCTTGAAAGATGATCTTTAACATCTCTGAATCTTCTTTCTATAGTCTTAGCTTTTGCATTTTTAACTTCAGCATTTGTCATTTTAATGCCTAGTCTTTCAAAAATCGGTGGCGGAATATGGTTGTCTAAGTTTTTAGATTTTTTCTTTCTATGACCTAGTCCTCCAATGTCATGTGTAAGATATTCTCTTCCGTTATCGACATAGATGTTTTTAGGTATGCAGCCTCTAGACAAAATCCCATGTCTAAGAGCTAATAAAGTATTTTGAGAACTTGAACTATTAGCTATATTAAATCCTACAAACACACCTGTTCTGGCATCCATAAAAGCGCTTAAATGTAGTCTATGAGCCAGCCCCCCATCATCTTTAGATTGAATATCAAGCGTATGAGTATCACCTATCCAATAGTCATTAACTTCCATGCTTTCATATTCTCTTCGTATATATAGACCATAAAGATCTCTATATGCCTTTAATCCTTTTCTCCCAAAAGCTATTATCTGCTCTGGAATATCAGCTTCAATTTTCCTTCTAAAACTTGCAAGGGATGGAATATCTAAAGCCATCTCTGGATAAGCTCCTTTAAGATACATCTCCATATACTCATAGCATTTTTTGATAGGATGCTCTGCCTCATCAAGGAAATAATATTTGAACGCATCCCACATAATATTATTTACAGAAGTTCTTCCTTTTAGAGCCTTTCCTCTATTGTCAATAAGTCCATCATACTCATCTTCCTTAATAGATTTCCATTTACTGTATAAAGTTCTTTCTGTAAATTTTCTATCTGGATATTCATAGACACAACGCTTTATAAAGATGGCATCAGCCTCAACCATATTCCCTTTATACCCTTTTCTGTATGTTTGCCATTCTTTTATAACTTTAAGCCAAAAACTAATTTCTTCTCTCTCGTGATTACTATATTCTGATAATGCTTTTTTCTCTTTTACTTTACTCTCCAAAGGTAAATCTAACGTAAAGCAATGCCTCTTGTGATATTCAAGTCGTAAAGTCTCTGGAAGTGAATCCAGAGGTATTGTATATTGTTTCCTGTTTTTATTATTCAATGTTATCTGTGCTGGAAGTTTTTTTTCTAATATCATTTTCTTTATATATCTATCTGTGCAACCTTTTAATGCTGCAACTTCCTTAACACTAAGCATTTCCATGTTTCTCCACCCCTTGCTATCTAAACTGTCTCATCAGTTGTAGGAGTTAATCCCTACAAGACAGCCTTTCGGCTGTTTCGACTCTAATTGTCCCGTTTCCAACGCTTAAACTCTCTTTTGTTTCTTTTATAATCAGTGCAATCTCTTCTAAACGTCTCAAACAACCTAAATTCTTCAATAACCAAATCCATAAATAACTTTATTAAAACATAAGAAAAACCTACCATAACCACTCCACCTATAATAATTAAAACGACCATAAAAGATTTAACTAATCCTATATCAATATCCATAATTACCTCCTAAAAATAATTTAAAATCTTATTAAAATAATTTGCCTCTGCATCTGCCTTACTACTATAATAACTCCCTCCATAAACCTTTCCTCTAAAATCTATACTCCAAACACCCCAAGGCTCAAGCTCATTCTTATCTTTATTTATGGCAAATACAAACCTATCTCTAAAAATAGATACCATCTCGTAGCCTCTAGGTAAAACTATCTCTCTTCTACACATGTAATTAATTAAATCTAACACAGGTATATCTTTGTACTCATCGCAAATAATATCATCACTTTTAATATCCCTGCTACAAACTATGCACTTAAACCTATTTCTCACTAACATTCTTATTAACTCCTTTTTTTATATCTCTTTATATAACTTAAACAAGCCACATCTCTATCATTCTCTAAACAGTAATAATAACGTTTACAAAATTTACAATTTCTTCTTATCTTTAGATTGTCGATCTATGTTTGATTTTTATTACAGATATATCAAAATAGCTACTTATCTAACTGCCAGAAACTCAGTAACGCTTATCTCCCAAAATCCATCTTTAAAATTCGAAGAACTCTTCTTGTTTTTATGGGAAGATTATATCTAAAATCCTAAATTTTCTATAATTTTTTTAGCAATTTTCTCTTCTACAAATAATTAAATATTCTATGGGGAAGTTTTCAGCATTAAAGATAACTTCTCCATTTTCTTTAATTTTTATAACCTTACGTCTGACTAAATCTAAAAAAACTAAATTATATCTATTAACAAAAGACTTTCTCTTAACCTCCCATAAACTTTTTTAACTGTCCTAATATTTTTTCCCATTACACTCATCCTTCCTAGTCTGTCTTATCAGTTGCAGTGGATAATCTCTGCAGGGTAGCCTTTTGACTGTTTCGACTCTAATCTCTTTTCTCCCACATCTTGTAATCTTTTTTATTTTTCCTATAGTCAAGAAACTCATTTTTAAAACCCTCAAAAAGCTTTAACTTTTCTACTCCAAGCTCAAAAACTATCATTGACAAACTATACATAAAAACCACTACTAAAACCACCAAAAACCATTAACACTATCATAAACACTTTAATAAGACCTACATCAATATACATAATTGCCTCCTTTCACTAAAATGATACAATTACCTCTAATTCTCCAAACTCCAAATTTCTAAAATTTTGAAATTCTTTCATACCCTAATCTCCTTTTTGATTTTTTACTTCACTAATAATTCATCAATAGAGCATCTAAAAAATTTTTATATTTTTCATCAAGTTCAAGCATTTAAAAATTCATCTTTTTTTATTCTAATTCGTCGTTTTTATGTTTAAACCGTAATCAAGTGGTAAAAAAATATGCCTATCATATGTTATGTTATAAACCTCTTCTATTCGTCTTAATATCGGTATATCTGGATAAGATCTGCCTCTCTCATAATTACTAAGTGTATCAGTACTTACACCTATTTTCTTAGCAGCATACGCTTGCGTAAATCCAAAAAACTCTCTTGCCATTTTTAGCGACATTTTCATATTATCCAATAAAATCCGCCTCCTTTTTTGTTCATTATATAACGTTTTAACCGTAAAAGTCAACTATTTTCCCGTAATTTTTTAAGAAAATATTGATTTTTATACGCTTATAGCGTATTATATTTGAGAAAGGGGGTAGCTATGAGTAACTTAGGAAATAAAGAAATTATTGCTAATAATATTAAATATTATATGAAAAAATTTGACAAAGACAGAAATGATATGTGCAGAGATTTAAATATTAAATATACAACTCTCACTGATTGGATAAATGGGAAATCATATCCACGAATCGACAAAATAGAACTGATGGCTAATTATTTTAATATTTCGAAATCAGCACTGGTTGAAGATAATAAAAAAAACTTCAAAAGAAGAGGTGTAAAAATACCTGTTTTGGGGAAAGTTGTAGCCGGAACTCCAATAGAAGCTATTGAAGAAATTTTAGATTTTGAAGAGATAACCCCAGAACTCGCTGCTACTGGTGAGTTTTTTGCACTACAAATATCAGGGAGGTCTATGGAACCAAGAATGGTTGAAGGCGATGTAGTCATAGTAAAAAAACAATTCAATATTGAAAACAACGATACAGCAGTAATACTTATAGGCGGTTCAGAAGCTACAGTTAAAAAGGTAAAAAAAAATGAGAACGGAATAATTCTTATAGCTAATAATCCTACAGCCTATGAACCACATTTTTATAGTAACGAAGAAATAGAAAAGTTACCATTAATCATAATTGGTAAAGTTATAGAATTAAGAGCAAAATTTTAGGAGGTTTTCAATTAGAAAAAATATTGTAGTAGAAGGAGCTTTAGCAAATCACAGTTTAAGAGTTGACAATAAAGGGGCTTTGATATCAAAGGGATTTGGAGGATTTTAAAGTATTTATTTAGATAAATCATCTGTAGTAAAATATCATATATTGACTGATGATGAAACATATAATTTTACATCAGGACTCGCTCGTGGACTCGTAGGCAGCGCCTTATTTGGCTCAATCGGATTAATATCAGGAGCCTTGAGTGCAAAAGATAGTAATAATTTAATTTTAATAGAATTCGTTGATGGACAAAAATCAATATTACAAGTTGATGGTGCTATTGCAAAAGTGATAATCCAAAAATGTACCTCATTAAAACCCACGGAATCTTTAAGTATTTTAACTTGCGAAAGATGTAATAAGTCCAATAGTCCTAGTTCAAAGATTTCATTCGATTCACAAATTATTGATAAGCCTATTTATAATTTTATTTCTATTAATATTATCAATTTATTTTTCATCAAAAGCAACTTCAGGTGATGTTCAACAACCTTCTTCCCTAGAAACTACAAATACTGCTAATGTTGTATTTAATGCTCTTAATTTTTATAACACTAATACCTTATATCCTCTTTCCGAAAAAGAACTTGTTTAACTTTTAGGCGATGTGAATTCCATAGACTATTGGAATTTCACTTCATCTAATGGAGTATATCCAGTAACTACGTATACCTATGGTAATTATGAATATCATTTTAATAACGGCGCTCTCCAAAGAATTTCCATTTATAAACCTATCGCCTACACCGATAAATCTCAATTTTTATCTATGTTTAATCTATCTGAGACATCATCGACCGTTGTCACTGACACCAATGTAGCTTTTCGTGCTTCTAACTGTGGTGTCTTAGATTTTTGGATACAATATGACGATTCATCAAAACTCATTACTGATGTTAAAATAAGTTATGGATCATTATTCCTTTAACCTATTAAAAACACCATAATTATGCTTTTTACGTATTTATTTTTTAATATTTTAATGGGAACTGCAAATGTTTTTGCTATCGGCACAAGTCATTGATTTCACTTAATAGGAACTGGTTCCTATTAAAATATAAAAAAGTTCCCATTAAAACTAAATAAAAAAACAGTTTAACGAAATTATCTGTAAACAAACCCTTTATTTTAAAATGTAAAAGGTTTCAACTTTTAAACGTTGTAACCTTTACAACTACTAACTTTCTATTTTTGCATATTAGAATTTTAAAAAATTAAAAGCTATTTAAACGCATTTAAAATCATTTTTAAAAATTCCATCCCCTCTTCTTATTTCCACACTTTTCCCACAAAAATGACTAAAATAAAGTTGCAAACACTTTTCAGTATTAACAACTTTATTTTTTCATTAAACTACTCTAAGCCACAAATCAACGCTATTCCAGCCTATTAAGTTTTTTAAACCTTTCTAAGCCATATTTGTAATCTCTCTCGTTCTCTTACAGATGAATCCAATAATGCAGTTTACACAGAAAAAGTGGCGGTAAACACTAATACTTTCAGTTCATACAAAGTGAAAGTAACTGCCGATGTACTTAATATCCGTAAAGGAGCTGGCATGAATTATGGTACGAATGGTTCTATCAAAGATAAAGGGGGTTATAATATCGTCGCAGAAACAAGAGAGCACCTATAGAGTTTTCTAATAAAATACTGGTTGTTGCGGCAACCGTAAATATTGCAGTGGTGATATTCACTTTTATTATCGTATGAAAAACTCTTGACACATCACCACTCGCATATCTTATCCCAGCAATTCCACCGAAGTCGCTACAGGAACAGTATTTTGCTATTCTAAGGCAAAGGTGGAAAACCGTATTAAACTTATTAGAAATCATAAGGTAAAACCGAACGAGCAATCGTTCACAGAAAATGGAGGAAATTATAATGATTGATTTGACACAAATAATTATCGCAGTTCTTACCCTTATCTTTTCGCTGGTATCGGTTTTTCTGATTCCGTATTTAAAAATCAAAGTAGGTGCAGAACAACGCGAAACTATCAAATTTTTGGTAAACATAGCATTTGAAGCGGCCGAAATAATTTACAATGGCACTGGTCGAGGTGAGGAAAAGAAAGCATAAGTTGTTAAGTTTTTGAATAGTAAAGGATTTACCCTTAGATTGATAATCTCATTTAAGCCTCTGTATTGAAACTAAAATGAACGAAAAAAGAAGAAGCCTAACCGCAGTTAGACCTCCTCTATTATTAAAACAAATCCGAAACAGTGCTTTACTAAAAATAACGTGTTCGGATTTGTACTATTTGGTGAAGATGAGGGGAGTCGAACCCCTGTCCGAAACCCATCCATCACCAGCTTCTACGAGTGTAGTTATTAAATTTAAGTTTCATCTTGCTATCGCCCTAATAACTAAGCTATAGGTTGACTACCTCTGAATTATTCCATTAACAGCCCAGATACCTCTATTAACAGTTCCCTGCATGATTATGTTCAACTCTAGTCGGCAGGAGGACCAGAGGGAACAAGCAGCCTAAGCTGCTACTAAATTGTTTTTGTTTGCGTTTATATTTAATTCCCCATCGATTTACGTGGTTAGAGGAGTTACACGACTCGCTGCCAATGACTTCAAAACCCCGTCGAAACCATTACATCCCCATATCTAATACATAATTGATTCTATCATACTTTATATATATATTCAATTAGTATTGGTATGTTTAATAATATTGTAATGAAACTATAAGGCTTTTTAATTCTTAATAGCAAGTCGACTTAATAAGTAATCTAAAACTTATCAAATTATCATTTCATAAATAAAACTATATTTTAAAATGGAACATTTAATTTTTTTAGTTTCATAGGTATCTTTATTATATTTTCATCATTATTTTTGCTTACAATTATTTCCCATTTTGCATCTTCTTCAACAAAATCAAAATTTTGATAACTTTTTTCTGAATAGAACTCTCCACTTTCAGGATTAATTAAATCATAAAAATATCTAACTCTACCTTCGTAATAAACATTAAATGTAACCATATCATATGGAGAATTTTTTATTTCAAAAGCCTCTCCAAAATCATTCGCATCATATTTAATAGTAAACTCTGAAGCTTTTTCTGTAGGATTAAAAACATATTTTTGTCCTACGAGAGAATCGTCCAGTACACGATAGAATGTATAACTCCCAAAATCTTCTTCAGCAATATCTGGCTCTATAGGAGATTCATATGATTCATTATAACTTAACATAGGCACTATATCATTTTGAGGAATGGTAATAGACTTGCCTGTTTCTACATCAATAAATTCTATTTTTAGCAAAACTCTTTCTTTTTTCTCATACTTATATCCTAAAAATTCATATCCTTCAATATCATTTGGTTTTTCAATAATCTGTGTTTCATCATCTGATAAATATATCCTGTTATCTAAGTCACTTTTATAACGTTTAAATCCCATATCTATAAATGTAGGATAAAATATAGATTCAAGCTTATTTGCTTCTTTAGAACCATCATTTTCTCGATTATAGTATTGTATTTCGCTAGTTATTGAATCTGCCTTTCCCAAAATAGGAACATTTGTTTTTTCTGCAAAAACTGTGGATGTAGCCATTAGTATTACAGTTAAACTCATCAGAGCTATTTTTATTAAAGCATTTAATTTTCTCATAATTTAACCTCTTAAAATTATTTATATTTATATAATTAATGTACCTTTTGATTTTCTTAATCTTTATTAAACAACTAAATAGGTTAAAATAATTAGTATTTTTTGAAGAGTAGATATTCTAACCTATTTTTATATTTCCATTTATCTTTTTCCTTTTTCGTAAGCAATTCCATTAGCTTTTGGCGATACCGACTTTCCAACAAATAAGATTAGCACTAAAATAGTTAGAACATACGGTAACATAGAAAGAAGCTCAGATGGTATCGGAACTTTCCCTCCACCTGTTAGGACTACTAAGGCTTGGGCAAACCCAAATAATATACATGCTCCAAAAGCTCCAAACGGAGTCCACTTACCGAATATCACCGCTGCCAAAGCAATAAATCCGTGGCCTGATATTACAGTTGGAGAAAATAACGAAACCACCGCAAGAGATCTTGCAGCTCCTCCAAATCCTGCTAAAATTCCTGAAAGTACAACACATATATATCTAACCTTATAAACATTAACTCCTAAAGTATCTGCCGCTGCCGGTTTTTCACCTACAGCCTTTACTCTTAGTCCCCATTTTGTTTTATACAGTACAAACCACATAATGCCAGTTGCTATTAATGCTATTAATGTTGTTGCATCTACATTTATCATTTGTATTATAGGATGGCTTTCTAAATTTGGTATTCCTGATAAAATCTTTGGTATTTTATTAGGTACAGATTGTGACATTGTTGCTCCAGCAAAAAATAATCTACATAGGAACAAGGATATGCCTAGTCCTATAAAGTTAATCGCAACTCCCGATATAGTCTGATCCGCTTTTAGTGTTATTGAGGCAAAGGCATGAAGTAACCCTAATATGCCACCCGCTATACCTGCCGTCAAAAATCCTAACCATGGGTTAGCTGTATAAAATCCTACTGTTGCCCCAGCAAACGCTCCTACCGTCATCATTCCTTCGATACCTATATTTACTACTCCTGACTTCTCTGATATAACTCCTCCCAAAGCTCCAAATATAAGAGGAGTGGCAAACATTAAAGTTATTACTACTGCAAGGGAAATATTAGTCAACATATTAACTTCCCCCTTTCTTATCTTTTGCTTCTAACTTGTCCGATAACATTACAAACACCTTGGAAATAGCCACAAAGAACACTATTATTCCTATTACAATACTTATTATCTCACTTGGTGCTCCAATCTTAGATTGAATAGCATAGCTTCCAAATTTAAGCGCCCCAAATAAAAGTCCTGATAGTAAAACTCCTAAAGGGTTACTTGCCGCAATAAGCGCCACCGATATTCCATCAAATCCTGCTCCTTCAAAAGCAGCTAATGATGTTATTCTATGTGGCATAATACCTGTGATTTGTAACGCTCCTGCTAAACCAGCTAATGCCCCTGCTATAGCCATTGACAATATAATATTTTTATTAACATTTATACCTGCATATTCAGATGCTGTATTAGAACTTCCTACTGCCCTAAGTTCAAATCCAAGAGTTGTTTTCCTTAATACGAACCATAATAAAATAGCAACAACCAAAGCTAGTATGATTCCATAGTTTAAATCCGTTTTTAACAATGTATCCAGTAATAATGGTTTATCTGCCATATAAGTCTTACCGGCATCTGAAAACTTCCAACTATTTAAGATAACTGACCAAGATGATTCTGCCACCTCAAAAGATGCACCTGTCCCTGGTTTTTTAAGCCAAGTGGTTGATATTAAATAATTGTTTAAATAAAGTGCTATCCAGTTCATCATTATGCAAGTTATAACTTCATGTATTCCAAATTTTGATTTTAAAAGTCCTACAAAACCACCCCAAATTCCTGCTGCCAGTATAGCTGCCAGTATAACAGCCATAAAATGTATTCCTGGTGGTAGATTAAATTTTGCTCCTACAACCACCGCTGCTATTGAGCCTACAATATATTGACCTTCTGCCCCTATGTTAAATAGCCCCGTTTTAAAGGCAAATGCAACCGAAAATCCTGTAAATATTAGGGGGGTTGATTTTATTAAAACCTGTGCTAGATACTTAGGTTTTCCTATTATACCATCAATCATTGCCCCATAAGCTTCTACTGGATTATATCCTGCTGCTGCCAAAATTATCATTCCCACGCCAAGACCTATTATTATAGCTAAAACACTCGTGGCAATAGGATTTCTAAGAAATTTAATTACTTGTTTTCTCACTGGATTTACCTCCTGCCATCAAATATCCTAAAGTAGCTTCATCTACTTTTTCTTTGCTTAAGTCAAATATTCCTGCAACTTTTCCTTCGTATATTACGGCTATTCTATCTGCTACACTCATAACTTCATCAATTTCAAAAGAAATTAACAAAACAGCCTTCCCTTTATCCCTTTGTTCAATTAGTGATTTATGAACAAATTCAATTGCTCCAACATCTAAACCACGTGTTGGCTGAACTGCAATAAGAAGTTCTGGATCATTTGTAACTTCTCGTGCAATAATAACCTTTTGCTGATTTCCTCCTGACAAAGATCTAGATAACGAATTTTCACAATTACCTGGTCTAATATCAAATTCTTGAATTAATTTCTTCGTGAAATCAATTATTTTATTTGATTTTAATATACCCCTACTGGAAAACTCTTTATTTCTAAAGTTTTCTATAACCATATTTTCTGCAACTGTAAAATCCATAACTAAACCATGCTTTTGTCTATCTTCTGGAATATTTGATATTTTGGAATTAAATATTTCCCTGGAACTTTTGTTAAACACGTCCACCCCATTTATCAATACTTTCCCAGATTCCCCTTTTCTAAGACCAGTCAGAGCTTCTATTAACTCACTTTGCCCATTACCATCAACTCCAGCAATGGCCATTATTTCACCCCTTTTAACACTAAGGTTAAATCCATTTACTTTTTCTATTCCCCTTGCATCTTTCACTATTAGGTTTTCTATTTTAAAAACCTCTTCACCTGATTTACAAGGAGATTTTTTCACTTCTAAGCTTACATCTCTTCCTACCATCATGCTTGCAAGATCGTGAATGCTAGATTTTCCCACATCTACTGTATCTATATATTTACCTCTTCTTATAACCGTACATCTTTCTGCTGAGCTTTTAATTTCTGAGAGCTTATGAGTTATTATTATAATAGTTTTGCCATCATCTATCAACATTTTCATAATATCTATAAGTTCGCTAATCTCCTGTGGCGTAAGCACTGCTGTTGGTTCATCTAGGATTAATATTTCTGCTCCTCTATATAACGCTTTTATAATTTCTACTCGCTGCTGCATACCTACGGAAATATCCTGTATTTTTGAATCTGGATCAACTATTAAATTATATTTATTTGATAACTCTACAATCTCTTTTTTAACAGTTTCGTGATCTAATACACCCATCCCCTTTGTTTTTTCCATTCCTAACATTACATTTTGAACAACTGTAAAGTTATCTATTAACATGAAATGCTGATGCACCATACCTATACCATGGCTAATAGCGATATTGGGATTTTTTATATCTACCTTTTCCCCATTGATTAATATTTCGCCAATTTCCGGTTTATATAGACCATATAAAACATTCATAAGTGTAGATTTCCCTGCACCATTTTCACCAAGAAGAGCATGGATAGTTCCTTTTTCTACTTTTAAATCTACTTTATCTAAGGCACAAAAATTCCCAAAATACTTGGAAATTTTATGCATTTCTACGGCATATTTTTTTTCTAAGGACATAGTAACCTCCTTCTTATTTTTTAATTATATTATTAAATTATATAATAAACTTGATAAATATAAAAGCAAAAGTTTATTAAAATCTTAAAAAAATCATTTTCCTTTTATCTATAAAATTTTGTATGTAAAAAAAGAACTGTAACGATTCATTTCGTTACAGTTCAAAAGATTTAAAATAATTTTTTATTTAAGAGAATCTACATATGTGTTAAAATCAGCTTCATTATCTGGTGCTTTAATTTCACCTTTTACAATTTTTTCTTCAACAACTTTCGCTGCATCTAATATATCTTTAGAAACATTCTTAGCTGTAGTATCAGCTATACCACAAGCTCCTTCCGCTATACCATAAGAGATTGTTTGTCCTCCTACAGCTTTCCCTTCTTGAAGATCCTTAGATACTAGGTATATCGCTTGACCTGTATTCTTTATAACAGAAGTTATTACATTATCAGGCGCTAAAGAATTTTGATCTCTATCTACACCTATTGCATATTTTCCTGCTTCTTTAGCTGCTTCAATAACACCAAGACCTACTCCACCAGCAGCATGGAATACTATATCAGCTCCATTAGCATACATTGCAGTTGTTATAGCTTTTCCTTTTGCATCATCTGAGAAGCTATCAGCATACTGAACTTCAACAGTCACATTAGTTCCTGCCTCTTTATTTGCATAAGCTACCCCTGCTCTATACCCAAATTCAAACTGGCTAATTACAATGCCCTTCATTCCACCTACAAAACCAACTTTTCCTGTTTTACTAGCCTTTGCAGCTATATATCCTGCTACAAAAGAAGGTTCATTCGCTCTAAAAACTACACCTGTCAAATTCTCAGGAGTTTTTTCATAAGCAAAGTCTACAATTGCATAGTGTTTATCAGGATTTGTATTTGCTGCATTCAGTACAGCGTCAGCCATCATGAAACCTACTCCCCAAACAAGATTATTATCTTCGTCTGAAAGATTTTCTAAGTTTGGACCATAATCAGCCTCTTGCTTAGACTCAAGATACTTAACTTCATATCCTAGTTCTGCTTGAGCTTTTTGTAACCCTTCCCAAGCGGATTGATTGAACGCTTGGTCATTAACTCCACCAACATCTGTTGCCATAGCTACCTTAAACTTTGTATCTCCCTTAGTTCCTTCGCCTGTTGTAGCTGCTTCTTCTTTAGGTTTACAAGCTGCAAGAGAAAATACCATTACTCCAGCAAGAACTGCTGCTAAAAATCTCTTCATTTTCAAAATCCTCCTTCAAAATAAATATAATTTAAAACCATACTTCACTTAAAATAATATAACGTTTTTCTCAATTTTACAAGGAAAATTTATGCAATTTCTAAGGCAATTTCCATCATTTTTGTAAATGTATTTTGTCTTTCTTCTGATGTACATTTTTCTCCTTTGAAAATATGATCAGAGATTGTCAATAGGCAAAGTGCAGACTTTCCTAGTCTTGCTGCATTCATATAAAGAGCTGCCGCTTCCATCTCTACTGCCATTACTCCCATTTTAGCCCATTGCTTAAATGCATCTTCATCATCACAATAGAAAGCGTCATCGCTTAATATGTTTCCTACATTTAATTTTACTCCCTTTTCTTTAGCGACATCGTCAGCCTTTCTTAGAAGATCAAAACTTGCAATCGGAGCAAAAGTTCCTGGAAGTTTATATTGGCTAGCGAAGTTTGACGTAGTACAAGCTCCCACTCCTGCCACTATATCTCTAAGATTTATATTTTCTGAAATAGATCCAGCAGTTCCAATTCTTATTATACTTTCAACCCCGTAGAAACTAAATAACTCATAAGAATAAATTCCTATAGATGGTATACCCATTCCTGAACCCATAACAGAAACCTTTTTACCATTATAATATCCTGTGTATCCAAACATATTTCTTACTGTATTAAAGCAAGTAACATCTGTTAAGAATGTTTCTGCTATAAATTTTGCTCTAAGCGGATCTCCTGGCATAAGTACAGTTTTCGCTATTTCTCCTGCTTTTGCTTCAATATGTGCAGTTGGTATTGACATTTTTATCACCTTGCTAATATCCATTAGCCCTTTCATTTTTTAAAATTTTAATTATTCGACTTGTTCCCAGTCTTTCTGCCCCTAGATTTATGAACGTTTCTGCATCTTCTATGCTAGTTATTCCTCCGGCAGCTTTAATTTTAACCTTATCCCCTAAATTATCTGAGAATAATTTTACATCTTCAAAAGTTGCTCCCCCTGCAGAAAAACCTGTTGAAGTTTTGATATAGTCTGCTCCTGCATCAGTAACTAAATTACACATCTTAATTTTCTCTTCATCTGTAAGTAAAGCTGTTTCTATTATAACCTTTAAAATTTTAGTTCCCACGGCAGCTTTAATAAGAGAAATTTCCAATTGAATATTTGAATACCTCTTGTCTTTAAGATCTCCAACATTAATTACCATATCAACCTCATCAGCACCATTTTCTATTGCATCCTTCGCTTCAAATACTTTTGATTCTGTGGTTGAATATCCATTTGGAAATCCTATAACAGTACAGATGGAAAGTTTATCTCCTGTATATTCTTTAGCACGCTTTACAAAACTTGCAGGAATACAAGCTGAAGCTACCTCATACTCCATAGCATCATCTAAAACCTCTTTTATTTGCCTCCAAGTAGAATCTACCCCTAGTATCGTATGATCTACCTTGGATAATACTTCTTTAATATCCATACTATTTCTCCTTATCTTTATGATACAAAAAGTAACTGATCTTATCATTTATCATACTTATTGCTACATGATTCATTCCACCTTCAGGAACTATGATATCCGCATTTTTTTTGCTAGGTTCAACAAAAGCTTCATGCATAGGTTTAACAGTATCAAAATATTGACCTACTACAGATTCAATACTCCTTCCTCTTTCGACTGTATCTCTCAAAAGTCTTCTTGCGAAACGAACATCTCCATCTGTATCAACGAATATTCTAATATCCATAGAATCTACAAGCCGTTTATCCTCAAATATCAATATCCCTTCTAATATAACAACTTTTTTAGGTATCTCTATCACAGTTTCTTTCGCTCTATTGTGATCTGCAAAGTCGTAAACTGGTCTCTCTATTTCTTTTAAATTTTTTAAGTCTCCTAGATGTCTTACTAGCAAATCCGTTTCAAAAGCGTTCGGATGATCATAATTTAATTTACACCGTTCTTCAAAGCTTATGTCATCGTGAGCTTTATAATAATAGTCGTGGCTAAGTAGCAGAGTCTCCTCTTGAAAGGTTTCTTTTATTTTTTTTGCTAAAGTTGTTTTGCCAGATCCTGAACCGCCAGCAATACCTATAATTAATGCCTTTTCCAAAACTTCCTCCTTGAACCTCAAAATAATAATATCTATCCTTTTCCTAATGTTAACTTCATCTAAAGTATACAAGTTTAATTATATCCATAATTACAAATACTATTTTAACATAGAATTTCTATGTTGATAATATTTTTATCATTAAAAATAGCATAAAAATCTAGTTATCCGCATAAAAACTGGACTTATCACACTTTATCAAGGTCAAAACCACTCAATTTACTACTAATTTACTACTTATGAATGAGCTTTGATACGACGATTTATCCTTGAAAAGTGAAGATATAAAGATACTTCCAATAAAATTTGAATATTTAATAGGTAGACACTTCAAAAAATGAGGTGTCTATTTTTTTACCCGATTTTGAAAGGAAGTGAACTTATGAAAACAAAAAATCAAGAATCAAAAGGTCGTTCCCCACTCTTTAAGACCATCAAACATTCATTCAGCCAATAAAAAAGAAAGGATAGGTAAAAATATGGAACTTAAATTTGTGATTCCCAACATGGAAAAAACATTCGGCAATTTAGAATTTGCTGGCGAGGATAAAGTCGTTCAGCGAAGAATCAACGGACGGCTAACTGTCTTATCAAGAAGCTATAATCTCTATTCTGATGTTCAAAGAGCAGATGATATTGTGGTGGTGCTTCCTGCTGAAGCTGGCGAAAAACATTTCGGCTTTGAGGAACGTGTGAAGTTAGTCAATCCACGTATTACCGCAGAGGGCTACAAAATCGGCACTCGTGGTTTTACAAATTACCTTTTACATGCTGACGACATGATAAAAGAATAAAGAAAGAGAGGAAAAATGATGAGATTAGCAAATGGCATTGTATTAGATAAAGACACGACTTTTGGAGAATTGAAATTCTCTGCTCTACGTCGTGAAGTGAGAATCCAAAATGAAGACGGGTCGGTTTCAGATGAAATCAAGGAACGTACCTATGACTTAAAATCCAAAGGACAAGGACGCATGATTCAAGTAAGTATTCCTGCCAGCGTGCCTTTGAAAGAGTTTGATTATAACGCACGGGTGGAACTTATCAATCCCATTGCGGACACCGTTGCTACTGCCACCTATCAAGGAGCAGATGTTGACTGGTATATCAAGGCAGACGATATTGTGCTGACAAAGGATTCTAGTTCATTCAAAGCTCAACCACAAGCAAAGAAAGAACCGACACAAGACAAATAGTCGCTAGGTAGAAAGGAGACTTTTTCGCATGAAACAGCGTGGTAAAAGGATTCGCCCATCTGGTAAAGATTTAGTCTTTCATTTTACGATAGCGTCACTCCTGCCTGTTTTCCTGCTGGTTGTCGGACTGTTTCATGTGAAGACAATCCAGCAGATCAACTGGCAGGATTTTAACCTATCACAAGCAGATAAGATTGACATTCCCTATTTAATTATCAGTTTCAGTGTCGCAATTCTTATCTGCTTGCTGGTAGCGTTTGTATTCAAACGGGTTCGCTATGATACGGTTAAACAACTTTACCACCGTCAAAAACTGGCAAAGATGATACTTGAAAACAAGTGGTATGAATCTGAACAGGTCAAAACAGAGGGTTTCTTTAAAGATAGTGCTGGTCGTACAAAGGAAAAGATAACCTACTTCCCTAAAATGTATTATCGACTTAAAAATGGCTTGATACAGATACGGGTGGAAATCACGCTGGGAAAATATCAAGACCAACTCTTACACTTGGAAAAGAAATTAGAGAGTGGCTTGTACTGTGAGCTGACGGATAAAGAGTTAAAGGATTCCTATGTGGAATATACTTTGCTCTATGACACCATAGCCAGTCGTATTTCTATTGATGAAGTAGAAGCTAAAGATGGTAAACTTCGCTTAATGAAAAACGTATGGTGGGAATATGATAAGCTCCCTCATATGTTGATTGCTGGTGGTACAGGTGGCGGTAAAACTTACTTTATACTGACACTGATTGAAGCCTTGCTTCATACAGATTCAAAACTGTATATTCTTGACCCGAAAAATGCTGATCTTGCGGACTTAGGTTCTGTGATGGCAAATGTCTACTATAGAAAAGAAGACTTGCTTTCTTGCATTGAAACATTCTATGAAGAAATGATGAAACGTAGTGAGGAAATGAAGCAGATGAAGAACTATAAGACTGGCAAAAATTATGCTTACTTAGGTCTCCCGGCACACTTCTTAATCTTTGATGAATACGTCGCTTTCATGGAAATGCTGGGAACAAAAGAAAACACCGCAGTTATGAATAAGCTGAAACAGATTGTCATGTTAGGTCGTCAAGCTGGCTTCTTTCTAATACTGGCTTGTCAACGTCCAGACGCAAAATATTTAGGCGACGGAATCCGTGATCAGTTTAATTTCAGAGTGGCTTTAGGTCGTATGTCTGAAATGGGCTATGGCATGATGTTTGGCAGTGACGTACAAAAGGATTTCTTCTTAAAGCGAATCAAAGGTCGTGGCTATGTTGATGTAGGAACAAGTGTCATATCAGAGTTTTATACTCCCCTTGTACCAAAAGGATATGATTTCTTGGAGGAAATTAAAAAGTTATCCAACAGCAGACAGTCCACGCAGGCGACGTGCGAAGCGGAAGTCGCAGGTGTGGACTGATCTTGCTGGCTGGTGTGGCAATAGCCACGCCAGCACTTAACCCCCCGTATCTAACAGGGGGGTACAAATCGACAGGAAACAGTCAAAAAAACATTAGAAAATCCTTTGGTTACAAGGGATTTACAAAATTTCAGCGTATGTCAAATGGGCTTTAAAAGTTGACATACGCCTTTTTGATTGGAGGGATTTTTACTGAATGAACAAACTTGGTTACAGCATTTAAAAGAAAAACGCTTGGCTTATGGACTATCTCAAAACCGTTTAGCTGTTGCGACTGGTATTACAAGGCAGTATCTAAGCGATATTGAAACAGGAAAAGTCAAGCCATCAGAGGATTTACAGCAGTCCCTTTGGGAAGCTCTGGAACGCTTCAATCCCGACGCTCCCCTTGAAATGCTGTTTGATTATGTAAGAATTCGCTTTCCGACAACAGACGTACAGCAGGTGGTCGAAAACATCTTACAACTGAAACTGTCCTATTTTCTTCATGAGGACTATGGTTTCTATTCTTATTCAGAGCATTATGCTTTAGGCGACATATTCGTCCTTTGCTCCCATGAACTGGACAAAGGAGTTCTGGTGGAATTGAAAGGTCGTGGGTGCAGACAATTTGAAAGCTATCTTCTGGCACAACAAAGAAGCTGGTATGAGTTCTTTATGGACGTTTTGGTGGCTGGCGGTGTGATGAAACGCCTTGACCTTGCCATTAACGATAAGACAGGGATTTTAAATATCCCTGTACTCACTGAAAAGTGCCAACAGGAAGAATGTATCTCCGTCTTCCGCAGTTTTAAAAGCTATCGCAGTGGCGAACTGGTACGCAAAGAGGAAAAGGAATGTATGGGAAACACCCTCTATATCGGTTCATTACAAAGTGAAGTTTATTTCTGTATCTATGAAAAGGACTACGAGCAGTACAAGAAAAATGATATTCCCATTGAAGACGCAGAAGTAAAAAACCGTTTTGAGATTCGATTGAAAAATGAGCGTGCCTATTATGCAGTCCGTGATTTACTCGTCTATGACAATCCAGAGCATACCGCCTTTAAAATTATCAATCGGTATATCCGTTTTGTAGATAAAGACGATTCCAAACCTCGTTCTGATTGGAAACTGAATGAAGAATGGGCTTGGTTTATTGGGAACAATCGTGAACGATTAAAACTAACCACAAAACCAGAGCCTTACTCCTTCCAAAGGACGCTGAACTGGCTATCTCATCAAGTTGCCCCGACCTTAAAGGTTGCGATTAAACTTGATGAAATCAACCAGACGCAGGTTGTAAAAGACATTCTCGACCATGCGAAACTGACAGACCGACACAAGCAGATTTTGAAGCAACAGTCAGTAAAAGAACAGGACGTGATAACAACAAAAAAATAACTCAAATACAAATTCATTGAATATAGAGAGGAGAACATTTTTATGAATTTTGGACAAAACCTTTATAACTGGTTTCTATCAAACGCTCAATCACTGGTGCTTTTAGCAATCGTTGTGATTGGCTTGTATCTTGGCTTCAAGCGTGAGTTTAGCAAACTGATTGGCTTTTTAATTATTGCGATTATTGCGGTTGGCTTAGTCTTCAACGCTGCTGGAGTAAAAGACATTTTACTAGAGCTATTCAATCGCATTATTGGTGCTTAAATAAAACCGTTCTTTTGTGGAATATAAGTGGTTTTCTTATGTTCCGCAAAGGAATGGTACACCAAACGAAGTGCGGTAGGGATTTTTGAATCTCTACAAAGAAAGGACGTGAATATATGGACGATATGCAAGTCTATATTGCGAATTTAGGCAAATACAATGAGGGCGAATTGGTCGGTGCGTGGTTTACCTTTCCCATTGACTTTGAGGAAGTCAAAGAGAAAATCGGCTTGAATGATGAATATGAGGAATACGCCATTCATGACTACGAGTTACCCTTTACGGTTGACGAATACACTTCCATTGGCGAACTCAATCGACTATGGGAAATGGTATCGGAATTACCCGAAGAATTACAATCGGAGCTATCTGCTCTGCTCACTCATTTTTCAAGCATTGAAGAACTAAGCGAACATCAAGAGGATATTATCATTCATTCCGATTGTGATGATATGTATGACGTGGCACGCTACTACATTGAAGAAACGGGTGCTTTAGGCGAAGTACCAGCTAGTCTTCAAAACTATATTGATTATCAAGCCTATGGTCGGGATTTAGACCTTTCAGGAACGTTTATCTCAACCAATCATGGGATTTTTGAAATCGTCTATTAAATCTGTCGGTACATTACTACTGGCAGATTTTCTATTTTACGGGGTGGCTCAATCAGCTACCCCTATTTTTTATGAAAGGATTGATTACATGAAGAAAATACGAAGCTATACCAGTATCTGGTCTGTGGAAAAGGTACTGTATTCTATCAATGATTTTAGACTTCCGTTTCCCATAACCTTTACGCAAATGACATGGTTTGTCGTGTCACTCTTTGCAGTGATGATACTTGGCAACTTGCCCCCTCTTTCCATGATAGAGGGAGCATTTCTCAAATACTTTGGGATTCCTGTGGCTTTCACATGGTTTATGTCTACAAAAACTTTTGATGGTAAAAAGCCTTATGGATTTTTGAAGTCTGTCATTGCTTATGCACTGCGACCAAAGCTGACCTATGCAGGAAAAAAAGTAACGCTTGGCAGAAACCAGCCACAAGAAGCCATTACAGCAGTTAGGAGTGAATTTTATGGCATATCCAATTAAATACATTGAAAACAATCTCGTCTGGAATAAAGACGGGGAATGTTATGCTTACTATGAGCTTGTTCCTTACAATTACTCATTTCTAAGTCCAGAACAGAAAATACAAGTGCATGATTCTTTCAGACAGCTTATCGCACAAAATCGTGATGGCAAAATTCATGCTTTACAAATCAGTACAGAATCCAGCATACGTTCTGCACAAGAGCGTTCCAAAAATGAAGTCACTGGCAAGCTCAAAGCGGTTGCCTATGACAAAATCGACCAACAGACAGACGCTTTAATATCCATGATTGGCGAAAATCAAGTGAACTACCGTTTCTTTATCGGCTTTAAGTTGCTTCTCAACGATCAGGAGTTTTCTATGAAAAGTCTTACCGTTGAAGCAAAAAATGCTTTGTCTGATTTTGTCTATGATGTGAACCATAAGCTGATGGGCGATTTTGTTAGTATGAGTAATGATGAAATCCTGCGTTTTCAGAAGATGGAAAAGCTCTTAGAAAATAAAATCTCTCGTCGTTTCAAAATCCGCAGGTTAGATAAGGACGACTTCGGCTATCTGATTGAACACCTTTACGGACAGACAGGCACTGCCTATGAAGAGTATGAGTACCATCTATCAAAGAAAAAGCTGGATAATGAAACGCTGATTAAATACTATGACTTGATTAAGCCTACTCGCTGTTTGGTGGAAGAAAAACAGCGATATTTGAAAATCCAGCAGGAAGATGAAACCGTCTATGTAGCTTACTTTACCATTAACAGCATTGTCGGAGAACTGGACTTCCCGTCCTCTGAAATCTTCTACTACCAGCAACAGCAATTTACATTCCCGATTGATACGTCAATGAATGTGGAAATTGTAGCGAATCGTAAAGCCCTATCTACTGTCCGCAATAAAAAGAAAGAACTGAAAGACTTGGATAACCACGCTTGGCAAAGTGATAATGAAACCAGCTCCAATGTGGCGGAAGCTCTGGAAAGTGTGAATGAGCTGGAAACCAATTTAGACCAAAGCAAGGAATCTATGTACAAGCTGTCTTATGTGGTAAGGGTATCAGCAAATGATCTTGACGAACTCAAACGTCGTTGTAATGAAGTGAAAGATTTTTATGACGATTTAAGCGTAAAACTGGTACGACCATTTGGGGATATGCTCGGCTTACATGAAGAATTTTTACCTGCCAGCAAGCGTTATATGAATGATTATATTCAATACGTGACCTCTGATTTCCTCGCTGGTTTAGGTTTTGGTGCTACTCAAATGCTGGGGGAAAATGAGGGGATTTATGTTGGCTACAGCTTAGATACTGGACGCAATGTCTATCTGAAACCTGCTCTTGCCAGTCAAGGGGTTAAGGGTTCAGTAACCAATGCGTTAGCGTCGGCTTTTGTTGGTTCGCTGGGTGGTGGTAAATCCTTTGCGAATAACCTTATCGTCTATTATGCGGTGCTTTATGGGGCACAAGCAGTGATTGTAGACCCAAAAGCAGAACGTGGCAGATGGAAAGAAACCTTGCCAGAGATTTCCCATGAAATCAATATCGTCACTCTGACTTCTGATGAGAAAAACAAAGGCTTACTTGACCCTTATGTGATTATGAAAAATCCCAAAGATTCTGAATCACTGGCTATTGATATTCTGACATTCCTTACGGGGATTTCCTCTCGTGATGGGGAACGCTTCCCAATCCTTAGAAAAGCCATTCGTGCAGTAACCAATAGTGAAGTACGAGGGTTGATGAAAGTGATTGAGGAATTACGGGTTGAGAATACGCCACTAAGTACCAGTATAGCCGACCATATCGAAAGTTTTACAGACTATGACTTTGCACATTTATTATTCAGTAATGGTTATGTGGAGCAGTCTATCAGCTTAGAAAAACAACTGAACATTATACAGGTTGCGGACTTGGTACTTCCCGACAAGGAAACTTCCTTTGAGGAATATACCACTATGGAGCTTTTATCCGTTGCTATGCTGATTGTCATTAGTACCTTTGCTTTAGACTTTATCCATACAGACCGAAGCATTTTCAAGATTGTAGATTTAGACGAAGCATGGAGCTTTTTACAGGTAGCACAAGGAAAAACACTATCTATGAAGCTGGTTCGGGCTGGTCGTGCTATGAACGCTGGGGTATATTTCGTGACCCAAAATACAGACGACCTCTTAGATGAAAAACTGAAAAATAACCTCGGCTTAAAATTTGCATTTCGTTCCACTGACCTTAACGAGATTAAAAAGACCTTAGCCTTTTTTGGTGTAGACCCAGAGGACGAAAACAATCAGAAGCGATTGCGTGATTTGGAAAACGGGCAATGCCTTATCAGTGATTTATATGGTCGTGTCGGTGTGATACAGTTCCACCCTGTATTTGAAGAACTGCTCCATGCCTTTGATACCAGACCACCTGTGCGAAAAGAGGTGTAAATGTGAAACCATCAATAGTAAACAGAATAAAATCAAACTGGACGCTGAAACGTCTAGGTAAAGTGGCAATGACAGTGGCTTTCACACTTGTGATTGCCATTTTTCTTTTAGCCATGCTGGGAACGGTGGTTCAAGCTGCGGGCTTGGTAGATGATACGGTCAATGTGGCAAATGAATACAGCCGATACCCACTTGAAAACTATCAACTGGATTTTTATGTGGATAATAGCTGGGGCTGGCTTCCGTGGAACTGGTCGGACGGGATTGGAAAACAGGTCATGTATGGACTATATGCCATTACCAATTTTATTTGGACAATCAGTTTGTATGTTTCCAATGCGACAGGTTACTTAGTACAGGAAGCCTATTCCTTAGACTTCATTTCCGCTACAGCAGATTCCATTGGTAAGAATATGCAGACCTTAGCTGGTGTGAGTGCAAACGGATTTTCAACAGAGGGTTTCTATGTTGGATTCCTCTTACTCTTGATTTTGGTTCTTGGGGTTTATGTTGCCTATACGGGACTGATAAAGAGAGAAACCACAAAGGCAATTCATGCCATTATGAATTTTGTGCTGGTGTTTATCCTATCGGCTTCCTTTATTGCCTACGCTCCCGACTACATTAAAAAAATCAATGACTTTTCATCAGACATCAGTAATGCCAGTTTATCACTTGGCACGAAGATTGTCATGCCCCATTCCGATAGTCAAGGCAAGGACAGCGTGGACTTAATCAGAGATAGCCTGTTTTCCATACAGGTTCAGCAACCGTGGCTACTGCTTCAATACAACAGTTCAGACATTGAAAGTATCGGTATTGACCGTGTGGAAAGCCTGCTCTCCACCAGCCCAGATTCCAACAATGGCGAAGACAGAGAAAAAATTGTTGCGGAAGAAATTGAAGACAGAAGCAATACCAATCTAACCATTACAAAGACCATTAACCGTTTAGGTACAGTCTTCTTCCTATTTGTCTTCAATATTGGGATTTCCATATTTGTATTCCTATTAACAGGAATCATGATTTTCTCGCAGGTACTTTTTATCATCTATGCTATGTTTCTGCCTGTGAGCTTTATTTTAAGCATGATTCCATCATTTGATGGTATGTCAAAACGAGCCATAACAAAGCTCTTTAATACCATTTTGACACGAGCTGGAATCACATTGATTATTACGACAGCATTTAGTATTTCAACCATGCTCTATACCTTATCGGCTGGTTATCCGTTCTTTTTGATTGCTTTTCTACAGATTGTGACCTTTGCAGGAATCTACTTCAAGCTGGGCGATTTAATGAGTATGTTTTCTCTACAGAGTAACGATTCTCAAAGTGTGGGAAGTCGTGTGATGAGAAAACCTCGTATGCTTATGCACGCTCACATGCACCGTCTACAGCGGAAACTTGGACGTTCCATGACTACTCTAGGGGCTGGGTCTGCCATTGTTACAGGTAAAAAAGGACAGTCGGGTTCGGGGAGTTCTGCAAGGACACAAGCAGATCACTCCCGACCAGACGGAAAGGAAAAATCAACACTTGGAAAACGTATCGGTCAAACCATCGGTACAGTAGCTGATACCAAAGACAGAATGGTAGACACTGCTAGTGGTTTGAAAGAACAGGTTAAAGATTTGCCGACCAATGCAAGATATGCAGTATATCAAGGAAAATCCAAAGTAAAAGAGAATGTCCGTGATTTAACCAGTAGTATTTCTCAAACCAAAGCGGACAGAGCCAGTGGACGCAAGGAACAGCAGGAACAAAGGCGAAAAACCATTGCGAAGCGTCGCTCTGAAATGGAACAGGTCAAACAGAAAAAACAGCCTGCTTCTTCTGTTCATGAAAGACCGACTACAAGACAAGAACAATATCATGATGAACAGACCTCAAAACAGTCTAATATTCAGACTTCATATAAGGAATCTCAACAAGCCAAACAAGAGCGTCCAGCAGTTAAGTCCGATTTTTCAAGTCCAAAAGTGGAACGCCAAGGCAATACCGTTCAAGAAAAAACCGTTCAAAAGCCAGCAACTTCAACCACTACAGCAGATAGAACTTCACAACGTCCAATCACAAAAGAACGTCCGTCTACTGTTCAAAGAGTACCACTACAAAATACAAGAAGTAGACCACCAATCAAAACCGCCACCATTAAGAAAGTCGGTAAGAAACCATGAAGTTGAAAACTTTAGTGATTGGTGGTTCTGGATTATTCTTGATGGTCTTCTCACTGCTTCTGTTTGTTGCCATTTTATTTTCAGATGAACAGGACAGCGGAATTTCCAATATTCATTATGGAGGTGTGAATGTTTCCGCAGAAGTGCTGGCTCATAAGCCTATGGTAGAAAAATATGCCAAAGAATATGGCGTTGAAGAATATGTCAACATACTTCTTGCGATTATACAGGTGGAATCGGGCGGTACTGCGGAAGATGTTATGCAGTCCTCGGAATCCCTCGGTCTTCCACCTAATTCATTGAGTACAGAAGAATCCATTAAGCAAGGTGTGAAGTATTTCAGTGAATTATTAGCCAGTAGCGAAAGGCTCAGTGTAGATTTAGAATCGGTTATCCAGTCCTACAATTATGGTGGTGGTTTCTTAGGGTATGTGGCTAATCGTGGAAATAAATATACCTTTGAACTGGCTCAAAGTTTCTCAAAAGAGTATTCAGGTGGCGAAAAAGTGTCTTACCCCAATCCCATAGCCATACCTATCAATGGGGGCTGGCGATACAACTATGGCAATATGTTTTATGTGCAACTGGTAACGCAGTATCTTGTCACAACAGAGTTTGATGATGATACGGTACAAGCCATCATGGACGAAGCACTGAAATATGAGGGCTGGCGATACGTTTACGGTGGAGCTTCCCCGACTACTTCTTTTGATTGTAGCGGACTGACACAATGGACGTATGGAAAAGCTGGAATTAACTTACCACGAACCGCACAACAGCAATATGATGTGACCCAGCATATCCCACTATCGGAAGCACAAGCTGGCGATTTGGTTTTCTTTCATTCTACCTATAACGCTGGCTCTTATATTACTCATGTTGGGATATACCTTGGCAATAACCGTATGTTTCATGCAGGCGACCCAATCGGTTATGCCGACTTAACAAGCCCCTACTGGCAACAGCATTTAGTGGGAGCAGGACGAATCAAACAATGAGAAAGGAAGATTTAATGATGAAATTTAGAAAAAATCAGAATAAAGAAAAACAGATACCAAAGGAAAAGAAACCTCGTGTCTATAAGGTCAATCCTCATAAAAAGGTTGTGATTGCCTTGTGGGTACTTTTAGGGCTTAGTTTCAGCTTTGCGATATTCAAGCACTTTACAGCTATAGATACTCATACTATTCACGAAACAACTATCATAGAAAAGGAATACGTTGATACTCATCATGTAGAAAATTTTGTAGAGAACTTTGCGAAAGTCTACTATTCATGGGAGCAATCCGATAAGTCCATTGATAATCGAATGGAAAGTCTAAAAGGCTATCTGACAGATGAACTTCAAGCTCTCAATGTTGATACAGTACGCAAAGATATTCCTGTATCGTCTTCTGTAAGAGGATTTCAGATATGGACGGTAGAGCCAACTGGCGACAATGAGTTTAATGTAACCTACAGTGTAGACCAGCTCATTACAGAGGGAGAAAATACAAAGACCGTCCACTCTGCTTATATAGTGAGTGTCTATGTAGATGGTTCTGGAAATATGGTACTGGTTAAGAATCCGACCATTACCAACATACCTAAGAAATCAAGTTATAAACCAAAAGCCATTGAAAGTGAGGGGACGGTTGATTCCATTACAACCAATGAAATCAATGAGTTTTTAACGACGTTCTTCAAGCTCTATCCTACAGCGACAGCCAGTGAACTTTCCTACTATGTGAATGACGGGATATTAAAACCAATCGGAAAAGAGTACATCTTTCAAGAACTGGTAAATCCTATTCACAATCGTAAGGATAATCAAGTCACGGTATCGCTGACAGTGGAGTATATCGACCAGCAGACCAAAGCAACGCAGGTATCTCAATTTGATTTGGTACTTGAAAAGAACGGGAGTAATTGGAAGATTATAGAATAACAAATATTGGTACATTATTACAGCTATTTTGTAATCACGTACTCTCTTTGATAAAAAATTGGAGATTCCTTTACAAATATGCTCTTACGTGCTATTATTTAAGTATCTATTTAAAAGGAGTTAATAAATATGCGGCAAGGTATTCTTAAATAAACTGTCAATTTGATAGTGGGAACAAATAATTGGATGTCCTTTTTTAGGAGGGCTTAGTTTTTTGTACCCAGTTTAAGAATACCTTTATCATGTGATTCTAAAGTATCCGGAGAATATCTGTATGCTTTGTATGCCTATGGTTATGCATAAAAATCCCAGTGATAAGAGTATTTATCACTGGGATTTTTATGCCC
>JBOFZL010000006.1:0-5964 GCA_051655155.1 Filifactoraceae bacterium
TTTAAATTAGAAAATAAAAAATTGGATAGTGTTGGACTTTCATTTAAAAATATTAAATTGAAAGTTGCATATGGAATCGCAATATTTTTATTTCTAAGTTTATTTACTTTAATACCACTACTTATCACAAATGATTATACTATTTTAGACTTAAGTGCTAAATCACTAAACGAGGTACTAAAATATACGGCATACCATATTTTTTTCATCGGCTTTTCAGAAGAACTTATTTTTAGAGGTTATTTTCTAGAACGTTTTAGATCAATATTTAAATCAGATATATTAGGTATATTATTATCATCTATTTTATTTGGCCTAGCTCATTATAATAAAGGCATTTCAAATATTATTGCAGCAAGTTTTATAGGGATTATTTTTTCTATATCCAAATTAAAATTTAAGGATTGCGATGTAATAGCTTTATCTATAGCTCATGGTTTAAATAATTCTTTCATTATGATATTGGGATATATAATGACAAGTTTTTTTATTTAAAATTGTTTGAAAATTCAAAATACCCAAGGGTATATATGCTAAATTTGAATACTAATAAGGAGAAAGTATGGATTACTTAGTTGTTGATGGAGATGTATCAGAATTTGGTATATGCAATTGCGTTTTTAATATTTGCAAAGTAGATAACCAATGTAGAGGATATTTATGTGGATCTGACTGTGGAACTGACTGCGGTAGATTGGGATGTTGTAGCCAAGGTGGGAGGTCACTTCCTACTAGACTATTCACATCTAGCAAGTAATTTATAGTTCAAAATCTAATAGGGGGATATATAATGGATTATTTAGTTGTTGATGGTGCTACTTCTGAGTTAGGTATTTGCCAGTGTTGGGTTCTTAATATACCTGACTGTCCCACGCAAGTATGTAGTACAAATGGATGTAATCGACTAGGGTGCTGTACCCAAGGTGGAAGGTCACTTCCTACTAGGGGTAGCGTCAGGAAAATGCGGAATCCGTACGTTAAGCTAACTAAACCCGCTGTTTCCAACGGGTTTAGTATTTTAAATTACAAGATAGTATAACACAATGTAAGTATTGAGTTTATGTTATACTAAAAAAGGTCGTAATTGTTATATAATGCGAAGTAAATAGTATGATTATCTTATATGTTCACGAAAACATCTGTTTTAGTGGACACTTATTTTTTATAGATGATTAAAAAGGTAATTAAATGTAAATATTGTATATTAATATAAGGAGGTGCATGTATGAGTAATTACTTAATTAGAGGAATATCAGAGTTTATAATAGTTACACCTTTAGCTCTTATTATATTCTCAGTTTACTTTTTATATATGAAGTTTATACTTAAAAGAAAAATAGAATGGGATTCCGTAGAAACTTTATGTAAGTTCTCGTGGCTACTTATGTTATTAGCTATTCTAAATATAACAGGCATAATTGAAAGTATCTTAATTGGTAACTTTAGCTTTGATTCAATAGCAAATGAAACAGCGTACATTCAATTTAATATTTTACAGGATGGGTTATCGCCTGCTACCATATTAAATATTTTACTTTTTATTCCATTTGGTTTTTTTACAATCATGGTCTTTAAAAGATTTTTAACTGGTGCTTTAATAGGGATTTTACTTTCACTATCAATTGAGGTATTACAATTATTTACTGGAAGATTTGTGCAACTAGAAGATGTGTTAATGAATACGCTTGGAATGTTAATAGGATGTTTATTTGCTTATTTAGTATTAAAATCAAATAAAAAAGGACATGTTGTAATTGATTCTTAATGTTCAATAAATAAAAATGATATTTTATTGAATTTGCAATTTTAATATATTAAGAATCAAGAGGTAGGAGCATACATAAATTAGCTCCTACTTTTTTTATACATTTAATGGTCTTAGTATTTCTTTATCTTCATTATCATCAAATTTAAACTGATATTCTCCTAACATATTGATATGCTCCCAACCTAAAGGAGATATATGAGTAATTAAATTTTCATTAACTTCTTCTCCAATAGATTTTCTATATTCAATAGCCTTTTCTAGATATATTGTATTCCAGATATTAATAGCATTTATTATTAAATTAAGAGCTGTCGCTCTTTGGAGTTGATTTTGTACAGTTCTTTCCCTAAATTCACCTTGCTTACCAAAGAATATAGCACGAGCAAGTCCATTCATTGCTTCTCCTTTATTTAATCCCCTGTGTATCTTTCTTCTTAATTCTTCACTTGAAATATAATCTAATATAAATATAGTTTTTTCTATCCTACCCATCTCTCTTAATGCTGTAGCTAAACTGTTCTGCCTAGAATAAGAGCCTATTTTACTAAGTATTAGTGATGATGTAACTTTACCTTCTCTAACTGAGTGTGCTAGTCTTAAAACGTCATCAAAGTTCTCTCTTATTACTTTTTCATTTATCTTTCCTTTTAAAAGATTCTCTAAGTTTTTGTGATTATTAGCATTCTTCATAGTGAATAATTTTATATCGGATATATCCCTTATTCTGGGTGCAAATCTAAATCCTAATATATGAGTAAGAGCAAAGATTTGGTCTGTATATCCAGCTGTATCTGTATAGTGTTCCTGAATATCTAAATCGGTGTTATTATTCAAAAGTCCATCAAGTACATGAGTTGCATCCCTAGAATTTGTATTAATTATTTTAGTATAGTATGAAGAAAATTTATCACTCGTAAATCTATAAATTGTAGTTCCTTTTCCTGAACCATAATGAGGGTTAAAATCAGCATATAAAGATGATACGCCTATTTGCATTCTCATTCCATCCGATGATGAAGTAGTACCATCACCCCAGTGTTTAGAAAGTTTTAACTTATCTTGATAATTAACTAGAACTGTTTGAGCTCTTTCCATTGCATCATCATATAAACGCCATTGTGACACTCCTGATAATTGCTTATATGTTATTCCTGGCGTTGCATCAGCTATTTTACTTAAACCTATATTTGTTCCCATTCCTAGCAATGTAGCAATGATTAAATTAGTTTCATCTACATCAGGCTTTTTACCTGTAGATGCATGTGTAAATTCATTGTGAAATCTAGTTAACTTAGCAACATCAGAGACTATATCTGCAAGGGCTGTTTTAGGTAATAGATTATAAGAAATAACACTAAAGTCCTTTGCCTCTGTTGGAGTGTCTTTCTCTAGTCTAGATACTGAAATCTTACCTTTTTCAATAGATACACTTTCTAAGTGTTTTATATTTTTAGAAACCCAATCTAATCTTTCATTAAGAGCATTAAGTCTTTCTTTTAGATACTCATCAACAGATAAACTAACACTCAATCTATTATCTACTTTTGATTTTTCCCATTCATCTTTAGTTATTAAATAATCATCAAACTCTTTAAACTGCTTACTTCCTTCGATAGATATATCACCAGCTTTAACTCTATCTCTTAATTCTGTTACAAGTGCTATTTCAAAATAATGTCTATCGATAGTTCCATCTTTCTTAACAACATGATTTATCCAACGCTTAGGTAAAAATTCTACTGGAGTATCTTGTGGTACTTTACGTTTTTTAGTATCATTTAAATCATTTAAGACTTCGATAGATTTTAATAGTGGTTCATTTCCTTTTATTGAATTAAATTTCAATGCTTTAAGTAATCTTGGCGTATATTTTCTTAAAGTATTGTATTTACTTTCAATTAAATCTAGATAATCAAAATCTGAAGGTCTAGCAAGGTTCTTAGATTCTTCAACAGACTCTACGAAAGAACTCCATCCCATCGCCTTATCAATTAATTCATATGGGTCTAGATTATTGTCTCTGGCGTATATAACAGCCTCACCAATACTACTAAAGTGTAGTACTTTTTCATTTATTTTCTTACCATTTTGTTTTTGTATTTCATCCTGTGCTTTTCTACCATCACTCATCATTATTTGAATAACTCTATCATGTATTTCAAATGCTTTATCAGTTAAGTCTTTTGATAGGTTTAAAAGAAATATAGATAGCATTGCATGACTTTTACTTTCATTAAAATCTCTAAATGCCTGAGGGCTATATCTTTGACCTAGTTTGTATATCTGATTGATTTTATTTGAATGTAATTTATTTAACTGAATTGAATCTAAGTTTAATTCTCTTATGTATTCTAATTTTTCAATTACCTTTAGAAAGTTATCAATACTGGGTCTTCCAATAGGTTCTTTTAACCAACCTAAAATAGTTTTATTTTTTAGATTTTCAGATTGAGATGATACTATTTCATTTAGACGTTTCCTTTGTTTAGTATCTAAATAACTAATGATAGTATCGATAACTATCTTTTCAGCTTTTTCTTTTGCTTCCCATACTAACGCCTCAATAGTAGTAATTGCAGGTAATATAACTTTATTTTCTCTTAAAAAGCAGATACATCTATCAATTAAAAATATTGTATTATCATTTTCTAAGGATAAATTAGTCAGATATTTTAATGCTAAGCCATGTTCTATAAAAGTAAAAGATATATATCCATATTTATCTCGAATCTCCTTTATATGCTCTCTGTAAGTAACCTCTCTTAGAGAATAATTATTTAATGCTCTAGGAACTGTACCTATTTGTTTTGCGATATATCTAACTATATTTTCAGGTACTTCTTTGTTAAGTATATAAGGCCATCCAGGATAGCGTAAAACTGCTAATTGAAGTGCAAATCCTAACTGATTTTCTTCTTTTCTATGCTTTCTTATAATCTCAACATCTTCTTTAGAAAATGTATAGTAAATCCCTACACTACCTTCGTCATCTGGAAATTTCATAAAATTATATCTCTGCTCTTTTGTTAATAGTTCTCTTCCCCTAATTGCTGTGCTCATAATGACCTCTCTATCTTTTTAGTTTTAAATTAATTATATCAATAGGGTATACTCTATTGGTATAATTAATTAATTATGGAAAAATCAGTGTTTGAACTGTCCCATAAGACTTGTATCAGAACGGAGGAAGACATTTGAGAAAAATAGGGTATGTTCGTGTAAGTTCACAGGACCAAAATGAAGAAAGACAAATTAAACAATTAAATGAAATCGGAGTAGATTTTATTTATCAAGAAAAAATATCAGGAGCAACGTTGGATAGAAAAGAACTTAATAAGATGCTTGATGAACTTGAACCAGAAGATATAGTTTTTGTAACGGACCTTACAAGAATTACAAGAAGTACGAAAGATTTATTTTTATTAGTCGAGAAAATTAAAAGTAAGGGTGCAACATTAAAGTCTATTAAAGATACATGGCTAGATTTATCAGAGGATAATCCGTATAGTCAATTTTTAATAACTGTAATGGCTGGAGTTAACCAACTAGAAAGAGATTTAATTAAAGTTAGACAACGTGAAGGTATTGAAATTGCTAAGTTGCAAGGTAAGTACAAAGGTAGGGTTAAAAAATATCATAGTAATCATGAAGGAATAAATTATGCAGTAAAATTGTATAATGAAGGAAATATGACTGTTAAACAAATATGTGAAATAACAAATATATCAAGGTCTTCTCTTTATAGAAGACTTCAAGAGGATGTATCTAATTAAAAATACATAAAAACAATCAACCCGTTGGAAACAGCGGGTTGATTTGCCTTAACGTACGGATTCCGCATTTTCCTGACGATACCCCGATAATGAAGATATAAATAATATAGATATGATGTCAATAAGAAAAAAACATATTGGTATAAGTGAGCAAGAACCTATGTTGCTAAATGATACAATTTATAATAATTTAATACTTGATGAAAATATAGATAAATCAACGATATATAATATGCTAGATAAATTAAATTTATTAGAGTATATAAACTCTAATAAGGATAAATTAGATACTATTATAGATAGGAATAAAATATCTGGTGGAGAAAAGCAAAAAATATCTATATTAAGGGTTCTATTAAAAAATCCTAATATAATGATTTTTGATGAACCTACATCTGCAATGGATGATAAAAGTAAATTATC
>JBOFZL010000007.1:0-24355 GCA_051655155.1 Filifactoraceae bacterium
ACTATCAAAGGAGACAGTATCATAATAAATAAAGTTACTAAGCCTAAAAATATAACATAAGTTATAAAAAGACTCATCATTCTTTTGGCTTTAAATTTTTTTTCAAAAAAAAGCATCATTGGATTTAGTAAATACGCCACTGAAAAAGCCCAAAAAAATGGAACCATTAAAGCTAAAAATTTTCCTATCTGTTCTTTAGCTCCATTAAAAAAACTATCGGAAAGCTGAAATACTATGGCTGCAACTACAACAGTTATCAACATTCCTGCATTCTTCTTGATATTAGATAACATAATTATTCCTCCGATACATTTCTTATACTATTCTACCATAGCAACAATTTATTTGCATCATTTTTTTGATTTTATCAAGTAAGTAAAATTTTTGTATACTATTATTTCTCTTAAATATAAAACAGTAGCTCAAGCTAAAAAACATGGCTACTGTTTTACTTTATATCCATTTTCCAATATAACTTTTTGTTATTGCTTTTTACCTGTCATTTGCTTCCATGCGTGCAATGCTAATGCAACTCCAATTACGCCATAGGCAATAAATACTCTAAAGTATTCTCCTATTTGAGCATTTCCAAATAATGCCTTCCCTGCCTGAGGAGAAACTATAAACAAAGTATGAAATAATGTAGTTCCAATTATAGCTTGACCTATTGTAGCTTTTTTTACAGATGCACCACCAACCAAAAGAGCCGCTATAGCAAACATTCCTACCTGTTCATGTGCTCCATAAGTATTTAATGTTCCTATATTTTCTAGGAAGAAAATCTGTCCCCAAGCTGCTAAAACGGTTGATATAACAATAGCTCTTATTCTTACCCTGTTGACATTAATGCCTGATACAGATGCAATATGCATATCATTACCAACTGTTCTAAAGTCTTGCCCCATCTTTGTTTTTGTGATAAATATATTCAGTAGACAAAGTAAACCTATTAATATAGTAGGTACTAAAGCAACTTTCACATTATTGATTAGAGTCTTCTGGGTTGATATTAATATGAAACTACCTGTTATAATTAACAAACCTATAATTTTAATTAAAACTGTAGCATTCTCAAAATTTCTATTTTCTTTTTTATTTTTAAAATAAATTCTTATATAGTTTAGCGTAATTAATCCAAATACAGCTATAGAAGTTTTAACAAAAGGAACTTTTATAATATCAGTAAGAGCATATTTTATTCCTCCAGTTAAATCTATAGTATTTTTTATTCCTACTCCAGTACTTAATACCATAACAGGGTTATTCATTGGTATTACAGTACCTACAAGAAATAGAAAAACCAATTGATACAATCCAGCTGCAAAAAAACCTAGTATCATACCAGTTATCATTTCTTGTCCTTTAGTTTTATTTAGTATTATCCCTGTTAACCATCCAAACAATAGAGCAAATGGTAAAGCGATCACAAAACATAATGCTATTCCAGGAACACCCACAATACCCCAATGAGTTACAGCTATTATCGCTATTTGTCCTGCCATAGCGCCTATAACTATACTAAAATTTAAACCCATTCCCGCAAGTACTGGTATTATTAATGAAAGCACTAAAAATAGATTTCGTGTAAGTCTACTGCTTAACTCATTAAATATAAAACTCCATTGCATCCCTGATACAGATACACAGCTTAAACATATAATTAGAAATACAATTAAAACTACATTTTCTCTTAAAGTTTCTTTTAGCTTGCTTTTCCAATTAAACTTATAGTTATTTTCCATATTAGTCTGCCCCCTTCACTTTTGTAAGTGCATACAGAATAATACCATACTGAACAATAATTCTCATAATTTCAGATAAGCCACCTTCTGTAACAATCTTATTGGCTATAGGCAAAGAAAAAGTCAATAACCCTTGAAACAAAAACACTCCAAGAATAACATGTATCATATTTGCTTTTTTGGCAGATGCTCCACCTATAAGTATTGCTGCAACAGCTCCAAATGGCATCATTAACGGTGCTTGGTACAGTTGATAAAACCCATAACTTTGTGCATATACAATTACCCCTACCGCACCTAGCACAGTAGATATAACAGTTCCTAAAATCCTTGCCCTATTTACATCTATACCTGATGCTTCTGCAAACCTAGGATTATCTCCTGCTGTTGACATAGCTATTCCACTTTTACTTTTTAGAAAAACTGCCATTAGTACGCAACATATAAAGAAAAATAATAAAAGCCCTGTAGGAATAGTTAGAGAACCTATATTTATAGCCATAAACTTATCTAAAACTTGTGCATATCTATCTTGCAAAGTTATTGTTGTTCTCAAACCATCTCCTATTGGCCACTTTATTTCTAAACTATTGAATGGAGCCAGTAACCAAACTATGCAAAATAGTGATATTACTGAAAATCCTGCATAGGTAGAAACCGTCATTTCCGAACCTTTTGTTCTATTCAATAAAACTGCATAAAGGTATCCCATTATAATAGAAAAAGGTATTGAAATTCCAATAGCTACAAACAAAGCAGAAAATCCTCTTAAATCCATTTCTATACTAATTAGTCCGCCTAGAAGTCCACACACTATTCCTATAGAAATACCAAAATTCAGACCTATTCCACATAACACTCCTGGAACCATTGCTAAAACTAGCACTCCATTCATTCCCATTCTAACAAGTGCATCTGACATTAATTTACCTAAATCCATTTGTAAAACTAAGGCAGCTATACAAAGTGATAAAAATAGTGATATTATAATTAAACGTGGTACACCTAAGTTGTTGATAAATCTTTTAGTACTATCCATTAATATCACCTTCCTTTATCTTTTTATAATCTCCAGACATCATTAATCCAAAATCCGCATCACTATCAGTAGGAAGCAGAATACCTTCAACTTTACCTTCTGTTACAATAGCTATTCTGTCACATACAGAACGTAACTCTGCTAACTCTGATGAAGTTATTACTACAGTAATTCCATTATCTTCACTTAACTTAAGAAGAGTGTCCAGTACAATTTTTTTTGCACCTATATCTATTCCTCTTGTAGGTTCTGATACAAATAAAATATCTGGTTTCAAAGCTAACGCCCTTGCTATACACACTTTTTGCTGATTACCGCCACTTAAACGTCTAGTGTGTTGTGTTGGCCCTGTACACCTGATATCCAATTGCTTTATCATCTCTACAGCATTCTTACGAATTTTTTTTCCATCTCGCATTTTAAGACCTATTTTTTTTAGATATTTATTTTGAATTTCCATAGCTGTTATTACAATATTATCTTCAATAGATGTATCTAATAATAAACCTACCCCTTTTCGATCTTCGGACACAAAGGCAATATTTTGCGCTAAAATATCCTTTGTTTTTCCTATAGGCAAAGTATTTCCTTTATAAATAACTTCTCCAGATGTAGGATACAACCCTATGACTCCATTTGCAACAGAAAGTTTTCCTTGACCTGCTAATCCGCCGATTCCTAGAATTTCTCCTTTTCTAATATCCAGATTTATACCTTTTGCTTCCTCTGATGGCATATGCACTTTAAGATTTTTTATAGACATTATAATTTCATGTTCTTCAATTTTATTCTTTTTTTCTATTGCTTCTATTTTTCTTCCTACCATCTTTTCTGCTAGTTCTATTATTGTAGTTTCATGCTTTGCCATTGTACATATAAGTTCACCATCTCTAAGTATGGTTATATTATCGCATACACTCATAACTTCATCTAATCTGTGAGTTATAAATAGTATCGCTATTCCTGAAGCAGCAATTTTTTTCATGGCTTCAAGCAACATATCTGCTTCTGTTTCTGTAAGAACTGCTGTAGGCTCATCAAATACCAATAATTTCACATTACTTTTATCAATCTCTCTTGCAATTTCAATAAACTGCATATACCCTACTGGCAACCCTGAAACATAAGCTTTTTCATCTATATTCATGCCTAAAGTATCTAAAGAAACTCTAGCATCAGATTCCATCTTTTTTATGTCTAAAGTTTTTAAATTTTTACCAAAAACAGTACTTATAGGATTTCCCTTTAAAACCTCTCTATTGAGCTTTATATTCTCTGCTACAGTAAATCCTGGTATAAGCATAAATTCTTGATGAACCATTCCTATCCCCTTTTCCATAGCCTCTTTGGGAGATTTTAAACTTACTTTTTCCCCATCCAAAATCACATTTCCGTCAAATCCACCTGTTGAGTGGATAACTGGCATGCCAAATAAAATATTCATAAGAGTAGATTTACCTGCCCCATTTTCTCCTAAAAGAGCATGAATCTCGCCAGGTTTAACATTTAAGCTTACACCTTTCAAAACTTTATTCCCAAAATAATCCTTTGTTATATTGTCCATCGACAATATGTAATTTCCCATAATCTACCTCTCTTTCTAATTACCTTCAAAGTAATAAGGCTACCATTTCGGTAGCCTATACTTTACTCAACCATTAAAGCGTCACGAAATCAGATAGTACCATTAGATAATTATCAAAAGTCTTTCCTGTAGCTTCATTAGTATAAGATGTCATTTTAACTCCTCCACTTATTTCAGTAAATATAGTTTCAAGAGCTTTCACATCTAGTTTTCCTGATGTTTTTCCTTCAACAACTTGCATTGCATACTTAACGCCACCTTCTACAAACATCATGTTTACAGGTACTGCCCAAGTAGAAAATCTTCCTGTTCCACCTTTTTCACTCATCTTTGCTTTTATTTGTTCAAGAACATAAGGTACATCACCTTGCTTTTCAGCAGGAATCTCTATTCCTAAAGCTCCTGGATATCCATGATAAGGAGATGGACAACACTGTTGTGGATAAATAGCTCCTGATGTAAGAACTGCTTGAATCATAGGTTCTTGCATCGCACAGTTGGTTCCAAAGAAAGCTGTATCTTTTCCAAGCTCTGCAACCTTTCTTGGAACATCTTCAAGTATAAATTGTTGAGTTCCTGGAACCCCTGCATCACCTGTTGGATCTGGAGCTGTTCCTTCAACAAAATTTAATCCAAGCTCTTTGCATGAAGCTTTCATAAGATCTCTTCTTGCAGCAAGCATTTGATAAGACATATGTCTTGGGAAGGAGTAATGAACAAAATTCACAGCTCCAAGTGCCTTAGCCTGTTCAGGAATAGTTTTTCCCATCGCTAATTCATCAGCAACTAAAACCACATCAGCTTTACTTGCTATCATGTCAGGATCTTCTCCTGGAGTTGCTACTATAACTAAAAGATCATCTCTTACCTCTCTAGCTTTATCTATTGCTGCTGCTGCACCTGGAACAGCTTGACAAAAAACAATAGCTTTAACATCTGGATCTGATGCCATACTCATAAACTGAGCTATAGTTGTTTCAGTTTCTTTAGAAAAGTTATCTGGATATGTAGCTGTTACTACCATATCGCCATATTCTTTCTTCATTTTTTCAGCAGCTCTGTACTCTTCTTCCCCTTGTGAAACTGTACCCGTTAAAATACCAATCTTATACTCTGGTTTAGCCCCAGAATTTCCACCTGAATCAGCAGTTGTGTCTTTTTTCTCTGAACATCCTGCTAACCCTATTAGCATCGTTGACGCCAATAAAATAGATAAAAATTTTTTCATTTCAAATACCTCCTTCATTATTTAGCTAATTTATATTAGCTTTTTTTCATTCTACACCTTTTTATTTTATTTGTATACTTTTTTTTTACAAAAAAAACACATTTTAGCAAAAAAATTGAATTGTTTGTATTTTATTCGTATTATATCTCCATTATTATTATACAACGTACGAATTTTCTGAATATAAAAAGATAGACTCGAATTTAAGTCTATCTTTTATAAAAATTTGTTGCTTATTTAAAAAATTCTTTTCTTATTATTGTTTGCTCTCTTCCAGGCCCTACTGAAACTATATCTATAGGCACCTGTAATTCTCTTTCAATTAATTTTATATATTCTTTAGCTGCTGACGGTAAGTGATCATAATCAGTTACTTCTTGTATATCTGCTTTGTCAAATCCTTCAATCTCTGTAAAAATTGGCTTTGCCTTTGCAAGCTCTTCCATTGTTGATGGATAATCATAGGTTATATTACCATCTATCTCATACGCAGTGCATACTTTTATCTTATCAAAACCTGAAAGAACATCAAGAAGCATCAAAGCTATTGAAGTGTACCCATTTAGCATTGCTGTATATCTTAATAAAACTAAGTCTAACCAACCACATCTTCTAGGTCTTCCAGTAGTTGTCCCAAACTCTCTTCCAACTGTTCTTATTCTATCTCCGATTTCATTATTTAATTCTGTTACAAAAGGTCCCTTTCCTACCCTTGTGGAATAAGCTTTCACTATACCTATAACTTCGTTTATAGCATTTATATTCACGCCTGAACCTGTTATAAAACCACCAATCGTTGGATGAGATGAAGTTACATAAGGGTATGTTCCAAAGTCTGTATCAAGCATTGAACCTTGTGCTCCTTCAAATAAAACCTTATCCCCTCTCTTAACAGACTTATTTATTAAAAACTCTGTATTAACAACATAAGGTTTTAGCTTTTTACCATACTCAACGGCTTTACTATAAACATCTTCAAAATCAACAGTATCTCCATTATAAACTTCTTTAATTATCTTATTCTTTGCATCTATAACAATTTTCAACTTTTCTTTCAGTATATTAGAATCAATTAAATCCTGCATTCTTATCCCTATACGCTCATATTTATCCATATAGCAAGGACCTATACCTTTTTTTGTAGTACCTATATCATCAATCCCTCTTGCCTTCTCCATCAATTCATCTATAACCTTGTGATATGGCATAATTATATGACTCTTATCAGAAATTCTAAGAGATTCCATTCCTATCCCTCTTTTTGCGAAATTTTCCATTTCCTTTAAAATTACCTCTGGATCAATTACAACTCCATTTCCAATTACGTTTATAGCCTTTTCATTTAATATTCCTGAAGGAATAAGATGAAGTGCATACTTTTCTCCTTCAACAACAACAGTATGCCCTGCATTGTTTCCTCCCTGTGATCTTACTACCATGTCAGCACTTTTAGCTAAAAGGTCTATTATCTTTCCCTTACCTTCATCTCCCCATTGTGCTCCTATTATTGCTACTCCTGACATACAATTATCCTCCTTATCTTTGGCCAATCTTTAAGTTTGGCACAGCATTTAAACTAAAATCTGAAAAATTTTCACTTAAATATTCAAAATAACCTGCCGATCCAATCATAGCAGCATTATCTGTACAAAGTTCAATCGGTGGATAATAGAGTTTTATCCCCCTGCTCACACACACTTCTCCTATAACCTTTCTTAACATTGAATTTGCTGATACTCCTCCGCAGAGCACCAGTTTATCAAGTTCTGAATCCTCTACAGCTTTAATCGCCTTATTGCATAAGATATCTACAGCAGCCTTTTGAAATGAAGCTGCGATATCGGCTTTATTAATATCTTCATTTTTCATTTTTAGAGAATTAATATGATTAAGAACAGATGACTTTAAACCTGAAAAGCTAAAATTGTAATTATCTTCTTTATAAAACGCCTTTGGATAATCATACAACTCACGTCCTTCCTTAGCCAACTTATCAATTAAAGGTCCGCCAGGATAACCTAAACCAAGCACCCTTGCTACTTTATCATAAGCCTCTCCTACAGCATCATCTTGCGTTCTTCCCATTATCTCAAATTCGTTATAGTTCTTCACACTGACTATATGGCTGTGACCACCTGACACAATTAAGGAAATAAATGGTGGTTCAAGATTTTTGTGAGATATATAATTGGCAGCAATATGCCCTTCAATATGATTAACTCCAATCAAAGGAATATCTAAAGCCAAGGCCAGTGCCTTTCCTGTAGAAAGTCCTACAAGTAATGCCCCTACAAGTCCTGGCCCATATGTCACAGCAATTGAATCTATATCCTTCAACTGAACATTTGCCTCTTCAATTGCACTTTTAATAACTTTATTTATATCTAATACATGATTTCTTGATGCCACTTCAGGTACTACCCCTCCAAATTTTTTATGAATATCAATTTGTGTAGCAACTATATTAGATAAAACTTCCCTTCCATTCTTAATTACAGCAGCTGAAGTTTCATCACAACTTGTTTCTATGCCTAACACCAAAACATCCTTCATTAAATCACCTTTTCCATAATAATTGCATCTTCTATAATATCTTGATAATAATCTTTTCTTAACCCCACCATTTTAAATCCAAATTTTTTATAAAGACTTTGAGCTACATTGTTTGAGCTTCTTACCTCTAAAATCATCCTCTTCATTGAAAGTTCCTTTGCTTTTAATATTAGTTGTTCAAGAATTATATTACCAAAACCCATACCTCGAAACTCATCTTTTATCGCAATATTATTTATATTCGCCTCATCAAGTATAGTCCAGAAACCTCCATATCCAACCTCTCTATCTCCAATAAAAACTATAAAATAATGTGCCAATGGATTTTTCATCTCTTTAGCAATAGACATCCTTGACCAAGGTGTAACAAAACATTGTTCTTCTATACCAAAAACTACATCGACATGAGATTTATCCATTGGTACAACCCTAACGCCTTCTATTGGTATCTTTTTACAATCTATTTCTTTGTTCATATTCCACCTCAGCTTGAGATTTTTTAATATATACTGGTTCGACAAAATCGGAAACACAAGAAATATCCATTCCAAGCGCACAAAGAATCAAAGGATCTGGAGAATATATTTCACTTTTTTCAAAATTTTTCGGCATATCTTCCCACGAAGCAATAGCATCACCTAAAATAATAGTCTTACCATATGACTTTGCAAACTCCAAAATTTCATCTTTGGAGCTTACACTTTCAGCCTTAAGCTTTACCAATTTTTCACTCTTAAATTCACAAAACAGTGTATAAAAATCTCCTTTTTGTGCATCCATTGTAGACACTATCAATCCATCATATCCACTTAAAGAATATGCCATCGCCTCCAATGTAGATATTCCACAAATCGGTATATTAAGCGCCTGCACCAAAGCATTGGCAGTTGAAACACCTATTCTTATACCAGTAAAAGATCCTGGACCAATTGTTACTACTACCTTATCAAGTTGTTCTATCCTCTTTCCTGTTTTTATAAACAAATCCTTTATTCCAGGTAATAATTTTTCACTATGAGTCATTCCTTTGTTTTCATATATATTACACTCAAACCCGCTACTATCCTTCAAAGCAACACCTAGAAAACTTGATGAAGTATCAATACCCAATATCAACATACATCCTCCTATTTATATTTCCCCATATATATATTATGACTTGGAAGAGCAAATTCTACACCTTCATCATGAAGCACATCAATAACAATAAAAGATGCCTCTTCCCTCACTCTTTTTATATCTTCGATGCTTAGAATATTTATAAAATAAACCACATACACTTCAATAGAACTTTCCTTAAATCCATTTAAGCGTACAATCACTGTATCATCTAAAATATTTTCATGTGCAATCAAATATTCTCTTACTCGCTTAATTACATTTTCTAGCTTTGATTTATCAGTTTTATAATCAATCCCAAATGTAAAACTATCTTTTCGCTTATTCATCTTTGACCAATTTGTAATACTATCATTAGATAATGTACTATTAGGAACTATCATAACTGAATCAAAAAAGTTTCTTATCCTAGTGCTTCTAAATGTAATTCCTTCTACAATACCCTCTACAGTGCTAGTTTGAATCCAATCACCAACAACAAAAGGTTTATCTATTATTATATTTATACCACCAAACATATTCGTTGCAGTATCCTTAGCTGCAAGAGCAAATGTTACCCCTCCAAGCCCCAATCCAGCAACTATTCCATTTACATCTATACCTAATTCACTCAAAACAATCAGTATTGAAAAGATCACTACAAGAATTTTAGCAATTTTTGATAAAAATGTCATTACAGTTTCATTAACTGCCTCACTTCTATCCTTTCTTACCCTTCCTATAGAAATAAACATTGTATCCATAGCACTTACCATACCACTTGCGGTTAATATTATTATACCTATACGATAAACACTATATACTATATTTCGAAATCCAATATTATCCTCAACTAATATAATTGCTATAAACAATCCTGTTAATATTAACATTTTTCGTAGTAAACCGTCCAAATAAAAAGTAAAGTTTGACTCTTTCAAAAATTCATGTTTATATACAAACTTTTCTATCATTTTTATCAACAAAAAAATTATACATCTTCCTACTAAATAAAAAAGTATAAAACTAGTAATAAAAATAAGAACCTCTGAAAAATAACTTCCCGAGCTATATCCTAAATAACTAAAAAAAGCATCTTTGTAATATACAAGCATCTTAGACATAAATCCTCCTACAATCTAAGACTTTCAAAAGCCTCTACCAAGTTTTTATCAGAAACTACAATATCCATAATCCTTCCGCCATCATCACTATACTTTAAATAAATATCTATTCTGTCTATTGGTAAAATGTCTTTAACAATTTCCGCCCATTCTATTAAAACTACACCATTCCGTTTTAAATATTCAGAAAAACCTATTAATTCTAGTTCTTCTCCTCCAGAAAGCCTATATACATCAAAATGCAATAGTTCCAATTTATTGCCCCTATACTCTTGAACAATAGTAAATGTAGGCGAACTAACTATTTCCTCAACTCCAAGTCCTATAGCAATACCTTTTGCCATATGAGTTTTTCCTGCTCCAAGCTCTCCATGAAGACAGATACAAGTCCCTGCCGAAAGAACCCTTCCAATCAACTCTCCAACCTTTAAAGTTTCAACACTATCTTTTAAATATATACCTGTATACACAAATATCCCCTTTCTAAATCTACTTAAATATAATAACACAAGTATCAAAAGCAAAAAAGATATTTTTCAAAATCCCCACATAAAGCTTTAAATCATATGTATTTATATTAAATCTATCCTTATAAATATATAAGCTTAAACCCCACAATTATCCAAATATATTCGAATAATTATGGGGTTTAAAAAAACTTTTTAACAGCAGTTTTAAATACTAATTTTATGATAAAGCTACTCTACTATCTCAATTTCATAGCCATTTTTCTTGAAATTACTTATCATATTGCCAAGTTTATTCTTTTTAATCTTATAAAGTGAAGCTATTGAGCCTTTAGCTATTATATAATTAGCTTTGTCTACTGCCTCTTCATACTTCTCTTCATCTACAAAAAGTACAGCATATTTTAGAGGTCTATTTGGCAGCTTAAAATTTTTATCTTTCAAGAGTCCTATTATTCTCTCAAAACCTATAGAGAATCCTACAGCTGGCACATGATCCTTCGAGAACTTGCTTAATAAACCATCGTATCGGCCACCTCCAGCAATTGAACCATTAAAATCAGGGCTTACTATCTCAAATATAGGCCCTGTATAATATCCCATACCTCTAACTAAAGTTGGATCAAATTCTATTCTATAAAACCTACTTACTATATCAATAAGTAGTCTTAAATCAGCAGCTGCTTCGCCCTCAATATCCGCTAGAGAAGATAGAAGACTCTCGCTTAGTTTTGTAATTTGCTGCTGATTATAGCCTTTCTCAAATAGCTCCTTTGCTACTCCGTCCTCACCTATCTTGTCTTTTTTATCAGCAATTATACATACAGTTTCAAAATCTTTTTCTTCAAAGCCTGAGTCTATTATTAACTGCTTTAATATTCTTCTATCGTTAATTTTAATTATAGTATTGGTAAAGCCTAAATTTTTTATTGCCATTGGAACCGTAAGCATAAGGTCTATTTCTGCATATATAGAGTTATCTCCTATTGTATCAATATCGCATTGAACAAACTGTCTATATCTTCCCTTTTGATTGCGCTCAGCCCTCCAAACTGGTCCCATCTGAAACGCTTTAAAAGGCTTGATTAATTCATTATTATTGTTAGCATAATATCTACTCAATGGTAAGGTAAGATCAAACCTCAACCCTAAATCACACAACTCATCTTCCTTAATTTCACTTTCTAATTGCAATTTCTCCCCTCTTTTTAAGATCTTAAATATCATTCTAAGATTTTCTCCAGCTTCTGAATTAGTTAAATTCTCTATATTTTCTATACATGGAGTTTCTAGCTGCATATAACCTCTCTTAGTATACGCATCTGTAATTATATCTTTCACCCAATTTCTTAATTCCATATCATCAGGTAATACATCAAAAGTTCCCTTTGCTGGTTTTGCCGATAATTTTAAACTTTGCTTCATATTGATTATTATATGATGTTTTTGTTCATCATATACTCCTTTCATCTATATTCACCTAAATAACTTTTAATTAATATCATACCATATTTTCAAATCAATACAAGTCTATTCTATAACACTTTTACTTTTCCATTCACCTCTTTTAACCCTTATTAATGACATACTCATTCCAAAAACCCAACCTACTGGTATAGCTACTGCTATTGTTGTAAACCCTAATACCCCATTTAATGAATATGCACTTATAATCCTAATAGCTAAACTTAACATAGTGCTGACTGTAACCATTTTCATATCTCCTGCACCTCTTAAAACCCCATTGCACACAAACATTATTCCAAAAAGTACATAGAACAAGGATACCACCTTTAAATACAACATTCCTGCTTCAAACACATCTTTCCCAGATGATGAATCAACAAATATACTAATAAGTCCTTTTCCAAATAAAAATATTAGTAAAGTTACAAAAACAGAAAAGAATACAACCATTAATATCCCAACTTTAAACCCAGAATCTATTCTTTCTGGCTTATTCGCCCCTATGTTTTGAGCCGTAAATGTTGATACCCCTATAGAAAGATTCATAATAGGTATAGTCGCAAAGTTATCAATCTTTGTTGCCGCTGTATATCCTGCTATAGTTTCTGCTCCATAAGAATTTACTAAACCTTGAGTAGCCATCATTCCTAACGAGACTATAACCTGCTGAATCATTGCAGGTATTCCTATTTTAAGAATCTTATTTTTCATTTCCTTATCATATATTAAATCCTCTTTTTTGAATTTTAACAAAGGAATTTTTATTTGAGAGTATATATAACATAAAAAAGCTGATGCACCTTGTGCTATTACGGTTGCCCAAGCAACCCCACTAACACCCATCTTAAACTTAATAACGAAAACTAAGTCTAATAAAACATTTATTATTGTAGCTATAATTAAAAAATAAAGTGGAGATTTACTATCCCCTATAGCTCTATAAATTGAAGTAAAAGTATTATAAAGAAATATAAAAATTAAACCAAAAAGATAAATTTTCATATAACTTACTGACTGTCCAATTATTTCTTCTGGAGTATTTAACAACCTAAGTAATGGCTTTGCTGTAATAAATCCTATTACACTTAAGATTATTGAAATTACTGTTTGGACTATTAAAGTTGTAGATATGGAAACTCTCAATTTGTCATAGTTTTTAGCTCCATAATATTGAGACATAACTACCGATCCGCCTACGCCTAACCCTATAGCTATAGCCACATATAAAAATATAATTGGAAAGGATGCACCTACAGCCGCAAGAGCATTAGCTCCTACATAACGCCCTATAATTATTGAATCTACAACATTATATAACTGTTGAAATACATTGCCTAAAAGCATAGGAATAATAAAGTTCAATATAACTTTAAAAGGATCTCCTTGTGTCATATCTTTCATTGTTTCTTTTTCTATTTTTTTTGCCATATTTTCTCCCGTCTTAAAAAATTTAAGGTAGCAATTTGCTACCTTAATATAATAACTTTTGACATTTTCTTTTTATCTTCCATTAATTAATTTTCTGTACTCTCTTGGTGTCATACCAACAATTTCTCTGAATACTCTAGCAAAATAATTATTCTCATTGAAACCTAGCCTTTTAGATACTTCGTAAATTTTAGTTACATCATCCTTAAGAAGTTCTTTAGCTCTTTCCATCTTTGCTACCCTTAAATATTGCGAAAATCCTACACCTACAGTTTTCTTAAATATTTTACAAAAATAAAATGTTGAGAAACCTGATATTTCAGCAACCTCTTCAAGTTTTATTGTATGCTCTATATTTATATATATATATTCAAGAGATTTATTAATAGAACGATTTATCTTATTATCTCCTTTTAGTCTAAAAGGAACATCTTCATCAGCAACCTTTCCCTCCATTACTTTTTCCACAAAGTTGTTTACTGAATTTATAAGCAATCCTAACTCCACATTTCCTATAGTCTCTTCCTTTTTAAATAATTTTAGTTGCTTATTAGTTTTAACTATAGGTACTAAATCTTCACTTATTTGAGGAATAGATACTGCTGTCTTATTATCTTTAGGTGCAAAGGTGCCACAAATTAACACCCCTATAACCTCTTTCTTACAAACAACTGGGATACTAAAATTAATCACACCTCCATAACAAGAATAAATTACAGGCCTTAAATTCAATAATGTTTTAACTTCTGCAAGCTTTGCTGAGATATTACATTTCCTAACATTATTAGCATCATTTTGTAGTGTAGAACAATATTGCGATAAACCACTGTCATCATAAATCCTATTTCCATCATAACAAATCATAACTTCCCTAATTCCAAAATACTCTTTAATCTTTTCTTTTATATATATCAGTGTATCTTTATTATTATTTAAATCTATGTCTACTATACCCATCTCTTTCCTTAAACCTTTATACATAAAAACCCTCCTTTGTTGTCAGATAAGCTTATGGACGGCCTTTCCTTCCTTCAATACTCTGTCGATAATCTCACATTTAAGTATCTCTTCATCCTGACCTCTTTTTGGTATTATCTCTGATATCCCATTTTCTGCAAAAAGATATATCCTATCTTTAGATTCTCCAACTATCTTAACTTCAGTCCACTTGTAACGAAGCTTCTTTCCTTTACCTTCTATTGTAAATCCATAAGGTGTTGTTATAAAATCTACACCTTTTATATAGAAGGATAAATCTTCTTTTGTAATTGCCTTTTTTATTTTTCTTCGTGTAATAAACTCATAATACTTTTCAAAAAATACAAACTCTGCAACAGATAATACCAAACCCAGACCTACTCCAACAACACTGTTAAGAATTAAACTAGCACCTAGAAATAGTATAACTGCTGTTGTACCTCTAATTAAATTTACCTGTTTTTTAAAGCTATCCGAAAATTTTATATAATCCAAGTTTGATTGGATATAATCTTCTTCATTTAAAGTATATTTTATAATCATAAGTTACCTCTTTCTGTAATTTTAGTTATGAGAGGCTGTAAGGTTTACAGCCCCTCAACTTAAAATTATTATGAATAAGACTTCAAAATCTCTCCGATTCTATTTATATAGTTTTCATACTCACTTAAAGAACCCGCTTTTAGTGCCTCTTGAGCCTTTACAAACAACTCACTGGCCTCTCTTAGTGACGGTAACTCACCTTCTGATATTGGTTTATCCACTGACTCTGTTGCACTTGTATCCACAGCTTCTCCTCCAACAGTAGTTATCAACGGTTTCTCTGTAGAACCAAACACCTTTTCCAGTGCTTTTTCTAAGGTTTCCTCCATTACTATTTTGTCGTTGTATCCAACAATAATCCTCTTAACCTCTGGTATAGCATTTTCCGAATCCGCTCTTATATATAAAGGTTCAACATACAATATAGAACTTTCTATTGGTATCATCAAGATATGCCCCCTAAGAACTTTAGAACCCCTCGTATCCCATAATGATAAATCTCGTGAAATCACATCATTATTACTTATCTTAGCCTCCATTTGCTCTGGCCCAATAATAGTCTTATCCTTAGGATAGCGATACAAAATCATCTTCCCATAATTCTCTCCATCATTTCTAGCAATTAGCTGCGCTGTAGCATTTTGCTTTCCTTTAGGAGTGTACGGTATACTTAAAACAAACTCTGAGTTTTGTTCATGAGGAAGTTTTAATGTAAAGTACAAAGATTCCATTTCTATTATATTATCTGTCTTAGGTGCATCCACCGTAGGATTCTCCCCTTGATAATAGTTTTCCTTCGGTATATCCCATTTATCTTCTCTATTGTAAAATACATTAGGATCACTCATATGATATGTTCCATACATTTTTGTTTGAATGTCAAACATCTCTTGAGGATACCTTAAATGACTCTTTATGCTATCCGGCATTTCACTCATAGGTTTAAATAGCTTTGGAAAAATTTTAGAATAAGTATTAACCATAGGATCTTCCTTATCCACTATATAATATTCTATGTTTCCGTCATATGAATCTACAACTACCTTAAATGAGTTTCTAATATAATTAACAGTAGACCCTTCATTAAATGGAGTTGAATATGGATAATTGGATGATAATGTATATCCATCTATTATATATTTGACCCTTCCCTCATCTATTATTGCATATGGGTTAGTATCATAATTCAAGAAAGGTGCTATCTTTTTTGTTCTGTCCATTATATTTCTATTAATTAAAATTTTACTATTACTATCTATTCCACCTGCAATTAAAAGTTTGAAATCAGCATATTTAATAGAATATATCAACTTGTTGAATATGTTCATATTTATTCCTGCTGTCCCATCATACTCAACTGTTGCATTTGATTCCCCCTGTGGATAGTCAAACTCCTCCTCACTTGTATTTACAACTACATAGTCATTTGTAAGCTCCCCAAAATATACCTGCGGTTTATTCAGATTTAAATTTTCAAATTCAGTTGTAACCGGCACGTTCTTAACTATCATATTAGGCTGTCCTGATGAGGTTAATTCATTAGCTGGCGACATAGCTATTCCATATCCATGTGTATATTTAAGTCTTGTGTTTACCCAGTTTTGTGCCTTATCTTCTAATCTAGTCTTGTCAATCTCTCTAACCGCTAAAAACACCTGCGTTAGCTTATTATTTATAGTATATCTATCAATATCAACATCATTAAAATTATAATATCCCCTTAACCCTTGTAGCTGATTATAAGCCTCTTTTGTAGGTCTATAATCATTTAAACTTATATTACTTATGGTGTCTGGATTTTTTACTAAATCGTCAACTGTTAGGCTCTGATCCACAGCAAAGTCCTTTATCTCAATTTTATCCAAACCATATGCCTTATTTGTATACTCTATATTGTATTTTATATACTCTCGTTCTTTAGATAGTTCATTTGGAGATACCACAAAATTTTGTATAAACGTATCTGCACCAAAACCTAATACTGTAACAGCAACCAGTGCCACTATACCCTTTGTTGCTGGTTTATAACTCTTCTTCGTTCTTGAAACAATTATTAAAATTGCTGTTATAATAGAAATTATAGCCTTTATCCTATACATCCACAAAGTAACATTAATGTCCGTATATCCAGCTCCATATATTGCACCACGTGGAGAAAAAAGTAGATTATATGTTGCTAAAAAATCTTTTAATCCCAGTATTATAAAAAATAAAGCACCTAACATGGCTAGCCTAGTTGCTGCCAGAGTGATTACATCCTTTTTAACTTTCTCTATTTTTGCCTTTGGATTTATCTCTCTAATAACATCATCATCATTATATTCCCTTATTATTGTAGGTGCTTTATAACTAAGCATTATCACATAAAATACTACAGTTACAGCCACTACAACAAAGATAAGATTTAACACTATTCCAAAAATCGCTTCAATCAACGGTAACTTAAACACGTAGAAGCTGATATCTTTAAAAAATATCGGATCATTTACATTAAAGTTTGTACTGTTTAAAAACTTTAATATTTCCATCCATAATAATGAAGATATATTAAAACTATAAAATATGGATATTAAACCTGATGCTAATGTTAAAATTCTACCTACAAACTTCTTTTCATCAGGAGTTTCTACCAAGTCCATATGTTTATAATAACCACTTTTTATTTGTCTAAAATATATTCTTAAAAAAATAAAAAAACCTATAAAAAATGGTATAGCTATATATAATTTTGCAAATACTCTTTTAAGATATGTTTCTGTATATCCAACTTCTCTAAACCATGTTAAATCAGTTATAAAATTTAATATACTCCCAAACGACGACACAACTAATACAACTATACATACCATCAATATAGGAATTATTTTACTTTTTTTAAACTCAACCCTGCTGCTCCACATATTCTACCCTCTTCCTATAAACTACTATCAATAAACTCACTTATCATTTTCATCGCTTTTTCTTCATCACTTCCATCTACTATAACTTCAAATTCATTACCATAAGCTACACCTAACCCCATAACTCCTATAATAGACTTTCCATCTATCATACTATTTCCCTTCTTTATCATTACCTCTGATTGAAATTTGCTACAAACCTGCACCAACTGCGCTGCTGGACGTGCATGAAGTCCTGTAATATTTTTAACTACAAATACTTTACTTTCCATTTTCTACCCTCCTAACTCTTCTGCAATTTGCTGTATTCTTTTTAACCGGTGATTTACTCCTGATTTTCCAAGAGGTTCACTCATCATTTCACCAAGCTCCTTTAAACTTATATCATAATTTTCTAATCTCAATAAGGCTATTTCCTGTAAATTTTCAGGTAAAGAACTTATACCTATTGTATCTCTAATTTTTTCTATAGACTTCACCTGTCTTTTAGCTGCATCTACAGTCTTATTTATATTGGCAGTTTCACAGTTAACTAATCGATTTACATCATTTCTAACCTGCTTGCTTATTTTAACATTTTCTAAATGAAGAAGTTGTGTATGTGCACCCATAAGATTTAAAATATCTGATATACTTTCACTTTCTTTTATATATATAACCTTTGCTGATTTTCTTTCTATTATTTTTGATTTTAGATTATAACTATTTATCATGTCTCTTATATATTCACTAAGCTCTTCATCTACAGCAACAATCTCAAAATGATAATTTTTACTTGGATCTGATATCGATCCACTTGCTAAAAAAGCACCTCTTATAAAAGCCCTTTTATTTGCCTCTTTCTTAAATATTAAATCTGGTATTGAGCTTAATAAATGAGGATTCCCCCCAACAATTTCAATAATACCGACTTTTTCTAATATTTCATTGGCACCTTGATTGTTTTCTATATTTAAAATATAACTACTCTTCTTTAAGTTTGTATTCTTAACTGTATGAATTTCAACATGGATACCAAAACAACTTTTTATCAAAGAAAAAGTCTTTCTTGCTATCGCTGGATTTTCTGTGGATATCGAAACACCTAATCTTCCAATTCCCATAAGCTTTAATCTTCCTGACAACCTAATTATAGCAGATAACTCTGATAATCTTTGTTCTTCATTGTCTGGCATTATTCTAGCTAAATCATTTTTAACCTGTGCCGAAAAAGACATTATTTTACTCCTTTTTCATATTCTTTTAGAACTTTCTTTATAATTTCTCTCTCATCATCATATTTTGCGAGATCTATTGCCCTTTTCATATGCATAAATTTTCCATCTATAAATCCCTCATCTCTTTGAGGTTGTATATCCGTTTTAGAACAATTCATAAGATACCAATAAACAGTTTTATGCACCATCTTAACATCATTCCACCCTTCATTAAAAGTATAATGAATCTCTCCAAGATACTTTATTACATTTCCCCTAATTCCACTTTCTTCAAAAACTTCTCTTAATGCTGTACTTTCCTTGTCTTCTCCTGGTTCTATCCTGCCCTTAGGCAATACCCAATCTCCATTGAACTTCTTTAGTAGTAGTATGGAGTTACCAAAAATCACTGCACCACCTGAACTTAATTCCTCTCGCAAGATAGACCCCCCTTTCTATATACTCTTTTCTTTATAATGACCTTCAGCTATGTCCATTATAATTTTTGATACTTTTTCTGTATCATGAATAACCTGATTTTTGTCATTAATTTTCAGAAACTTAGCCTTTGTTATTACTATTCCTTTTTTTCTAATCTCTGATGCCTGTTTTCCATCTATCAATACTTGTATTTGATTTTCGTTTATATACTTTTCTTCAACTTTTTTAGGTACTATTGTTTCATTCACCAAAATATGATCTATAGTTCCCCCATCAAGATAGTTACATAGACTATCCACATGATTCAAACAGTTATATCCATCTGTTTCACCATTTTCAGTCATGATATTACACATATAAAGCTTTAGTGCCTTTGACTTTTTTAGTTCAGTTTTTATCTCTGGTATGAGTACATTCGCTATTATACTAGTATATAAACTCCCCGGCCCCAAAACTATTATATCTGCACTTTTTATAGCATTTATAGCATCTATATTAGCTTTTGGTGCTTCTGGTATGAGATGTAAAGATTTGATATTTACTCCTTTTTCTATTGATTTAGGCGCTATCTTTGACTCTCCAATAACTACCTCTCCATTAGATAACACAGCTCTAAGATGTATATTCTCCATAGAAACAGGTAAAACTCTTCCTTGCACACCTAGCATCCTCGTGGTTTCCTCTATAGCAAGTTCCATATCTCCATAAATTTCACTTAAAGCCAATATAAAAAGATTTCCAAAATTCTGTCCTGTAAGCCTACCCTCTTTAAACCTATGTTTCATCAACCTTTCCAACGCTGGATCCATATTGGATAGAGATAATAGACAATTTCTCATATCTCCCGGTGGCAAAATGTTGTTCTCAACACGAAGAATGCCAGAACCACCTCCATCATCTGCCACAGTAACTATTGCTGTAAGATTATCTGTGTATTGTTTAAGCCCTCTGAGTAAATTGCCTTGACCAGTTCCTCCTCCAATTACAACAACCTTTAAACTCAAAATAATCCCACCTAACTTAAATTATAGTCTCTATGTTTCTTAAAAACCCTCTTATACGTTTCTTTTAGATGTTCATATAGCTTGTTAGTAATAGTAACTGACCTATGCTTTCCTCCTGTGCACCCTATAGCTATTGATAACTGCCTTTTCCCTTCATCAATATACTTAGGTATCAAAAAATCTATCATATCAATAAGCTTTTCAAAAAAGATATTACTATCCTCACTATTCATAACATATTCTTGCACACACTTATCATCACCCGTTAAATTTTTTAATTCCTCCACATAATATGGATTCGGCATGAACCTAACGTCAAAAACCAAATCTGCATCCATTGGTGCTCCATGTTTAAACCCAAATGATGAAACTGTAATCATAATTGAAAACTTATCCTCTTCACAAGAAAATATAGTTGTTATCTCATCTCTTAAATTTTTAGCTGTCAATGTGCTCGTATTTACAATATAATTAGCCTTCGATCTTATTAGCTTAAGCATTTTCTTTTCCTCTTCAATAGCAGAAATAAGATTGATTTCTTTTCCAAGAGGATGAGCACGCCTACTCATCTTATATCTTTTAACTAAGGTTTCATCATTAGCCTCTAAAAATAATATTTCATATTCATATCCTAAACTACGAAGCTGTTCTAACTCTTTGTTTAAATCATCAAAAAACTTATATCCTCTTGCATCAATCCCTATGGCTAACCTATCCAATCCACCCTTAGAATTAACACTAATTTCAGCTATCTTTGATAGAAGAGCAGGTGGTAAATTATCTACGCAATAATAACCATTATCTTCCAATGAATTTAAAGCTTCTGATTTGCCAGAACCAGAAAGTCCAGTTACAATTATAATTTTCATAAACTCTCCTATCTACAATTTATTATTGACGATACAGATATATTTGCTCTTTCAATATTTTTAAAAGCCTTGCCCAAATTTCCTATGTCTTCCTTTTTATGTGCATCTGCACCTACAATATATCTAAGATCTTCTATATCCTTAATTTCCATTAGTTGTTCATAAGATAGATTATTATGATGATTACTTATTTCTAAAGCCACCCCATATTTAGCAGCTGTTAAAGCAACTTCTCTTGTTAAAATCCGTCCTTTATCCCCAGGATGAGTTATCGCTATTATTTTATTGTTTTTTATGGTATTAATAATAGCTTTTGTATTATATTCCACTTCCACATGTTTTAAACTCTTTATATAGTTAAAGGTATGATTCCTTATAGTTCGAAAACTTGATGGCTTACTTCCAAAATGATAACCGGCCATTACGTAATCTACTAAATTATAAATTTTATCGTCGATATCAATATTTCCATACTCATCCAAAATGTTAGCCTCTACCCCAAATAAAATATCTATATCTTTATATTTCTCCCTTAATCGCTCTATCTCTGACTTCATCTTATCATAATCTTTATATTTAACACCAAATCCCATATGTTTGTAGCCATGATCAGAAATTCCAATTTTCTCTAACCCAACATACCTTGCTGCATTTACAAGGTCTTCCATAGTCATCTTTCCATCACTATAAAAGGTATGGCTGTGATACTCTGCAAACTGCTTCATTAAACCTCTCCTATAATCTTAACTTCCTCTTCAAGTAATACATTATATTTATCATACACAGTTTTTTTGATAAACCCTAAAAATTCCACCATTTCTTCACACGTAGCTGCTTCTTTATTAATGACAAAACCTGAATGTATGTTGGAAACCATTGCATCTCCAAAAGCTACACCCTTCAACCCACTATCTTCAATAAGCTTACCTGCATAATACCCAACCGGTCTTTTAAATGTAGAGCCTGCACTATAGGATGAAAGCGGTTGTTTTGTTCTTCTTCTAAAAGTAAATTCATTGGTAATTGACCTTATCTCTTCATAAGACCCCTTTTCAAATTCCATTTCAACCTCTAACACTATCAGATTATCCTTTATAACCTTTGAATTTCTATATTCAAATTCCATCTCTTCATTTGTAAATTCCAATATAGTCCCATTTTCATCTATACATTTTACCCTTGTTATTATATCTTTCATCTCTCCACCATAAGCACCTGCGTTCATAGCTGTACCTCCACCTATGGTTCCTGGTATTCCACTGGCAAACTCAAATCCCTTTAACTCAGCTTCTGCAATTTTCCTAGCTATCGTAGAAAGCAATATTCCACTTTCACAAATCACCTTATTACCTTCTATTCTATGCTTTCTAAAATTATCACTTATCTTGATAACTATTCCTCTTATTCCCTTATCTCTTACAAGAAGATTGCTTCCATTACCCATAACAATAAAAGGAGTATTTGAATGCTTTAAATATTTAATTAAAGAAACAATTTCATCGATAGTTTTAGGCATAACAATAAAATCTGCTGGCCCACCTATTCTAAAAGATGTATGATTCTTCATTAAGTCATTACAAACGATACTATCTTTTCCAACAATATCTTTTAATTCCTGTTCAAGCTTCTCAAGACTTGTTCTCTCCATTCTTAAACCTCCATAATTAACCTTTTAAAACTAGCCTTCCTAAAAAAGGCGTCTTAATATTAATTGCATGCACTGGACATACCTCATGACAACAAAAACAACTTATACATTCTTTAGAACTATATACAGCCTTGCTCCCCTTAACTTCAATAATCCCAGCGGGACAAATTCTTTCACAATGCCCACAGCCTATACAAAGTGTTTTATCAAATATAGGCTTTGATTTAACAAGACCCACTATCATATTTGCTATAAAATTAGGCATTCTCCCACTAACAAAATTTACACTTATTGACTCTGGCAAAACAAAAGGCTCAATCTTTTTTAAATCTTCATTTACTAAATTACAATCTATATTACAACTTACTAAACCTCTATTTCTTGCAACTACAGAAGTAGGTACAAGTGCAGGATCAATTTTGGCTATTTTTAATGCAACCTCATCTACATCATAAGGATTTTCTCCTGCTAATATATACCCTAGTTTCCTTGTAAATCCACTGTTAGGACCATTCCCTTCCATTGCCTCTATCCCATCTATAATAGTAAAAATGGGCTTAATAAATTCACATATATCAACCAAGTGATTCGCAAAGTTAGTTGGGCTTTCTAATTTCACATGGTACTTTGCTTTAGTAAGTCCGGGAATAACACCAAAAAGGTTCTTAACTCCACCTGTATAAGTCATCATACCATGTGTTTTAAATTTAGCAAGGCAAACTACCATATCCGCATTTAAAACCCCATCTATTACTAAAAAATTTTTTAACATACTTGCATTGATGAAATTGATCTCCGTAAAGTCAAAATTATAATTCAGTTTTGCGCCTGTTTCTTTTGCAACCAAAGCCAGTCCTGAAGCATCATATATCCCTTCAAGTGCAGCTTTGTTAAATGGTCCTGCTGGTGAATCTCCAATTATAGGTTTTCCTCCATTTTCAATTATATACTCACATACAGCCTTTACAACTGTAGGGTGTGTTGTAATATTTTTATCAGGTGTCTGCTTCCTTAATAAATTCACCTTAAGAAATATTGACTTACC
>JBOFZL010000008.1:0-27920 GCA_051655155.1 Filifactoraceae bacterium
CTAATCATAACATATACAATAATAGGGTTAACAACCAATGCTACGAACACCATAACCCCTACCAAAACCATAAGTAGCTTTCCGTATCCTAACAATGACTCAATACCACTTGTAGTTATAGAGTCAAACACAAGACCCATAATACCAATAGGAGCAAAGTTAATAACCCACTTTACAACCTGTGATAAAGCATCTGATATATTTGTAATCATTTCTTTTGTAGTACTTGGTGCATGCTTTAAAGCTAAACCTAAAACAATAGCCCAAGATAAAACTCCAATATAGTTTGCATTATACAATGCCTTAACAGGGTTATCTACAATATTCATTAGTAGAGCCTTTAAAACTTCAACTACACCACCTGGAGGAGTTATACTATCAACTGCAGCTGTAAGCGTAAGCTCAACTGGGAAAATGAAACTAGCAATAACTGCAACTAAACCAGCTAAGAATGTTCCTAACAAGTAAAGCACAATTATACTCTTCATATTTGTTTCTTGTCCTTGCTTGTGCTGAGAAATAGCTGACATTACCAAGAAAAATACAAGTAACGGTGCAACAGCTTTCAACGCCCCTACAAACAAAGAACCAAAAATAACAATACCTCCAACATAATTAGGAATAGTAAGTGCTAATATAATACCAATTATAAGACCTATAAAAATTCTTTTAACTAGACTTAGACCATTCCACTTTGACAACAATCCTTTCATTAATCCATCTCCTTTTCAAATAAAATATAAAAATAAAACCAAAAGCTGAAATCGTTTTCAACTTGTCCGTCTTTACTCTATTATAAGTGTAAATGTTCGCTTTGTAAATACAAAATTTGACTTTTCTTGTGACAAAGACATAATTTTATGACAAATGAATTATTTTTTTCAACAATCTTGCATAAATTTTTATACAAAAAACTTTCAAGATCAATCTAATCCATAAAGAAGTATCCTTTTCTTTCATATTAAGTCATAAATTAGTATTTCAATAATTCTGAATGCATATCAAATTCGCAAGATAAAAAATTCATGATTAAATGAGTTTTTCAAATTATGTATTCTCATGTAATAACAGAATTTTATGCGCAATTTTAGAATTAGATAATTAATTAATGTGTTAATTATTGACAAACCACAATTATTTATGTCATTTAAAAATGTTCAAGAATGAAGAATCTATCTCCTATTTTATATACCAGTACCATTTTTATTGATTAAAAAAAGTCCGACAATGAACTTTTTCCATTCATTTTCGGACTTTTAATATTTTGTTAGTATATGCTTAATAGTTCATATTTTACATAGCCATCTTTTCCTTCTCCTGCATATTTATAATGATTTCCTATGAACTCTTTGGCTTTTGGAGATGATAGTAGGATCACTTTAACATCTTTATTATCAATTTTTTTAAATTTCCAGTTGCCATCGGCTTTCGGATCCACAGTCTTCATGGATTTAATGTAATCCACGATGATCTGTCTATTCTCATCCGGTGCAGCAAATACGGATTTTTTCAAGCTAATTCCTGGAAAATTGCCGCCTCCACCTGCTCGATAGTTATTTGTTGCTACTAAGAATTTAGCATCATTTACGATGGCTTTACCGTTGAATTGAAGATTGCTGATTCTTTCTGCCTTTTCATTGATAAGCTTTCCTTTATCATCATACTTAGCAGGTTTAGTGATATCGATTTCGTATGTCACTCCGTCGATAACATCAAAGTTATAAGTAGGAAACTTGTCATTCACAAGCATTTGCTCTTCTTTTTTAGTTGGATCGATTTGATTAAACTGTCCAGCTGACATTTCGAGCCACTCTTTAACCTCTGCACCAGTCAGTTCCAGTACATGCAGAGTATTTGGATACACATACAAATCTGCCATATTTTTGATGGCCAATGTTCCCTTAGGGATATTGGTATAATAATCTGGACCCATTCTGCCACCTGCTTTAAAAGGTGCTGCTGCAGATAAAACTGGTAACTTTTCTTTATCCGTACCCTTCATCTTTTCGGCTACATACCACTTTTGAGCACTGTTAACTAACTGAATAGAAGAATCATCCTGAGCCAGAGCTAAGAAGCTATAAATTGGAGATTTTGTCTCTCCGATTGAGCTTCGCACATATTCTAAAGTTCCAAGATGATCTTTTTCGAAAATTTTTACCATCTCCTCATCATTTTGAGCTAAGGCCTTTTTCTCCTTTTTATCATAAACCGGTTCATTATAGGATTTGGCATCTGAAACTTTCCATTTTCCTTCTTCATTCTCTAAGGTAATATCAACAATACCCAAAGCATCAGCCAAAGAACCTGCAATATTATAGGCTTTGCCGTTAACCAAACCCTTTTCAATATCTATCCCTTTCATCCCCTCATAGGATTTCGCTGGGAAGGCAACGTGCGAATGTCCAGACACAACTACGTCAATACCCTCGATTTTAGTTAGCTGATAACCGGCATTTTCTGCCATCTCCTGTGGCTCTACACTTCCCATTCCAGTATGTGCCAGTGCCACGATAATATCAGCACCATCCTTTTTCATTTCTGGCACGTATTTTTCAGCGGTCTTAACGATATCTACGGTATCTACCTTTCCTGTCAAATTAGCACTGTCCCAAACGGTAATCTGAGGTGCTACTACACCGATAACCCCTACTTTTACAACAACCTCTTTGCCTGTCTCGTCTTTAAACTTTTTGTCTAATATAACATAAGGCTTGATATAGGATTTACTTTCATCCATTTTCTTAGTATTCTCGTCTACTTTGTAGATGTTAGCACTCAAATAAGGAAATTTCGCCTTGGATATAACATTTTCCAAATATTCCAAGCCGTAATTGAATTCATGATTTCCAAGAGTAGCTGCATCATAACCAAGCTTGTTCATAGCCTCCATCATTGGATAAATCTCATCTTTCTTCAGACCTTTTACCCGAGCGATATAATCGCCATAGGGAGAGCCTTGAATTAAATCTCCATTATCAAAGAGAAGAGTATTTCCCTCCATCTCTTTTTGGTGATTTTTGATAAGAGTAGCAATTTTCACAAAGCCCGCCTGCTCATTTACAGAATCTGTGTAATAATTGTAATCTGTAAAAGCCGTGTGCACATCCGTAGTCAGCATGATCTTCACTTTCACTGCATCTTCCGATGCTGCAAAGGAATTTCGTGAAAATACGGAAACAACCATCATCAGACACAGCGCCAGTGATAGTATTTTTTTACCTTTTCCCAACATAACATAATCCTCCTTGTTTAGTGTAATATGGCGAAAGTTTAATATGTATATTCGCTATATATTATCTTATCTCAAATATAATTAAATGTAAATAGATTGGATTCTATATTTACATACATAGAAGTGCCCAATAATCATATACCCAAATCTCAGAAAAATGAACTCCTTTTGATTAAGTCCGTTAAGTTACACTATCCAATGAATTCTATAGCGCAAAACCTTATTTGAATAAAAATATTAAAATAGTTATTTATCGGTTTTATATTATAAAGAAAGCTCAAAACCATTTTACTTTTCAATGATTTTGAGCTTTTAAACCTAGCTTTTATTTGGCACTCTCGGCGGGAATCGAACCCACAACGGTCCCTTAGGAGGGGACTGTTATATCCATTTAACTACGAGAGCATATATTCTAATTTTCTTATTTCAAAATATCTTGCTATAATTTAGATAATAGTATAAGGTTAAGAATACTTTTTCTTCTCAACCCATACTATTCTATATTAATATTTAATTATTGTCAATATTTTATGATTGAAGTATGTTCTTTTGATATATGTTATACCTTTTGTACATATACAGACTTATGCAAAATCTTGATAATACATCTATATCTATTATTATCCATACAGGTATTATACCATATCCCAGCACATATGTAGAGATTAGAGACAGAGGTATTCTTATTCCCCATAATCCAATTGCAGCTACATACATAGGAGTTTTTGTATAACCTGCTCCTCTCATTGCTCCTGTCAAAATTTTTTCCATATTCTGAGGCATTTGGCTTATCCCCATAAGCATTAGGTATATTGAACCTAATTTTATTATTTCAGGATCATTAGTAAGTAGCATCATTAGTTGATTTGGCATTAATAATAGTAGTAGAGCTCCTATTAACGCTACTAGAAATCCCCATTTTGCAATGGATTTAAAATATACTTTTGCTAAATCGTTTTGCTTCGCTCCAAGACACTGACCTACAAGAGCTGTAGCTGCCACTCCAAAACCTTGCGCTGGCATAAATGATACTGACTCTGCCTGTAACCCTAACTGATGTGAAGCATATGCCGTAGCTCCAAATGTCAAAATTGCTCTTGTTAATATTATAGTTGCTATTTGCCAAAATGTTATCTCCATAGCTGAAGGTATCCCAACCTTATAAAGCTTTATAAGGTTCTTAATTTCCAGCTTAAAAAAACTCATGTTCCTAAATTTTTTCAAAAATTTTTCATTTTTAAGCATAAGTGTAAGACCTATTAACCCAGTCACTATTTGAGAAATAGCCATCGCTATGGCTGCACCTTTAATTCCCAACGGTTCTCCTATTACTCCAAATATCAAGATATAACCTAACGACATATTTATTATATTCATTATTACGCTTAACATTAATGGAGTCTTAGTATTTCCTGTTCCTTGAAATGATGCATTTACTGTAATTAATACGATAAAAAATGGCAACCCTATTATAGCTATCCTAAGAAACTCTACAGACATTTTCATTAACTCAGGATCCGGATTAAATATTGACAATATTTGCTCCGTAAATAATAATACAAAAATCATTACTATTAACATTAATATCATCACAGACAATACAGATTGCTGAACTATCTTTTTTAGTTTCTCATCTTCACCTGCACCATAGTACTGAGCTACAAATACAGTTGTTGCTACTGATATTCCTTTAAAAAACGCCCATATCAAATTGGTTATTCTTGAACCTACCCCTACTGCACTTACGGAAAATGCGTCAATATGGCCTATTAACCCCATAGTTACTAGCCCTACTACCATCTGTAATATATTTTCCATAGTTATAGGTACTATCATACTAAAAATTTTTTTATTTATTTCTTTTTTCTGCAAAACTGTTAGCTCCATGCTCTTCTCCTTAGTCTTGAACAATTTATATGACATATTTAAACAGTTTCTGATTTTAATGTATATTTTAGTAAATTATATAACTGTAGTATCAGTTTGTAACAAAAACAATCTGATACTACAAGGTTCATTTTATAATTTAAATGAGCTTTTTAATGATACTACCCTATTAAAAATTAAGTTTTCTGTATTTGAATACTTACTGTCTACCGTAAAGTATCCATGTCTGAAAAATTGAAAGGTATCTAAAATTTTAGCTTCTTTCAGATTTGTTTCTACATATCCTTTTAATATAGTTATAGAGTTAGGATTTATACAATCTAGAAAATCTTTTGTTTCATCTAACTCTTCATCTATTATTAGCGGCTCATAAAGTCTAAACTCTGCCTTTTCTGCTTCTTTTGCATTTAACCAATGGATTGTTCCCTTAACTTTTCTACCTGTGAATCCTGAGCCTGATTTAGTTCCAGGGTCATAAGTGCAATGTATTTCTGTTACATTCCCTGCTTCATCTTTAATAAAGCTATTACATAACACAAAATAGGCTCCCTTTAATCTAACTTCATTTCCTGGAAATAGTCTAAAATATTTTTTAGGTGGCTCTTCCATAAAATCATCTGCTTCTATATATAACTCTCGTGAAAAACTCACCTTCCTTTTTCCCATTGATGGGTCATCAGGGTTGTTTTCTATTTCAAGTATTTCTGTTTTATCTTCAGGATAGTTATCAATTATTAATTTTATTGGATTAAGTATTCCCATTGTTCGTGGGGCCCTTGTGTTTAGATCCTCTCTTATAAAAAATTCCAACATCTGGCTATCTACTATAGACTCATTTTTTGCTACTCCAATTTCTCTGCAAAATGCTCTTATCGCTTCCGGAGTATATCCTCGACGTCTAAACCCTGCTATAGTAGGCATCCTTGGATCATCCCAACCATCAACCACATTATTGTCGACCAAGGCTTTAAGCTTACGCTTACTCATCACCGTATTAGTTACATTAAGTCTTGCAAACTCTATTTGTCTTGGAACATTTTCCATCTCACATTCTTTTACTACCCAATCATAGAGAGGTCTGTGTGCTTCAAATTCAAGAGTGCAGATTGAATGGGTTATACCTTCTATCGCATCTTCTATTGAGTGTGCATAATCATACATTGGATATATACACCATTTATCGCCTGTGTTATGGTGGGAAGCGTGCACAATCCTATATAGTGCTGGATCTCTAAGATTAATATTTGGTGATGCCATATCAATTTTGGCACGAAGAAGCTTTTCTCCATCTTTAAACTCACCATTCTTCATTCTTTCAAAAAGATCTAAGTTTTCTTCCACTGATCTATTTCTATAAGGACTTTCTTTTCCTGATTCTGTTAAAGTTCCTCTATATTCTCTCATCTGCTCTGCTGTTAGGTCACAAACAAAAGCCTTTCCCTTTTTTATTAAAAGCACTGCCCTGTTATACATCTCATCAAAATAGTCTGATGCAAAAAAAAGATTATCCCACTCAAAACCTAACCAATTTACATCATTCTTAATAGATTCTACATACTCTGTATCCTCTTTTACTGGATTTGTATCATCGAACCTAAGATTTGTGATCCCCTTAAATTCATCAGCCAACTCAAAGTTTAGTGTTATTGATTTAGCATGACCTATATGAAGATAGCCATTTGGTTCTGGTGGAAATCTTGTTATTATCTTTTTGTGTTTTCCAGATTCTACATCATCTTTTACAATCTTTTTAATAAAGTTATTAATAGCTTTAATTTCTTCCATAAAACTCTCTCCTATTTGCAGTTTATTTTGTTCCAAATATCCTATCTCCTGCATCACCTAGCCCCGGTCTTATATAACAATGTTCATCTAATCCTCTATCAAGTGCTGCAAGATATATATCTACATCATTATGTTTATTTTGAACTGCTTCAACACCCTCCGGACATCCTACTAAGCAAACTAACTTAATACTTTTAACACCTCTCGCCTTTAAAAGATCTATAGCTGCATTTGCTGAACCTCCCGTCGCTAACATAGGGTCAACTACAAAAACCATTCTCTCCTCTAAATCTTGAGGTAATTTACAAAAATACTCTACAGGTTCATGGGTTACAGGATCTCTATATAATCCTATATGGCCTACTTTAGCTGCCGGTATTAAATTCAGTATTCCATCTACCATCCCAAGACCTGCTCTTAGAATTGGAACTATTGCCAGTTTTTTCCCTGATATAAACTTTGCCATCATAGGCTCTAGTGGAGTTTCTATCTTTCTTTCTTCTGTTGCTAAGTCCCGTGTCATCTCATAGGCCATTAGTCCCCCAATTTCACTTACAATCTCTTGAAATTGCTTTGTTCCTGTGTTTTTATCCCTCAATATGCTAACTTTATGATCAATTAGAGGATGGTTCATTACTATTAATTTTGACATAATTATCTCCCTTCAATATCCATAATTAGATTTATTCTTCTTTGATGTCTTTCTCCACCAAATTTAGCACCTAAATAAGCATCTACTAACTCTAATGCTAGACTTACTCCTACTACTCTTTCTCCCAATGCTATCATTTGACAGTCATTATGTTCTTTAGCCATCTTTGCCGAAAAAGTATCTGATACAACAGCACATCTAATGCCCTTAACCTTATTTGCTGCTAAAGATATACCTATTCCGGTTCCACAAACTACGATACCTGATTGTACCTCTCCACTGACAACCGCTTTAGCTACCGCCTCTCCATAAGTAGGGTAATCCACTGAATCTGATGAATTTGTTCCATAATCTACAACTTCATAACCCCTTTCACTTAAATGCTTTGCTATCTCTTCTTTTAAATGGTATCCCCCATGATCTGCACCCAATCCTATTTTCATCATTGGCCTCCTATATAGTTTCTCCTGCCTTCGTTAGTCTATTCATAATAGCATCTTCCATATCTCCCCCTGTAAATCTTGGGCAAAATATTATTTCTATCTTATCATCATCTGCTTTTCTTAATGCTATAAATAAATTTTTTCCAAAATCTTCAATATCACTTCCAAGACTCACTCCAATATCCGAAAAAAGCTCCATGTCTTCATCTAGACATAATATTCTCACTGCTTTTCCTTCTAATCTCATGGCACTTGAAATCTTTTTCAGTCTTAATTTATCTTCAACTATATATACTTTAGCCTCTGGACTATAATGCGTATACTTCATTCCTGGAGATTTTGCTACAAAACCATCTTTTAATATACCTTCATCTACTTCTATGTTTTTTATATATTCTTTTAGCTGATTCTTTCCTATTTTCCCTGGCCTTAATATAGTTGGAACATCTCCTGTTGTATCCACGACAGTTGATTCTAAACCTATTTCAGATTTTTCTGATACAATTATTATATCTACTCTATCGTACATTTCTTTAAGAGCTGCCTCTACATCAGTAATTGATGGTTTCCCACTTAGATTAGCAGATGGTGCAGCTATTGGAACTCCAGACTTTCTAATAATACTTCTTGCTATTTCATTAGCTGGCATCCTTATAGCTACTGTATCTAATCCACCTGTTGTGGCATATGGAACATTCTGACTTTTTTTGAATACCAAAGTTAAAGGCCCTGGCCAAAACTTATTCATCAATGTTCTAGCATCATCAGAAATTTCCATAACCAATTCTTCAAGCATTTCAAAATCTGCAATATGAACAATAAGAGGGTTATCTGAAGGCCTTCCCTTAGCTTTATATATTCTTTTTGCTGCTTGATCATCAAGTGCGTTTGCTCCTAATCCATATACAGTTTCTGTTGGAAATATTACGGTTTTACCCTGTTTCAAAGCATTTGCTGCCATTTCTATACCAGCTATATCAGTAATTTCATTTTCTACCTGCAATATGATCGCCATGTTTATCCATCCTTATAGTGCCTGCATTTTTTCGGTTTGATCTGTTGTGATTAATGCGTCAATTACCTCATCTAAATCTCCATTTAAGTAAGAATCTAGTTTATATAACGTTAAACCAATCCTATGATCTGTAATTCTTCCTTGTGGATAATTGTATGTTCTAATCCTCTCTGATCTATCACCTGTACCAACTTGACTTTTTCTTTCCTGTGCATTAGCTTTTTGTACTTTTTCTAATTCCATATCATAAAGTTTTGCTTTTAGAATTTTAAATGCTTTTTCCTTGTTTTTAAGTTGTGATTTTTCATCTTGCATTGATATTACTATACCTGTTGGCATATGGGTAAGACGAACAGCAGAATCCGTTGTATTTACAGACTGTCCTCCATTTCCCGATGAACGGAAAACATCTACCCTTACATCGTTCATATCTATATCAACCTCTACCTCATCAACCTCTGGAAGAACTGCAACTGTAGCTGTTGATGTATGAATTCTTCCTTGAGACTCTGTTTCAGGTACCCTCTGAACTCTATGAACTCCTGACTCAAATTTAAGTCTTGAATATACGCCTTTTCCATTTATCATGAATACCACCTCTTTGTATCCTCCTCCATCGGTTTCATTGGCAGACATAAGCTCCATCTTCCAACCTCTGTTTGATGCATACATAGTGTACATTCTAAATAAAACTCCTGCAAATAAAGCTGCTTCATCTCCACCTGCACCACCTCTAATCTCAACAATAACATTCTTATCATCATTAGGATCTTTTGGTAACAATAATATATTCATCTCTTTTGTTATAAGTTCCATCGCTTCTTCTTTTTCAGATAATTCCATCTTTGCTAATTCTCTCATCTCTTCATCGCTTTCACTAGAAAGAATCTCTTTGGAAAACTCTATATCTGCCTTCGTTTGCGTGTACTCTTTATACTTAGTTACTATTGGCTCTAAATCAGCAATTTCCTTTATAATCTTTGTCCAACGCTTTTGATCACTTATAATATCAGGATCCGCCGCCTGAACATTTAACTCATTGTACTTTTCTTCTAGTACCACTAATTTATCAAACATTTTAACCACCTTAGTATTTTATTTTTTCAACTTCATATTATATCAAAATTATAAAACTTACACAAGTTTTTAAGGCGTTCTAGCCGTTACCACTCTATCATTACCTTGTAAATCTTTAACAATTTTTATATCCATATAGCCCAATGTTTCTAATATATCAGGTACCGTTTCGCCCTGATTATACCCTATCTCAAAAACTATAAATCCCTTACTCTTTATTTTTTTTAAGCCTACTCTTCCTATTTCTCTATAAAAGTAAAGCCCATCCTCCATACCATCTAAGGCTAAATGAGGTTCATAGTTTTTTACATCAGGCATTAACCCATTTATTTCTTTAGTTTCTATATAAGGGGGATTAGATACAACAAAATCATAGTTTTCACCATCTATACTTTTAAATAAATCCGATTTTCTTATATTTATTCTACTTTCTACCTTATGCTTATAAGCATTCTCCTTAGCCAATTCCAATGCATAATCACTTATATCTACTGCATCCATAAAAAGTTTTTGATTTTCGCAGAGCAAAGTTACAGAAATAATACCTGTGCCTACACCTATTTCTAACCCCTTTAAACTTTCATTATTCATTAAAGCTAAAGTTTCTTCTATGAGAGTTTCTGTATCGGTTCTTGGTACCAAAACCTCTTCCTTACATATAAAATCTCTACCATAAAATTCCCTGAAACCAACAATATAAGCTATAGGCATATAGGCTTTTCTTAATGACAACATTCTTCTAAACTCTGCTTCATTCAGAGGATCTAACACTTGCCCTTCATTTATCATGAGGTATATTCTATCTACCCCTAATGTATGACACAATAATATATTAGCTTCAATATTAGCATACTCAATATCACTTAATTCTGACTTACCTAAAGCTAAAGCCCCTTTTATTGTTAGTCCCATAGTTACCCCTCCTCTAAACGAAAAACTTCTTTCCCTTTTTCATCACAAGGAGCTATTCTTCCATCTTTTTTAATTAAATATCTTGAATATTCTACCTCATCAGTCCCTAAGGCTGCCTTTATAGATGCTATAGCAACTTCTATTTGACTTTCATCAGGTTCCTTAGTTGTAATATATTGCAATAATAAACCTGGGGTTATTAAAAACCTTGTAAACGGATTTTGATACTTACCTGCCATACGAATAAACTCATAAGACACTCCTGCAGCTAAAGGAAACAGTAAAAACTTAATTACTGACCTTACCCATACATTTGTGACACCTACAAAAGCTCCAATTATTATAGATATAATGAGAACAATAAAAATAAAATTTGTTCCACATCTAGGATGTAATCTTGATTGTGCCTTTACATTCTCAACTGTCAACTCCAACTCCTTTTCGTTGCAAAACACAGATTTGTGCTCTGCTCCATGATATTGAAATACCCTTCTTATATCCTTAATAAATGACATTACTACCAGATATCCTACAAAAATCCCAAGTTTTACTGTGCCTTCCCTAAATGATAACCATATAGTTCTCTCTGCCCCTGTAGCCTTATGCTTTGCCAAAAAGGTAGGTAAAACTATAAATAAGCAAATAGAAATAGCAAAAGCAAAAACGACAGAAAATCCATTTAACACTGATTCAGCCTTATCTCCAAAAGTCTTTCTCATAAAGTTATCAAACCAACCAACTTCTTCATCTTCAGAGATTTCTGCAAAAAAATCTGCTGAATATGTTAAATCCTTACTCCCTTCAATCATTGAGTCTACCATAGCAAAAAAACCTCTAAATATTGGTATTTTTCTAAGTCCACCCTTACTAAAATTCTTAACGGACTCTTTTTTAACAACAATATCTCCATCTTGCTTTCTTACAGCAACTGCCTTTTTATCTTCACAGCGCATCATAACGCCTTCAATCAACGCCTGACCACCAACATTCTTTTTACATCCCATATAAATCTCCTTTCAAAAGTATATTATACATCATTTGAAAAAAAAATGATACAAAAAAGGAGCCTAAAATTTAGGCTCCTTAAGGAAATTTCACTATTTTCTACTGAACTTAGTATTGAATTTCTCAATTCTTCCACCTTTTTCTATGGTCTTAGCTTGACCAGTATAGAAAGGATGACAAGCTGAACATACCTCTACACGAATTTCGTCCTTAGTAGAGCCTGCCTTAAATGTGTTTCCACAAATACAGCTGATTTCTATTTCCTTAAAATTGGGATGGATACCTGGTTTCATTTTGCTTCACCTCTTTCTCTTCACCATTACGTTTTCTAACTTTTATAGTATATCATAGCATATAAAATATATCAAGAAAAAATTTTGCCAATAGTAGATAAAAATTCATCATTACTTTGAGAGTTTGACATTATACTTATAATATTTTCCATTATTTCTTGCTGACTCACATTACTCATGGCCTGCCTCAATTTCATAACTACTTCTTGTTCCCTATCGGTAAGCAATAATTCATCTCGTCTTGTTCCCGATCTAAAGATATCTATAGCAGGGAATACCCTTTTATCTGCTAACTTACGATCCAAGTGTAACTCCATATTACCTGTGCCTTTAAATTCTTCATAAACCACATCGTCCATACGAGATCCTGTATCTACAAGTGCTGTAGCTAAAATAGTCAATGATCCACCTCCTCGTATATTTCTTGCAGAACCAAAAAATTTCTTCGGTCCATAAAGAGCTCCAGGATCAAGACCCCCTGACAAAGTCCTACCTGATGGATTACAAGTAAGGTTATACGCCCTTGCTAATCGTGTTAAACTATCTAAAAGTATAACCACATCTTTTCCATGTTCCACAAGGTTCTTAGCCCTACATAACACCAATTCTGCCATTTTTATATGATTGCTTGGCATTTCATCAAAAGTCGAAGAAATAACGTCTGCATCTACAGACTCTCTTATATCTGTAACCTCTTCAGGCCTTTCATCTACCAGAAGGACAATTAGCTCTACATCTTTATTATTCTTTCTTATTCCATTAGCTATAAGCTTTAATAAAGTGGTTTTACCAGCTTTAGGAGGTGCTACAATAAGTCCCCTTTGGCCTTTTCCTATAGGTGCCAGAATATCAACAAGTCGTGTTGATATTTCTTCTCTTATCATTTCCACCTTTAGCCTTTCATCAGGATAAATAGGCGTTAGTTTATCAAAATCTAATCTCTTAGCTGCAATATCAGGCTTAATCCCATTAACTGATTTCACATAAAGCACAGCCCTAAACTTTTCTCCGGACTTCGGAGGTCTTGTTATTCCCAACACCTTATCTCCCGTTTTCATTCTAAAGCGTTTAATCTGGGATGGTCCAATATAAACATCATTATCAGTAGAAAGGTAATTAGGCCCTCTTAAAAATCCAAATCCCTCTGGCAATACCTCCAAAACCCCTTCTGCAGTTTCCGAATTTTCATCATTTATTATGTTATCATATGAGGCTCTATCATACAATTTACTCTTGTTTAATGAAGAGTCTCTCACATCATTTATCTGTTCTTCTTCAATATATCCCTCTTGAATCATAACAACATTTAGGTCTTCACTATTTTCTAATAACTTCTCTATTAACCTATCTTTGGAAAAGTTACTTACCGATTTCAATCCAATACTCTTTCCTAGCTCTCTCAATTGAGATAACTTTAACTCTTCTAGTTTTATTTTCATTTTAACCCCACTTAATTTATTCGTATATTGCTTTTATACCACGAAATAGATATTTTTTCAAGAAAATATGCATTGCACTTTATAGTGATATACTATATAATGAATATTATTGATATATACTATACTAATAGGAGGTTTGTATGGATAGAAACATTGCTTTAGAACTTATCAGAGTTACAGAAGCTGCAGCTTTAGCATCTGCAAAGTTTATGGGAAGAGGAGATAAAAACGGAGCAGATGGAGCCGCTGTAGAGGGAATGAGAAAGGCTTTTGAGTCAATTGATATAAGAGGCGAGATAGTAATAGGCGAAGGGGAATTAGATGAAGCCCCTATGCTATACGTTGGAGAAAAAGTAGGTACAGGTTATGGAATTGAAGTTGACATAGCTGTGGATCCACTGGATGGTACCTCTTTAATAGCTAAAGGTCTACCAAATGCTATAGCTGTAATTGCCATGGCAGAAAAAAACTGTTTACTAAAAGCTCCTGACACTTACATGAAAAAAATAGTTGTTGGCCCTGCTGCTAAAGGCTGTGTGAGTCTTGAAAAAAGTGTTAAAGATAACCTTAAATCTGTTGCAAAAGCGCTAAATAAACCTATTTCTGAAGTTACTCTGAGTATTTTAGACAGAGATAGACATTCAAAAATAATTGAAGAAGCAAGAGAAACTGGAGCTAGAATTCAAGTCTTTAACGAAGGTGACGTTGCTGCTGCAATAGCAACTTGCTTCCCTGAAACGGGTATAGATATAATGTTAGGTTCAGGAGGAGCTCCCGAAGGAGTAATTGCTGCTGCTGCTGTTAAAATCTTAGGTGGAGATATGATGGGACAGCTTGATCCCATGAGCGAACAAGAACTTTCTCGTTGCCATGAAATGGGATTTAGTGATGAAAAAATAAAAGAAATCTTAACTTTAGATCAGTTAGTTAAAGGAGATGAAGTTTATTTTGCAGCAACAGGAATCTCAGGTGGAGATTTACTAGATGGAGTAACTTATTTAGGTGATGGAAGAGCAAAAACTCATTCAGTTGTAATGCGTGCTCCAACAGGAACAATAAGATTTATAGAAGCTACTCATAGACTAAATAAAAATGAGGTTGTTAGCGATTTAATGGAAAAATATAGTAAGGCATAAATAATATTTAATGATAGAAAAAGGTAAAATAAGAGAATTTACATTCAAATATTTTACCTTTTTTAATATCATACAAAAATAATCTTGAGATATTTACTATCAATGAACCAATAAATAAATCTCTATATAATGTCAAATCTTAATTCACACTATTTAGCTTAATTTCTTCTTAAAAACTGATAAACTGAAATACTTATCAATATTAATAATATGAAATAAATTAAAATTAAATCTACCCTAATTATTGGTCCAGAAACCTTTGAAGCCCAATTTGTCACAGCAATTTCCCATATTGCATAACCAATTAACGAAATGATGGTTAAAATTTGTATTTTTGTCATTTTTTAATACCCCTCCCCTATAAATTTATTATAGTGTAGTCGTTATTCAGTTTTGCAATATTCAATATGTTACACATATATTGGCAACATTTAATTAATACCTTTTCGTAAGATTTTATTAACTAAAATTTGTAGTTATTTTGTTAAATGGAAAAAGTCTAACAAAAATCTTTCCCATAATCTTATCTACACTTACAGTACCTACCAGTTCTGATCTTGAATCTGTGCTGTTCAACCTATTATCTCCCATAACAAAAATCTGACCTTCCGGTACTATAATATCTACATTATCATCGGTTACCCCTTCGTTAATATATTCTTCAACTAAAAGTTCATCATTTCGCCAAACATCCCCATCTGCTACAACTATATGATCTCCAGCAACACCTATTACCCTTTTTACTAAATCTTTTGCATTACCCTTGTCATCTTTTAGCTCAGACTCAAAAACTATTATATCGCCATGAGTAGGCGGTTCATTTTTATATGCCATTCTATTCATTAGTAGATAGTCTTTTGGTTCAAGAGTTGGAACCATAGACTCACCATTGACCAAAGTTGGTTTAACAAAGCTAGTTATTAAAAATGCTAAAACAATTGCTATTATTATTACCTTTACCCATTCAAAAACTTCTTTTAATATTGTATTACTCATATTTTTCTCCCATCTATTTTTCATATATATTACATTCTAACTCATTTCTTGCAATTATTCAAGTTTAAAGCTAAAATATAGATGAAAGGATGATGATATTACTATGAATTTAATTAAAAACTTTTTTCATGCCTTTGGCGATATTATTTTTGGTATTTTTGTTGTTGGTATTGCAGTATTCCTTATTGGTACGCAAGTTAATGATGATTTCCATATGATGGATATTGGTGCAAAAAGCTATAATAGCATACTAACAAAATTAACTAATAAAACTGAAACTGATAAAAGCACTAACGATGAATCTAACAATGCTCCATCTGAAATTTTATCAGAACCAGCAGATGCTAAGTATGAAAAAAATAATACTACTTCTTCTGATGACACTAATACCTCTACAAATAATCAAGTCATCAACAGCAATAAGGCAATTTCAGAAACACCCTCTATCAGAACCATAGAAATAAGTTATGGATCTACTGCAGAAGAGGTTGCCTCTGGACTATTTGCTAATGGCATAATTGCATCTAAAGAGGAATTCTTTGCTGAATATGCTCGTCTTCCTGTAGGCAGAACTATTGTTGGAGGAAAATTTGAGATTCCAGCCGGAAGTGCTCCAGCCCATATCTTAGAAATAATTGCTCCAGAATAATTTTACTTATCTTTTATACCTCATAATCATTTTTTATGAGGTATTTTTATTTACCCTTTTCAATTATATTAAAATGTAAAGAGTCGCTGTTCTTCTATTTAATAGTTTCTCAGCGACTCTTTTTTAGTTTTATATTAGTTCTGTTCCATCTTCATCATCTAAAAGACCTAAAGCTCTTTTTTCTGCTTGAATTTCATGTTCTACTTCTTCAAAAAATTTTAGAATTTCCGGACTATGGGAAACTGTTTCCTCCTCAGCACCACCTACTAAACCATCCTTAAAGTATTTAGTTTCAGGGGTTACTATCTCGATATTTTTGTAACGCTTCATACCTGTTCCTGCTGGAATTAACTTTCCTATAATAACATTTTCTTTTAGTCCTATCAAGTTATCCTTCTTGCCATTTATCGCTGCTTCCGTAAGAACTCTTGTAGTTTCTTGAAAAGATGCTGCTGATAAGAATGAATTAGTTGCCAAAGAGGCTTTTGTTATTCCAAGTAGCACACTATTATAAGTAGCCCCCTCTTTACCTTCTGACTCCAACCTTTCATTTTCACGCTTAAGTTCCGAAAGATCAATCAAAGCTCCTGGCAATAGTTCTGAATCTTTTTCATCATCGATTCTTACTTTAGCTAACATTTGCCTTACTATTATTTCGATATGTTTGTCATTAACATCAACACCTTGCATTCTATAAACTCTTTGTACCTCTTGTACTATATAGTTTTGAACTCCAATTTCTCCGTTAATTCTCAATATATCATGTGGATTAATAGAACCTTGAGTAAGTTGTTGACCAGGAACTACCCTTTGACCATTTTTAACCTTTAAGATTGAGCCATATGGTATAAGATAAGTCTCGCTTTCGCCGTTATCTCTATTTATTATAGCTTCTTTCTTCTTTCCGGTTTCAACCATCTCTACAGTTCCTTCGAATTCTGTTATTACAGACAATCCTTTTGGTTTACGAGCTTCAAAAAGCTCCTCAACCCTTGGAAGACCCTGCGTAATGTCGCTTCCTGCTACTCCTCCCGTATGGAAGGTTCTCATTGTAAGCTGAGTTCCCGGTTCTCCTATTGACTGTGCTGCAATTATTCCAACTGCTTCTCCTACATCCACTGCTTTTCCTGTTGCAAGGTTTCTACCATAACACTTTGCACAAACCCCATATTTAGAATGACAACGAAGAACTGTTCGTAGCGTTAACGTTTCAATTCCTGCATCTACAATCTTTGTTGCTGTAGATTCTTCTATCATTTCATCAGATGTTATGATTATTTCACCTGTTTCTGGGTGTTTAATATCTGTCGTTGAATATCTTCCAACTATTCTGTCATAAAGCTTTTCTATAACTTCATTTCCATCTTTAAACGCTTTTACTTCAATACCTTCATTCGAACCACAATCTAACTCTCTTATTATTACATCTTGAGATACATCAACAAGTCTTCTTGTTAAGTATCCTGAGTCAGCTGTTCTAAGTGCTGTATCTGCAAGTCCTTTTCTAGCTCCATGTGAAGAAGTAAAGTATTCCAATACTGTAAGACCTTCACGGAAGTTAGATTTTACTGGAATCTCAACAGTTTTACCTGAAGCATTTGCCATAAGACCACGCATTCCCGCCAACTGTCTAAAGTGATTTTTAGATCCCCTTGCTCCTGATACTGCCATAATATTTATATTATTTGTAGGCTTCAACGTCGCCATCAAAGCATCTGTAACTTTTTCTGTTGTCTTTGTCCATGTTTCAATAACTCTTTCATATCTCTCTTCATCAGACATTAGACCTCGCATATAATCACGTTCATATTTCGCAACTGTTTCTTCCGCTTCTTTTATGAAGGCTTTCTTTTCTTCTGGAATTTCCATATCCGCTATAGAAACGCTTATAGCTCCCTTTGTTGAATACTTAAAACCTAGAGCTTTGATTATATCAAGAAGTCTTGCTGTTTCTGTATTTCCATGACGTCTAAAACAACGATCGATTACTTTGCCAAGGTTTTTCTTATCTAGCACAAAGTCAACCTCTAAAGAGTACTTATCTACACTTCTATCTACATAGTCCAAATCTTGAGGAATCTGCTCATTGAAAATAAATCTTCCAACTGTTGATTCCACTAAAACTCCAGAGTCACCAGGATAGTGTTTCATCCTAACCTTTACTCTAGCATGAAGATTAACCTGTTTATTTTCATAAGCTAATACCATTTCATTATAATCTTTATATATGGACCCTTCTCCTTGAACTCCATCTTCCTCCATAGTTAGATAATAAGAACCTAAAACCATGTCTTGAGATGGTGTTGTTATAGGAGCGCCATCTTTAGGCGCCATAATATTGTTAGGTGAAAGCATCAAAAATCTACATTCTGCCTGTGCTTCTACTGATAGTGGCACGTGTACAGCCATTTGATCTCCATCAAAGTCTGCATTGTATGCAGTACATACAAGTGGGTGCAACTTTATAGCTTTTCCTTCGACCAAAACCGGCTCAAAGGCTTGTATTCCTAATCTATGAAGTGTAGGAGCACGGTTTAAAAGTACTGGATGCCCTTTTATAACATCTTCTAAAACATCCCAAACCTCAGGTTTTACTCTTTCTACCATTCTCTTTGCATTTTTTATATTAATTGCATAGCCTCTTGATACCAACTCATTCATAACAAATGGCTTAAACAACTCAAGTGCCATTTTCTTAGGAAGTCCACACTGATAAAACTTTAGCTCTGGTCCAACTACTATAACCGAACGTCCTGAGTAGTCGACACGTTTTCCAAGTAAGTTTTGACGGAATCGACCCTGCTTTCCTTTTAGCATATCTGAAAGGGATTTTAATGCTCTGTTTCCAGGCCCTGTTACAGGACGACCTTTTCTACCGTTGTCAATCAATGCATCTACAGCCTCTTGTAACATCCTCTTTTCATTTCTTACAATGATGTCAGGTGCACCTAATTCTAATAACCTTTTTAGACGATTGTTTCTATTTATCACTCTTCTATAAAGATCATTTAAGTCAGATGTTGCAAACCTTCCCCCATCTAATTGGACCATTGGCCTTATATCAGGTGGTATAACAGGAATTACATCTAGTATCATCCACTCCGGCTTATTTCCAGATTTCCTAAACGCCTCTACAACTTCTAATCTTCTTATTGTCTTTACTCTTTTTTGACCAGTTGCATCGGCAAGCCTTACTCTTAATTCCTTCCCTAAGCCGTCAAGGTCAATGTTTTCAAGCATCTTTTTAACAGCCTCTGCACCTATCATAGCCACAAAACTATCATATCCATAAAGCTCTACTGCATCTCGATACTCTTTATCAGTTAATATCTGGTGTCTTTTTAAGTCTGTTTCCTTTTCATCTATTACAACGTATGAAGCAAAGTATAGGATTTTCTCTAATAACCTTGGAGACATATCCAACAAAAGTCCCATTCTAGATGGAATACCCTTGAAGTACCAAATGTGTGATACAGGTGTAGCAAGTTCTATATGACCCATTCTCTCTCTTCTTACTTTTGATCTTGTAACCTCTACTCCACAGCGATCACAAATTATACCCTTACTTCTTGACCTATCCTTCTTGTATTTACCACAGTTACATTCCCAATCTTTCATAGGTCCAAATATTCTCTCACAAAACAAACCATCTTTTTCTGGTTTAAGTGTTCTATAATTAATGGTCTCTGGTTTCTTAACCTCTCCTTTTGACCATTCTCTTATTTTTTCCGGTGAAGCCAGTCCAATCCTAATGGAATCAAAATTTTCTATTTCAAACAAGGAGCGCCTCTCCCTTCTTTATAAATTTTATAATTCTTTATTAATAATCAAAATCATCATCCAAATCATAAGTGTTAAAGTCTTCTTCATCTGCAAATTCTAACTTAAAGCCTGATTCTTGACTTCCATCAGAAATATTCGCATCTTGATTTTCCAAATCAACCTCATGCATATCATCTCTATCTTCTACTACATATTCGAAGTCTTCAATAATATCCACTTCATCAACACTCTCTTTAACTAAAACCTCTTGTTCATCTTCAGTAAGAAGTTTGATGTCTAAACATAAGGATTGTAACTCTTTAATAAGAACCTTAAAAGATTCTGGTATTCCAGGTTCTGGTACATTCTCCCCTTTTACGATAGACTCATAAGTTCTAACTCTTCCTACAACATCATCTGATTTTACTGTAAGAATTTCTTGAAGAGTATGAGCTGCTCCATAAGCTTCTAGCGCCCAAACCTCCATTTCTCCAAAACGTTGTCCCCCAAACTGAGCCTTTCCTCCTAATGGCTGCTGAGTAACTAAAGAATATGGACCAGTTGATCTTGCATGTATTTTATCATCTACCAAATGGTGCAGTTTCAACATATACATATAACCTACAGTTACAGGATTATCAAAGAAATCTCCTGTTCTACCATCTTGTAATTGAATTTTACCATCATTTGGATATCCTGCCATATCTAATGCCTTAAATACATCTCTTTCATTAGCTCCATCAAATACAGGTGTCGCTACCTGCCAGCCTAACTTCTTCGCTGCTAAGCCCAAATGAACTTCCAATACCTGTCCAATGTTCATACGTGATGGTACTCCTAATGGATTAAGCACTATCTCTAGTGGCGTTCCATCTGGCATAAATGGCATATCTTCTTCTGGTAATATTCTTGAAATAACACCTTTATTACCATGACGTCCTGCCATCTTATCTCCCACGTTAATCTTACGCTTCTTAGCTATATAACAACGCACAAGCTCATTTACTCCAGCACCTAGCTCATCTCCATTTGCTCTTGTAAACACTCTTACATCCACTATAGTTCCGGATTCTCCATGTGGCACACGCAAAGAAGTATCTCTAACCTCTCTGGCTTTTTCTCCAAATATTGCTCTTAAAAGTCTTTCTTCAGGAGTAATTTCCGTCTCGCCTTTTGGAGTTACTTTTCCAACTAGAATATCTCCAGATTCTACCTCTGCTCCAATTCTAATAATACCTCTCTCATCAAGATCTTTTATGGCATCTTCTCCAACATTAGGAATATCTCTAGTTATTTCCTCTGCTCCTAATTTGGTATCTCTTGCTTCTGATTCATACTCTTCAATATGAATCGTAGATAATCTATCTTCTTTAACTAACCTTTCATTAATTAAAATCGCATCCTCATAGTTATAACCTTCCCAAGTCATAAACGCTATAAGACAGTTTCTTCCCAATGCTATTTCCCCTAGATCTGTGGAAGGTCCATCAGCAATAACATCACCTTTTTTAAGAATGTCTCCTTTATTAACAATTGGTGTTTGATTAATACAAGTGCCTTGGTTTGAACGCTTAAATTTAAGCAATTTATATCTATCTCTTTCCCCATCTTCACGAAGTACAACTATTTCAGTTGATGATACTCTTTCAACTTCACCTGAATTCTTAGCCACTACGACTGCACCTGAATCTTTTGCAGAACGGTACTCTATTGCCGTACCTACTATAGGCGCTTCCCTACGAACAAGTGGAACTGCCTGACGTTGCATGTTTGAACCCATAAGCGCACGGTTAGCATCATCATTTTCAAGGAAAGGAATCATCGCTGTAGCCACAGACACTACCTGCTTGGGAGAAACGTCCATGAAATCTACATTAGTGTCTTTTACCAATACAACTGCACCGGATTTTGTTCTTGATGCTACCCTCTCATTAACAAACCATCCATCCTCTGTAAGTGGCTCATTAGCCTGAGCTCTTACATAAAGATCCTCCTCGTCTGCCATAAGATACACAATCTCTTCTGTTACCTTCTTGTTTTCTCTATCCACTTTTCTATATGGTGACTCAATAAACCCATATTCATTTATCTTTGCATAAATTGATAAGTTGTTAATAAGACCTATGTTTGGTCCTTCTGGCGTTTCTATAGGACACATTCTTCCATAATGAGAATAATGCACGTCTCTAACCTCAAAACCTGCTCTATCCCTTGAAAGTCCCCCAGGCCCTAAGGCAGATAACCTTCTTTTATGTGTCAGTTCTGAAAGAGGGTTATTTTGATCCATGAACTGCGACAATTGTGAAGAGCCAAAAAACTCTTTTATCGCTGCTGTAACAGGTCTAATATTTATTAAAGAACTTGGACTAAGTTCCATAGGATCTTGAACTGTCATCCTCTCCTTTATAACTCTTTCCATCCTTGAAAGTCCAATTCTAAATTGGTTTTGTAAAAGCTCTCCTACAGACCTTATACGTCTATTTCCAAGGTGATCTATATCATCTACATTTCCAATACCATAGAAAAGATTAAATTGATAGCTTATACTCGCAATTATATCTTCTATTACTATATGTTTAGGAACAAGTTCTTTTTTTCTACGTTTTATTTCAGCCTTTAACTCTTCGTCAGTTAAATCTTCCGAAAGAATTTCCATTAAAACTGAATATCTTACATTTTCTTTGATTTTTAAATCTGATATATCTATAGAAACAAAATTATTAATATCAACAAATCTGTTTCCCACAACCTTAATCTTCTTTTCTTTATCTTCATCTCCGTATACCCATACACTTTCAACCCCTGAGTTGTCAACTATATAAGCATCTTCTCTCTTACTTATTCTAACCCCTGCTTCAAAAAGAATTTCTCCTGTATTAGGATCAACTATATTTTCCGCTAAAACTCTACCTTGTATCCTATTTGAAATAGCAAGCTTCTTATTAAACTTATATCTTCCTACCTTAGCAAGATCATATCTTTTAGGATCAAAAAATAACAGGTTCAAAAGTGATTCTGCACTTTCAAGCGTTGGTGGCTCACCTGGACGAAGCTTTTTGTATATCTCAATAAGCGCCTCATTTCTACTCTTTGTACTATCTTTAGCAAGAGTTGCTTCTAGTCGCTCATCTTCTCCTATTAATTCCCTAATATCAAAGTCAGAGCCATAACCAAAAGCTCTAAGCAACATTGTTATAGGTTGTTTTCTATCTCTGTCTATTCTCACAGACACAATATCATTTGAGTCTGTTTCATACTCCAACCATGCCCCTCTATTAGGAATAACTGTTGAAGAAACTAACTTTTTACCTGACTTATCCATCTCCTGAGCATAGTAAACTCCTGGAGATCTTACTAACTGGCTTACAATTACTCTTTCAGCCCCATTTATAATGAATGTGCCTTTATCTGTCATTAAAGGAAAATCTCCTAAAAACACAGGGTCTCCATTCTCATTTTTAACTATTTTTGAACCATCTTCATCTGGAACAGTTAACTTAACCTTAACTCTTAATGGTGCTGCATAGTTTACATCTCGTTCTTTACTTTCCTCTACATCATACTTTGATTTTGAATCAAGGAAATAATCAATAAAATCTAGCTTAATATTTCCTGTATAGTCTTCAATTGGGAAAACCTCTTCAAACACCTCTCTAAGACCTTCTTCGATAAACCATTTGTAAGAATCTAACTGTAACTCTATTAGATTTGGTAACTCACCAACTTCATTGATGTGAGAAAAACTCATTCTTGTTTTTCTTCCAATTTTCACAGGATGTGGATGTGATTTTGGCATTAAGACTTCACCTCTCATTTATTATAGAATTGAATTAGAGCATATTACCCCATTTTTATTCTATTGTATTCAAGTATGATAACATAATTCACATGTGCTTTGCAAGATATTTATCAAATAATATTTTAATTTCTGATAAAAAATAAAAGGAGCTGTTAAAAACAACTCCTTTTATTTTTTATTAAATTAAATTATTTTACTTCTACTGCTGCTCCAGCTGCTTCTAATTTAGCTTTGATATCATCGCTTTCCTCTTTAGAAACTCCCTCTTTAACTGGCTTTGGCGCTCCATCTACTAGATCTTTCGCTTCCTTTAGTCCAAGTCCTGTTATCTCTCTTACAACCTTGATAACTCCTACTTTTGATGAACCTGCATTTGACAGGATTACATCAAACTCAGTTTTTTCTTCTGCAGCTTCAGCAGCTCCACCTGCAACTACAACACCAACTGGTGCAGCAGCAGATACTCCAAACTTCTCCTCTGCAGCCTTAACTAATTCATTTAACTCAAGAACCTTCATTTCTTCAATAGCTTGTAAAATTTGCTCTATAGTCATTTAAGACACCTCCATATTTTTTTTATTATTTTTATTTTTTAAGCACCTTGCTCTTCTTTTTGCTTTGCAACTGCATCTAACAGATACACAAAGTTTGACATTGGAGCCTTTAGGCTGCCAAGTAGTTTTGCAATAAGTTCTTCTCTTGATGGAACTTTTGAAAGTTTTTCAAGTCCTGCTTCATCATAGAATGCGCCTTCAACATAACCCATTTTAAACTTTAGTTTTGGATTTGTTTTTGCAAAGTCAGCTATAACTTTAGCTGGTGCTACAGCGTCTTCGTAACTAAACGCAAAAGCGTTTGTTCCTATAAGAAGTTGATCATTAAACTCTTCCATGTTCCCAACTTTTGATGCAGCTCTTCTTACAAGAGTATTTTTATATACTCTATAATCCATACCTGCTGCTCTAAACTTATTTCTAAGTTCAGTTACTTGCTCAACTGTAAGTCCTTTATAATCAACAACTACGCAAGATACTGATCTTTCGATTTTGTCAACTATTTCATCAACTACAGTCTTTTTAATATCTATAGCTTTCGACATGTTTTCCCTCCTTTTTTACTGATTCATAATACAAAAAATCCTCGCAACCATACAGACACGAGGATTCCTAATAATTCGGAATTTTTTTCTCACCTCGGTAGGATATTAAGCTTTTGCACCTACTGTCTGCGGTATATGAATTTTGACTATCTCAGTTTACACTAAATCAGCATTTACGTCAAGTAAAAATTTATTCATTTACTCTAACTGGGTTAACCTTCACTCCAGGTCCCATTGTGCTTGCAAATGTTACAGACCTTAAATACTGTCCTTTTGCAGCTGCTGGTTTCGCTTTCACTACTGCTTCTATAAGTGCATAGAAGTTTTCAGATAATTTTTCTTTTCCAAAAGATACTTTTCCAACTGGAACGTGAATTATATTAGTTTTATCTAATCTATATTCAACCTTACCAGCTTTAATCTCTTCAATTGCTTTTGCAACATCAAAAGTTACTGTGCCTGATTTTGGGTTAGGCATTAATCCCTTTGGTCCTAATACCCTACCTATTCTTCCTACTAACCCCATCATATCTGGAGTTGCTACTATTACGTCAAAATCAAACCAATTTTCACTTTGAATCTTTTGCACTAGTTCTTCTGCTCCAACAAAATCTGCTCCTGCAGCTTCTGCCTCTTTCGCTTTTTCGCCTTTTGCGAATACTAACACTCTCTTTACTTTACCTGTTCCGTGTGGTAACACTACCGCGCCACGAACTTGTTGATCTGCGTGTCTTGAATCAACACCCAATTTTATGTGAGCTTCAACAGTTTCATCAAACTTTGCAGAAGCCACTTCAACAACAACTCCCAGTGCCTCAGAAGCGTTATACAGGTTTGCTCTATCATACTTAGCGATAGCAGCTGCATACTTCTTTGCTTGTTTAGCCATTATTTCGTTCCTCCTTGTGGTAATAACGGTAAAAATTCTTTGCCTCCCACCAATCTAAAAGCAATTTAGAATTAATCTTCTATTACAACGCCCATACTTCTTGCTGTTCCAGCAATCATACTCATTGCAGCTTCTATGCTAGCTGCATTAAGATCAGGCATTTTTAGTTCCGCTATTTCTTTTAATTGAGCGGTTTTTAACTTTGCCACTTTTTTCTTGTTTGGTTCTCCTGAACCAGACTCTATCTTACAAGCTTTTTTAATCAAAACTGCTGCCGGCGGAGTTTTTGTAATGAAAGAGTATGATCTATCTCCATAAACTGTGATAACTACTGGAATTATAAGTCCAGCTTGATCTGCAGTTTTTGCATTGTACTCCTTACAAAAGCCCATAATGTTAACTCCATGTTGTCCAAGTGCTGGTCCAACTGGTGGAGCTGGCGTAGCTTTTCCTGCTTGTATTTGTAGTTTTATTTGTCCTACAACCTTTTTAGCCATTTTAACTGACACCTCCTATATAAGTATCTATTGGTTTTAGTCAATTTTTTTAATCTGAGAAACCTCTAAGTCTACTAATGTTTCTCTATCTCCAAACGTGAAAATGGTAACTCTGACAAATCCTTTTTGTGCATTTGTCTTAGTTATAACCCCTTGAAAATTGGCAAATGGACCATCTTTAATTAATACTTTCTCTCCTTCAACGAAGTTCATAGCATAATTGACTTGAGACTCTTTCTCAAGACCCATATTTTCTACCTCTTCGGCAGTTAATGCAATAGGTCTAGAATTCGGCCCAACAAAACCAGTTACTCCCTTAGTATTTCTCACTACATACCAAGACTCATCTGTTACTATCATCTTGATTAAGCAATAACCCGGAAATATCTTCTTTGGTCTTATTTTTTGTTTTCCATTTACTACCTCTATCACTTCTTCCATAGGAACCGATACCTCTAAGATAATATCTTCCATATTTCTGTTTTTGATAGATTTTTCAATAGTTGCTTTCACCTTATTTTCATGTCCTGAATAGGTATGAATTACATACCATTTAGGTGTTTCCTTCTCTGACATCTTCGTCCCTCCTGTACTTCATAGAGACTAGCTCCTACTTATCCTAAAAACTTTCCTACGATTACAGATAAACCTGTATCAATAAGATAGATTAGTACACTAATTGCAGCAACAGTTATTATCACTGTTAAAGTGTGATTAAGCAGTTCCTTTTTTCCAGGCCAATGAACTTTTTTCAGTTCCACTCTAACCTCAGATAGGAAGGTTCCTAATCCTTTTTTTTCATCTTTAGCTTCAGTTGACATAACGCATCCTCCACTCAACTTATTTTGTTTCTTTATGCGTAGTGTGTTTTTTACAGAATTTACAATATTTTTCAAGTTCGATTCTATCTGGATCGTTTTTCTTGTTTTTCATGCTATTGTAGTTCCTTTGTTTACACTCCTGACATGCTAATGTTACTTTTACTCTCATTTGTGCACCTCCTACATTAATCCTAAAATTGGTTTTAGAAGGATATTTCTATCGCATAGATTGGTGTTAAAATTAATTGCATCTTTAATACTCTATCACAACTAAAAAAGATTGTCAAGCAAAACAACTTGTCAATCTTAAAATTATGTTTTCAATGCAAAAAACTTAGAACTAAATACTATCATATAAGATCCTAACTATCAAGTACTTTTTCAAAATCTAAAATAGTGTGTTAGTTTCCCAACACACTATTTTAATAATTAATTATTCAACTACTGTTGCAACTACTCCTGAACCTACTGTTCTTCCACCTTCTCTTATTGCAAATCTTAGTCCTTCTTCGATTGCTATTGGTGTGAT
>JBOFZL010000009.1:0-5185 GCA_051655155.1 Filifactoraceae bacterium
ACCAAGCTCTATAGCTATATTTTCAAACTGTGGAGGTAAGTCACTTATTTTTAAATCCATAAAAGGTCCTCCTTAAATATGTTATTTATAGTAAATATTCTACAAAAAACATCCTTTACCTACTAAATTTAAGAAAAAATTTAATAGTTTTTTTAAGTATAAATTTTATGGATTTAATGATTATTAGTTTTAATATAATTTAATATTAAATTATATTAAATTCAAATTAAGTGTAAAAATAATTTTAATTTAAATTATAAATAATGTATAAAAAAATTATTTCAAACATTAGATTATATCAATAGTGTAGTGATTTTTAAAATGCTAGATATATTCTTCTTTTAATATTCCCATTATTATTTTATCATGAAATTTACCATCTCTATAAAAAGCTTGTCTCATAACGCCTTCAGTTTTAAAATTAGCTTTAGTATAAGCTTTTATAGCACCGATATTTTGTTCAGATGCTGTAAGAATTATTTTAGTAATTGATAATCAATATTTTATCTGAATCATCAGATTTAATTTCTAAAGAGTCACTACTTTCATCAAGTATCATTTCATTAAAGTTAGGATTGTATCTTTCAAAAAGTTGTTTGCTCCTATAATTTTTTACTCCAGCCTCTTGCCATACTATATTTATGTATTGTATATTTTTATCAAAAACAACACGTACTGGAACATGTTTATCAAGTACAATTTTGTTATTTAACTTAGATATAACTTTTATTCCTACATCAAATTCGCTACAATCAAAATCATGTATTTCATGAAATTCCTTTAATGAATTTAAGCTATCTGATAATGTCTTTCCTTTTAATTTTCCCATGATGAATCCTCCTGTTGTAATTTAATTTTATTATTGCATATATTAATAATGATAACCACCCTAGATAGTAGTTTACATATATTGTATCTATATTATTTATAAAAAAACTGATTATATAAGTGAATATTAATGATTTTATGTATAAGAAAAAACTTGTGTTTTATCTATTTTAAAACTTAATATTGAATAGTATTAAGCAGTGTATTCATTACTTTAACACAAGTTTTTGCAGATTCATCAACTGCAATTTTAAACTCACTTATTCCACCCATAATACTATCGGATACAGTCTTTATAAATAAACATGGAACTTTATTTTTATTACAAGTTAATACAATTCCAGCAGCCTCCATTTCACAGATATCAGCTTTATATGTATTATGTAACTCTTCTTTTCTTTCTTTTTTACCAATAAACTTATCTCCTGATGCACAAATTACTTTTTTTAATGATGGATCAATCTTAACAACTAAATCTACAATTTCTGGTGTGGTAGATATATGAGTACTAGAATAATCAAGATATCTTCCTGCCTCACAGTCATCAACTTCAGAAGTATCAAAATCATAGTGAACAATGCTCTCAACAACACAAGTTCTTGCTAAAGACATCTCTGGTGTTAAACCACCTACAACACCGAAATTTACAATTAAATCTACATTAAACTGTGATATTAAAAACTGAGTTGTCATAGCAGCTGCAATTTCACCTGCTCCACTGTGAATAACAAATAAGTTACCTTCACCCAACTTATATTGATATACTGAATAGCCTACAAATTTTAGTTCCTGAACTGGAACTCCAAATTCACTTAATGCAGCATCGATTTCAACAGCTACAACCATACCTATATTTTTTATTTTATCCATTTATTTATCCCCCACTATTTTATTATTAATATTATAAATTTTAACCTGTGTATTTAAATCTAATCTATCCCACATAAAATAAAAGATTATCTGATAAATATATAGTTTCTATAGTGATAAAAGCTCTAATTGATAAAAGTAAACCTAATTTATCAATTAGAGCTTTATTGTTTGGTTAGTTAAAATAAAGATATTTATATATGTACATAGTCAGTTTTGTGTTTTAAATTTCTGATTTAATATCTATATAGTGAATGATTTCTTAAAACTTCTAGCTATATACTTTTATAGAATCTATATTGAAATAAAAATCTAAATAGATCTATATTCTTGTAAGAACATCTTTATATCTGATATAGAAAATAATACATATACTAGTGCAAATAAAACTGTTAGTGCAGGTCCTAAACCTATAATTAAACTTATTCCTATATCAACAACTAGTCCTAATAAAAACTTTAATACTTTACTATTGTTCATATTTATACACCCTCTTTATTATAATAACAACCTCTTTTTTATTAACTATATCACATTTGAAGGGTTTATATAACAGCTCAATGTACTATTATATTTTATTAGATAGTATATCTCCAAAATATAAATGATATCTATTGTAGAATGTATAGGATTATCCATAATCATATTCTTTATAATTATATCTACTTTCAAAGTTTATTAAAAAATAGAGCTATTAGTTAAAAAAGATATATAACGTATTAGTTATAATAATTAATATTTAAATCATAATTTATAATAAAGGAGGTAAATTACTTTGAAAAAATTTATTTTAATAATATTATTAATATCAACTATATCAATATTGCTATATACATCTCAATCAGATTTAAGTGTTGAATCATATCTTAAAAAAAATCATTCGGATTTAAATTTAAATGACAAAGAGGACTTATCAGGACTAGAAATATTTTCAGAGGATATAAAAGATAAAAAAATTATTTTTGCAGGTGAACATCATAATATAAGTGAAAATACTAATATTGAAATGAAACTTTTAAAATACTTTCAAAAAGAAATTGGTGTAGATTATTATTTAGCAGAGTTAGGATATGCCGACGCTTATTTTCTAAATAAATATCTAGAAAATGGAGATGAAGAAATACTAAAAGATTATTTTAAGATATATAAAAAAGGTCAACAGTATTATACTGAGGAAAGATATAAACATTATATTGATATCTATAATTTTAATCAAAAACTACCTGAAGATAAACGTATTAAAATAGTAGGAGTTGATATAGAATCCCAAGCAAGCTACAGGTATATACTTGATATTTTAGATGATAATAAAGCTATGACTAATGAGTTAGTATCATTATTAAATACATTAAAAGATTTTAGCTATATGTCAATAAATAGTAATAGAAATCTGTTGATTATATTAGATAAATTAATTAAAGATATAGAGATTAATGAAGAGAACTATAAAAATATATTTAAAGATGATTTTGAAGGATTTCAAATTGTAATAAATGATTTAATAGATTATAGTGAAGCCCGTGTAAGTTCTAAAGATATGGGTGAATATATGAATAAAAGAGATATGTATACATATGAAAATTTTAAAGAAATAGATTCAAAGCTAAAAAATCCAGTGTACTTTGGTCAGTGGGGTAAAACACATGTATATCAAGATGAATTTTATAGTAATGTTGATTTATGTGATTCAAATTATTTTGCATCATTACTAAACAGTGATACAGAGTATGAAGGTAAAATATTATCAATAGATTATGGATATTATTTTGATGAAAACAATATTGGTCATAGTTATTCATATATAGATAAACAGTTATTTAAAGATTACATAAACACAGATTCTAAAGCAACTATATTTAAATTAAATAATAATAAATCTCCATTTAACAAATCAACTAAATCCATTTGACACAAATGCCATTGACTATAAAGGTAAACCTATCACAAATTATTTTCAATATCTAGTATTAATAAAAAATAGTAAACCCTCTAAGATTATTCAGTAGAATGAATGATGTAACTATTTTTAAAGGAATTTTAAATATATATAAATATTAGGAAAAATAAAGTGATTTATTTTTTCTAATATTTAAACTTATATTATATATAAGCACTAGAATTAGTATTTAAATTTTATTGTAATATTATTATGTATACAATAAAAAATATATAAATTAAAAATGAAGTAATAATTAATTAATAATAAAGTAAAAACAAGTTTTATATGAATTAATAATAAATTATAAAAAATTATATATAAATTTAAAATAAAATAATATTAATTTAAATTTAATTTATTTTTAAATTTCTTTTAAATCAATACTAAACATTGAAAATACTAGGGTTAATTAATTTATATATTTATTACTAAACCAATAAAATGTATAATAGAAGCGATATTTATAGCATTATGTAAACAGATATATTCTCTATTGTATAAGAAAAATAAAGTTTAAAATAATGATTATATATTTAAATATAATATAATGATAAATATAACTAATTTATTGTAGTCTTTTTTCATATGATAATAAATCAAGTATTTTGAATATATTTTGCGGCATAATAATATATAGACCCTAATTGATATGAGAAATATTATGTCACTTAATTACTAATTAATTAAACTTGTTGAAAATTTAAATATGCACCAATTAGAGGAATTAGAATCCCAGATTGAATAGCTAGTTTAGATTGCAACTTAACATTAAACATTATAAAGAAAAGATTTATGGAATTAGTTTAGGTAATAAAAAAAGGCAGGAATAGCTCCTACCTTAAGTTCGTATTATATTAATATTATTCATTAAAGCGAATCTATAAATTGAAATTTACCTTTTAACTTTACTGATTTGCTTGCTTTTTATTTTTAAGGCTACTAAAAATATTTAAAATACAAAGTAAAGTCATAAGGATAATAAATCTTCTTTCTGATATTATATTTAATATTGCCAACAACCCTATTATTAAAGAATAGATTCCTTTAACTAAATTTATGAAAAAATCAATTTTATTATATCCTTCTTCATACTTTTTATCATATCTTTCTTTAATAGTTTCAACCACAAGCAAAAATCCCAAGACTATCATTACTATACTTAATATTGTTATCATATTCCTATCCCCCATAACTTCCCATTTATATATATTCTATGTGAAGTGTTCTTATTTCACATTATATAACAATTGCGAATAAATTTATATTAATTATACTATAAATTATATTTTTACTAAATTAAGTCTATCTACATCTGATATTAAAGAATTTAACATTCAAATAGTAGTAGTTAAGTGGAAATATAAGAAATTTTAAATTTAGAATACAATTATGCATAAGTATTTATAGTTATTTTAAAAAAATTTTAATATAAATACTTATATAACCGTTGAATTACAACGTTTATTAAATTATTATATTAATTAAACGTCAAATAAATCGGAATTTATTTGACGGTATTTTATCAGTTTAAATATAAAATCATAAAAA
>JBOFZL010000010.1:0-5847 GCA_051655155.1 Filifactoraceae bacterium
TTGCATGTAATGTTTTTGTTATCGCTGCTGTTAATGTTGTTTTTCCGTGGTCAACGTGGCCTATTGTTCCGATGTTAACGTGTGGTTTACTTCTTTCAAATTTAGCTTTACTCATTGTAAATGCCTCCTTATTTTATTATTTTCTATAAAAATTTAAATAAACACTTTTACTTTCCTTCTTCCATTATCTTCTTAGCAATAGAATTTGGAACTTCTTCATAGTGATCAAATATCATTGTATAAGTTGCCCTACCTTGTGTTGTAGAACGTAAGTCAGTAGAGTATCCAAACATCTCTGAAAGTGGAACCATAGCTTTGATAGCCTGAGCTCCTCCTTGTTGTGCTTCCATACCTTCTATTCTACCACGACGAGAGTTAAGGTCACCCATAACATCTCCCATGTAATCTTCTGGCGTTACAACCTCTACCTTAAAAATTGGCTCAAGAATAACAGATTGAGCTTTCTTCATACCATCTTTAAATGCCATAGATGCAGCCATCTTAAATGCCATCTCAGATGAGTCAACCTCGTGATAGGATCCGTCATAAAGTTCTACTTTTACGTCAACTACCGGATAACCTGCAAGTATTCCTGACTCCATAGCTCCTTGAACTCCTGCATCTACTGGTCCTATATACTCTTTTGGTATTGCTCCTCCAACTACTGCATTAACAAACTGATATCCAGCACCTGGCTCTTGAGGAATCATTCTTATCTTAACATGACCATATTGTCCTCTACCACCTGATTGTTTAGCATACTTATGCTCAATATCAACAGCATTTTTGATTGTTTCTCTATATGCAACTTGTGGCGCTCCAACATTTGCCTCTACTTTAAACTCTCTTAACATCCTGTCTACTATAATTTCTAGGTGAAGCTCACCCATTCCTGAAATTATAGTTTGGCCAGTTTCTTGGTCGGTTCTTACTCTAAATGTAGGATCTTCTTCAGCAAGTCTTTGAAGTGCTACTCCCATCTTTTCTTGAGCTGCTTTAGTTTTTGGCTCTATAGCAACTGAGATAACCGGATCAGGGAACTCCATTGATTCAAGAATAATCGGAGCATCTGGAGAACAAAGTGTATCACCTGTTGTTGTATCTTTTAGTCCTACAGCCGCAGCAATATCACCTGCATATACTGTAGTTATTTCTTCTCTAGTATTTGCATGCATTTGCAGAATACGTCCTATTCTTTCTTTCTTGTTTTTAGTAGAGTTAATTATATAAGATCCTGAATTAAGAACTCCTGAATAAACCCTAAAAAATGCAAGTTTTCCTACAAAAGGGTCAGCCATTATCTTAAATGCAAGCGCAGAGAAAGGTTCTTCATCAGATGATTTTCTTGATGATTCTTCTCCATCTGGTAATACCCCTGTTATAGCAGGTACATCAACTGGAGATGGCATATAGTCTACAACTGCATCCAGCACAAGCTGTACACCTTTGTTTCTATAAGCAGAACCACAGAATACAGGGTTTATCTCACAAGCGATTACACCTTTTCTAAGAGCAGACCTTAGTTCTTGAATAGAAATTTCTTCAGCTTCAAGAAACTTCATAGTTAACTCTTCATCCAATTCCGCTATCTTTTCTACCATTATTTCTCTATATTCTTTAGCTTGTTCTAGCATATGATCAGGTATTTCCACCTCTTGCATTTCTGTTCCAAGCTTATCATGAGGAATATATGCCTTCATTATCATAAGGTCTATAATTCCCTCAAAACTATCCTCAGCACCAATTGGCAAATGCATAGCAACTGCATTGGCACCAAGTCTATCCTTCATCATATCAACTACTCTTAGGAAGTTTGCTCCTATAATATCCATTTTATTAACGAATGCTATTCTTGGAACTCCATAAGTGTTTGCTTGTCTCCATACATTCTCAGATTGAGGTTCAACCCCACCTTTAGCACAGAAAACTGCCACAGCTCCATCAAGTACTCTTAAAGAACGTTCAACTTCAACTGTGAAGTCTACGTGTCCCGGAGTATCTATTATATTAATTCTGTGATCTTTCCACTCAGCAGTTGTTGCAGCAGAAGTAATTGTAATACCTCTCTCTTTTTCCTGCTCCATCCAGTCCATCTGAGATGCACCTTCGTGAGTTTCTCCTATTTTATGAGTTTTTCCTGTATAGAATAATATTCTCTCTGTAGTCGTTGTTTTTCCGGCATCTATATGTGCCATTATTCCTATATTTCTTGTTCTTTCCAAAGGAAATTGTCTTGCCACTAAATTTGCAACTCCTTTCTGCTTATTAACTAGCAACTATACTATTATTAGAATCTATAGTGCGCGAATGCTCTGTTCGCTTCAGCCATTTTGTGTGTATCTTCTTTCTTCTTAACTGATGCTCCAGTTCCGTTTGCTGCATCCATTATCTCTCTAGCTAACTTTGCAGTCATACCTTTTTCATTTCTTAGTCTTGTATATCTTACAAGCCATCTAAGTCCAAGAGTTTCTCTTCTCTCTGGTCTAACTTCCATTGGTACTTGATAGTTAGCTCCTCCAACTCTTCTTGCCTTAACTTCTAATACAGGCATTATGTTGTTCATAGCTTTTTCAAAAACTTCAACTGGATCTTCCCCAGTCTTTTCTTTAATCTCTTCAAAAGCTCCATAAACTATATGTTGCGCCACACCTTTTTTACCGTCTAGCATCACCTTGTTTATTAGCTTTGTTACTACTTTACTTGCATAAATTGGATCTGCAAGTACTTCTCTTTTTGGAACATTACCTTTTCTTGGCACTATTCTTCCCTCCTTAATGATTAATGGTTAAATCATCGGTACTCGACATGCTTATTACACAGCGTTGCGCCTATATATTTTTATATATTTACGCACTGTACAATACTGAAATTATTTTTTCTTAGCAGCTTTTGGTCTCTTTGCACCGTATTTTGATCTTGATTGGCTTCTCTTGTCTACTCCTGAAGTATCCAAAGATCCTCTTACAATATGATATCTAACTCCTGGAAGGTCTTTTACTCTTCCTCCTCTTATTAATACCACACTGTGTTCTTGAAGGTTGTGACCTTCACCTGGAATATAAGCAGTAACTTCCATTCCATTTGTAAGTCTTACTCTGGCTACTTTTCTAAGTGCTGAGTTAGGTTTCTTAGGTGTTACTGTTTTCACTGATGTACAAACTCCTCTTTTTTGTGGAGCTGAAATATCAGTTGCCTTCTTCTTAAGAGTGTTTAAACCCTTTTGAAGTGCTGGGGCTGTAGATTTAGAAATTACTTCTTCTCTGCCCTTTCTAACTAATTGGTTAATAGTTGGCATTTGCGCACCTCCTTGTTAAAATTTTTTATTGCAAACCAACTGCTACTAGTATTGCTTAGGCGATATATGCTTAAGCTACTATAAAATATAGCCTTTACTATAACAAGTAAAGGCTAATAGTTATACATTATAAAATCCTATGATATAACTGTTAAGCACTACTTTTAGGGCAAAGCCATTACCCCACCCTAAAAATTTACATGCTCATATAGTTTACCACTTTCAAATATAAAAGTCTAGATATTTTTAAAAGTTTTTAAATTAATTTTACTCTTCAGTGTACTCTCTTGCAACTTCTTCTCCTCTTAGAACTCTTAAAGTCCCCAAGGACAATGATTCCATTTCGTTTTCTCCAGGCAAGATTATAACTTCACCTATAAACTCTACTCTTTCTTTAATCCAGCTGGTTAACATCTTGCTATACGAAATGCCACCGGTAAGAATAATCCCATCCACCTTTCCAAATAGAACAGTTGCCATTTCACCTACACCTTTTGCAATCTGGTATGCCATAGCCTCATATACGAGCCTTGCATTTTCATCGCCATTTTCAATCATTTTTTCAACTTCTCTGGCATCTACAGTCCCTAAATACGCCACCAAGCCACCTTTGCCTCTTAACTGCTTTACCATTGATTTTTGATCATATTTCCCTGAATAACACAACTTAACAAGACTGTTACACGGTACTCTTCCGGATCTTTCTGGCGAAAATGGTCCTTCATCATCAGAAACAATATCTATCATCTTCCCATTATTATGGGCAGAAAGTGTAATTCCTCCACCAAGATGAGCCACAACAAAATTTGACTCCTCATACCTCTTACCTTTAAGCTTTGCTGCCTTCATAGCCATAGCACGAGAGTTTAAAGCATGAACTGAGCTTTCTCTTGGAATTTCTGGCATTCCTGAAATTCTAGCTAAATTTTGAAGCTCATCAACCCTAACGGAATCATATATATAGGCTTTAATTCCCAATTCCTTAGCTATATCATAAGCAATAATAGCCCCTAAATTACTAGCATGTTCAACATAAGGTCTGTTCATAAGAGTGTCAATCATTAAATCATTGACTTCATAGGCACCTGACTTAACCGGAGGCAATAATCCTCCCCTACCAACGATACCAGAAAAATCACTTATATCATAACCATTTTCACTAAGAAACTCCAAAACAGCCTTTTTCCTCATAGGAAACTGATCTTGAATATGCAAATATTGGCTTATCTCATCAGCACTATGATTAAGAGTCGTAGTTATAAGCTCATTTTCATTTTCATAAACTGAAATCTTAGTAGAAGTAGAACCTGGGTTTATTGCTAAAATTCTATAATTCATATACCCTCCTAAACAAGACTCATACCAAGCTCAATAGCTTGCTTGTTAAGTTCAATAAAAGCTGGTTTTACATTGTCTTCTAATATTTTGTTCCAATTAATATCCTCAAGATTCATTAACTTAATTATAGTTCCAAGTAATATAACATTCATAACCTTGGAATTTCCAAGTTCGTGAGCTTTTTTCTCAGCCTCCACAACCTTAGTATTTACCTTTTCCTTTAAAAGCTCAAGAACTCCTTCTGGATACTCTCGCTTCCCTGTAAGAATAGGCATAGAATTTATTTTATAATCATTAACGACTATCTTTCCATCAGGCTTAAGATATTCAAGCCACCTTAACGCCTCCATCTGCTCAAAAGAAACAATCATATCTGCCCCTCCAAGCTCAATAACAGGAGACTCAACTTTATCTCCATACCTAACCTGAGAAGAAACCGATCCTCCCCTTTGGCTCATTCCGTGAATTTCACTCATCTTAACATCATATCCAGCCTCTAAAAGACCATTAGTCAGTAGCTTTGCAGCAAGTATAGTACCCTGTCCACCTACTCCTACCAAAAGAATATTCTTAGTCATCTTAATTCCCCCCTTTAACTATAGCTTGCTTAGGACATACTTGTAGACAAACTGTACAACCTACGCACATAGCAGGATCAATATGTGATTTTTTAGCTTCCTTATTAAAAGATATTGCCGGACAACCAGTTTTTGTACAAAGTTTACAACCTATACATCTTTCCACATCAACATGACATTTTTCTGTAAATGCTCCAACAAACTCTCTCTTATCCTCATTAGATAATTTCTTTAAAACGCAAGGATATCTAGTTATTATCACCCACATCTCCTCAGAAGCTAAAGCAGTATCAAAAGCCGTTCTCATCTCTTTAAGATTATTAGGATTTACAGTTATAACATTTTTTATACCAAAAGCTCTGACAATACCTTCTATATTAATTTCTTCAACAACTCTTCCTTGAAGGGTGTAGCCTGAGCCAGGATTTTCTTGGTGCCCTGTCATACCAGTAATTCTGTTATCCAAAATAACATTAATAGAATTGCTTCCATTATAAACAACATCTAATAGCGAATTCATTCCTGTATGAAAAAATGTAGAATCCCCTAAAACAGAAACCACTCTCTTCTTAGTAGCGCCTTCCATGTTAAATACCTGTTGAGCTCCATGTCCAATACTCATAGAGCCTCCCATAA
>JBOFZL010000011.1:0-1826 GCA_051655155.1 Filifactoraceae bacterium
ACTATCAAAACAAAGTTGATAAAGTTATCGAAAATAACCTTGAGATAGATATAGATGGTGTAAATTTATTAGCTATGAAGGAAGAAAAGAAAGTAAAAAAAGTACCTCTTACAGTTTACTTAGAAGAAGATGAATTAGAGATTTTAAAAGCTGTTTCAGTATTAAAAAATACTACAGTTCAAAAGACTATAAATGCTTTAATAAAAGGAACAGTAAATACTACTAAGACTAATTTACCAAGTAGTTTCAATGTCTCTGAAATGGTAAAGAAGTATGATAAGGAAAATAAAGTAAAAAAAAATAAAAAATAAATTAAATATAAATTATTTTTACATTAATTATAAATTCAAACTAATTTTAAAATGAATTAATATAACTTTGTTTTAAAGTAGTTTGAATTTATATTAAAGTATGTAAAAAATTAAGAGCCCAGGAGATATAGTTTAAGATATATATCCTGGATTTTTATATATAAATATCCAAAATGTAAACAGTAGTTGCTACAAAATAGATCCATAGAGAAGTATTGTATTTATAGGAGGAGATTTAATATGCTTAATAAAAAAATAAATTACTTTAGAAAAAAGAATATGTTAACTCAAGAGGAGTTAGCTGAGAAATTATGTGTCTCTAGACAAACTATAACTAAATGGGAATCGGGAGTTATAATTCCAAGTTTAGAGTACTTAATTGATATCTCAGATTTATTTGGAGTAACTATTGATACTTTAGTGAAATCAGATGATTGTCAAACTTATGAACATGAAGAGATTAGTTTAAATGCGCTTCGTAGTTTTCTTGTAGATGCTAAAAAATCTACTTATGCTTCTAAACAAGGTAAGGTAGAACCTTATAGAATGGATACACATGATTATATATATGAAAACGAAAATTATAAATATCATGATTCTTTTGCAGGGTCTTCTATGTTTTCAGGTCAAGAGTTGGTTTATGAAGGAAATAGTGCCATCTGGTCAATGAACTATTATGGAAGGGTTTTAGGAGATCAATTTAATGGAGATTTTTTAAAATCAGCTTTAAAAGAAGTAAGTAGTGACATGCCCTTCAGAGGTCCTGAGTTTATGTCTTGGGGAGAGTATGTGTATGTTTCAAAAGTAGTTGGAAATATAGAGTTTTTCAATGGAAGTGAAGAGATTTATTATATGGATAAAAAGATTTATGAATGTAATTTCCATGGTGGAATACTAAAATAATTATTATAAATAAAAATTTAGAACAAAAAGGTCAATTATTATAAATAATTGGTCTTTTTGTTTTGAGTAGAATAAAATAGAAAAATCGAAGAATATATACTAATATATCAATATATGTTAATATTTATTATATAGAAATCGAGGTTCTTTCTTATCTTTAGTGTATAAAACGAAAAATAGAGGGGAATTTTTTGTGCAAATAAATACATTTTGTAATCATTTATATGATAATAGTACAGATGGTTATATACAATTAGTTCAGTTGAATCAAAAGGAAAACGATATCTTAATTAATAATACTAAAAAAGATAGTTTAACAGACACTGCTTTGGAGTTTAAGAATAATAAAGATGTATTTTTAACACCAAATACAATGTATATACCTCAACGAAGAGTTGATAATATAAGACAGTTTAGAGCTTTATTTCAAGATATAGATTGTAGGGTTATGGGGCTTGAAAAAACAGAGACAGTATATAGGATATGGCTACTTTATTATGAAGGAAAAATACCCAAGCCAAGTATGGTTATAGATAGTGGTAGGGGTGTACATATTTATTGGAGAATAAAAAATGCTCCATATAAAGCGCTACAAACGTGGCAAGAGTTACA
>JBOFZL010000012.1:0-3292 GCA_051655155.1 Filifactoraceae bacterium
ATATATTAAGTATGCGGTTGTGGTGGAATGGCAGACACGCTAGCTTGAGGGGCTAGTGGGAGTAATCCCGTGCAAGTTCAAATCTTGTCAGCCGCACCAGAAAGTATTTTTACAAAGTACTTTATCAGAACTTATTAAAAATATATGTATAAGATGGAGGTTTTTATGAAAAAATTCTTAGGAGAATTTAAGGAGTTTGCATTACGTGGAAATGTTATGGATATGGCTGTCGGGGTTGTAATAGGAGGTGCTTTTAAAGGAATAGTTGATTCTCTGGTTAATGATTTAATTACACCATTTATTGGGGTTTTTGCGAATCAAGATTTTAGTGATAAGGTATTTATGGTAGGAGAAGTGCAGATTAAATATGGATCATTTTTGACAGCTATAATCAACTTTATTTTAATGGCTTTCGTAATTTTTACGATGGTAAAATTGATTAATAGTGCAAAGACATTAGGTCGCACTGAAGAAGAAGCAGCACCAACTACAAAAGAATGTCCTTATTGCAAGAATAATGTAGCGATAGAAGCAACAAAATGTGGATTCTGTACATCCTCACTTAACTAAATATAACGATAAGTATACTTTGGAGATTTTTAAATATTCAAAGTATACTTATTTAATACAGCTTTTATTAATGTATATATAAGTGATTTAGGAGGATTTATGGATACAAATATGTTGACAAGGAAAGATGTGGAAAATATTTGTAGTACTATAGGGATAGGTTTATTTATAATGGCTATTATAAGTATGGTAGTACAAGGTTTGGTAGAATATTTTTTGGATATTAAATTTCCTAATATAAATCATATGCTAAAATTTATAATATCAAATGCTATAGGTTTCTATATAATAGGAGTTTTTGTGTTTAGACATATAACAGAAAAAATTGAAACTGAAAAAATCTCTAAAACTAAGAGTTACAGTTTTTTTGAAATGATAGAATTGGCAATTTTATCTTTGGGGACAATAATTTTATTTAGTATTATAGGAGCTATTATAATATCTTTTATAGGTATAAAGGATGTTAGTCCTTTTGAAAGCTGGATAAGGGAAACTGGGGGAGATGGAATTGGATTATTATTTATAGCCATATGTATTTTAGCACCTATTTTTGAGGAGCTTATATTTAGAGGCTGGATTTTAAAGAAGCTTAGAGTTATAGGAACAAAGTGGGCAATTTTTATTTCAGCATTATTGTTTGGAATGTACCATATGAACATAGTACAGGGGATATATGCTTTTGGTGTAGGTTTAGTTTTTGCTTGTGTAACTATTAGAAGTGGAAGTATAAAAAATTCAATAATTTTACATGGAATTATTAATTTTGTAGGAGGGATTATTATTCCTATGCTTTTTGGAACTTTTTCTTATTTAATTATTCCATATGGACAAACAATAGCGATAACTTTTATAATTTGGGCTTTAGTTTGTGGAACTATTATATTCTATAAAAATGGAAGGGAACTTTTAGTTACAGATGAGATGAAATATAATATACAAGAGCATACTAACTTTAGCACGGTTAATCTAAATGTAGGAATGATTTTGTTTTATATGCTTACTATAACAGTAACTATATTAAATGTTGTTTAAAAGGTTAGAAAGAAAAGTGAAATTTTTCAGTAATAAATTAATATAAAAGGATTGCAAAAAAAATAAAACTGTGGTATAAATATTAAGCACGTTAACATGCGACTGTAGCTCAGCTGGATAGAGTACTCGGCTACGAACCGATTGGTCGGGGGTTCAAATCCCTCCAGTCGCACCAAGTTCAAATTTATAAAAAATATATGATTTATTAAAATATTAAAAATTATTTAGACTGTTACTTTTGGTAATAGTTTTTTTATTTAAAGATATAAAAAGTGTCGCTAATCAATTATAAAGTTAGCGACACTTTTTTAACTAGATTGTTCTGCCAGGGTAAGCTTTAAGTGCTTTATCAAGAATATACATTGCTTTTTCAAGTTCTTTTGAGTTTAGAACATAAGCTATCCTAGCTTCATTTACACCCATTCCAGGAGTAGCATAGAAGCCTTCAGCTGGTGCAAGCATTACAGTTTCTCCATCTACATCAAATTCATTCAGCATCCATATGATGAATTTTTCTGCATCATCTACAGGCATTTTAATTACAACATAAAGTGCTCCTTTTGGTTCTTCGCAAAGGATCCCATCCATTTTTTGTAGAGCGGAAAAAACCACGTCTCTTCTAGATTTATATTCATTTGCAGTTTCCATCATATATTTCATTGGCAACTTATAAAGTTCTGCAGCTCCAAATTGCTCTATTGTTGGAACACATAGTCTTCCTTGACAAAGTTTCATTATTTGTGCCATAAGATCTTTATTTTTACAAGCTAGAGAACCTATACGAGCTCCACATGCACTGAATCTTTTAGATATACTATCTATTATTATAACTCTATCCTCAACTTCTGAGATGTTTCCAAAGCTTGTATATTCAAGACCATCATATACAAACTCTCTGTATACCTCGTCGGCAATTATATATAAATCATGCTCTTTAGCTACATCTGCAACCATCTGAATTTCTTCAGAGGTATATACGCAACCTGTTGGATTACCAGGGTTAGAAAGTAAAATACCTCTTGTTTTTTCTGTGATTCTTGAAACTATATCTTCTTTTGATGGAAGGTGGAATCCTTTTTCAGCATATGTGGTTATTGGTTTAACGCTTACATTTACTGCTGATGCGAAACCATTATAATTTGTGTAGAATGGTTCAGGTGCAAGAATTTCATCGCCGGGATCGCAAATTGCCATTATTGCAAACATAAGGGCTTCGCTACCACCATTCATAATAAGTATTTGTTGCTCATCAAAATGCATATCGTATTGAGCATAATATTTTATCATTGCATCAATAAGCTCAGGTATTCCTTGAGATAATGCATATGCCAACACATCTTCGTTAAAGTTACGGATTGTATTAAAGAATATTTCCGGTGTCTTTACGTCAGGTTGACCAATGTTAAGGTGATAAACTTTTTTTCCTTTAGCTTTAGCTGCTTGTGCATAAGGAACTAATCTTCTTATAGGCGAAGATTGCATACTTGTGATTCGATTTGAAAATTTCATTACTAACTCACTCCTTTAAATTTGTGTTTTATTCAACAATTTAATTTTAGCATAAATTAAAAAAAAACAATAGTAATCATATAAGAATATTTAATATATTTGTACAAAGTCACCCTTTTTTGATATAATATATTTGTAAGTGGGGTGGTGTTAAATTGTTTATCAAGAAGTTTGATTATTC
>JBOFZL010000013.1:0-22535 GCA_051655155.1 Filifactoraceae bacterium
AAGGGCATTATACCCTACTCCATCAAGTGTTGTAAGAATAGGTAACATTTCTTCTGTTGTAAGTCTAGTCGCTATTAATGATTGGTGTGCATCACGCAAAATTGTTTCGGTAACTTTAATTTCTTTTTTTAAATTAGCAAAATTGATCAAAATAATCACCTCTATATTAATATAACATTATATTAACAAGAATTAAAATATTTTCATCATTAATGAATAATTTTGAAGTGTTTATTGCATAAAATGTTAAAATAAAATCAATTGATTTATTTTAGAATGTTCAGTACTTCCTCAACATGTCCTTTTAATTTAACATTTTTAAACGATTTCATCAAATCGCCATGTTCATCAAATATAAAAGTACTTCGAATGATTCCGATGTAACTTTTTCCAAATAGTGATTTTTCTGCAAGAACATTAAATTCATTGCATACCGAAGTTTCTACATCTGAAAGTAAATCAAATTCAATATTATTATTTTCTTTGAACTTTTTATTTGCTTTTATTGTATCTTTACTAATTCCGATTATAATAGTATTCAGTAAATCAAACTCTGCCCTATAATCCATAAAGGCTTTTACTTCACTTGTTCAGCCAGGTGTATTTGCTTTTGGATAGAAAAATATTACCATTCTCTTACCTCTATAATTATTTGTACATATTTCTTGATTTTCTGTATTTTTTAAACAAAAATCATTAATTTTCATATTTCCCCCTATTTAAATATATTATTTTTTTCTTTAAAGCTATAATAACATCCTTCACCGATAATTATATGATCTAATACAGGTATATCTAATAATTTCCCACACTCAATCAAAATTTTAGTAATATTTATATCTTCTTGACTAGGATAAGGATCTCCTGAAGGATGATTATGTAATAAAATTAATTTAGAAGCACTGTTTTTTATTGCAGGAATCATAACTTCTCTAGGGTGAACTATAGAAGAGCTTAAAGATCCTTCAGATATTAAAATATCTGTTAATAACCTGTTTTTAGTGTCTAATAAAATAATTTTAAATATTTCTTTTTTTAAATATCTTAATTCATCAGAATAAGCGTTAAAAATTGACAAAGGAGAATCAAATTTTAGATTATCCATTCGATTTGTCTTAGATATACGTTTTGCTAGCTCTAATGCTGTCAATATTCTACTTGCTTTTGCAATTCCAATTCCATTAATCTCCATAAGTTCGGTTAAGGTTATATCCATTAAATTTCTAATACCATCAACTTTTAAAATAATTTCATCACCTAATTCAATAGCAGATTTATTTTTACTACCATTGTTTAAAAGAATAGCTAGTAGCTCTGAATTGCTAAGAAAGCCAATTCCATTAAGAGTCAGCTTTTCTCTTGGTCTTTCATTAGTATTTAATAATTTTATTTTTCCCATTTGATTATTCTCCAAAAATTTTATTTAAAGAATTAACAACCTTTTTGATTGGTAAGCCTATTATATTATTAATATCTCCATCATAATATTCTACTAAATTACTTCCTAAACCTTGAATTCCATATGCTCCTGCTTTATCATAAGGTTCATCAGTTTTAATATATTCATCTATCTGAAAATCTAATAAGTCTTTAAATTTAACATATGATATATCATAGTTTAAATATTTTATACTTTTTTCTAAACAAATTATAGAAAAAGCTGTTATAACTTTATGAATATTTCCATTTAGCTTACATATTATTTCTCTTGCATCATAAATATTTTTAGGTTTTCCTATAATTTCATTTTCTAAAGCAACAATTGTATCAGCTGATAAAACAATACTACTTTGTTCTTCATTTGCGATAATTTCACCTTTTTGATATGCAAGTGACAATGCAGTCGAAATTGGGGAAAATTTATTATCCCAATTCTCTGGTATATTCTTCGACTTTACAATAAATTGGATATTTGCTTCACTTAATAGAACTTTTCTTCTAGGTGAATTAGAAGCTAATATTATTTTCATTTGATCACTCCTATGGATAGAATAAATACTTTATAATTTTCGTTTTATTCATTTTAACATAAAAAAGGATATATAAAAATATTAACTATGCAAATTAGTAAAGTTTATGAAATTAATGATTCTTTTATATTCTTAGTGATATAGCTTTCAATGGCAGTTTCCACTCCTATTCCAATAATTTGTGCAAACCAATCTGCATATGTTTTATTATAAAAATTTTTTGTTTGATAATAATTATTTTTCCTTCTTTTCATAATTGTAAAACTCTACATTTTCACAATATTAATTAAAGCTTTCATAAAATTTATAAGCCCAAAATTCATGTGAATTAATTTTTTTAGCATTAGTTTGTTTATCTTCACTTTAAATAACAGGTTTTGTGCTTGTGATTAACTCATATTCATATGCTCGCTTCATTTTCCAGTACCTCTTCTAGTTATAAAATTTCATCATTTCTTTTAATATATCTACAAACATATCGGTATTCCCACTAAGTGCAACTTTAGCATTTAAATTTTCTTTTCGATGAGACCTATCTAAATCTACAACTGTCCTTCCTTCACTTAAACCTTCTCTTGTTTCTACAGTAACATAAAAATCCTTATATTCTAATATCTCTGGCTTTGCTACACTTGCCACTGTAAGTGCATCATGAACAGCGACAAAGTTATAACCAAAATTATTGTAAATATTTGCCATATGATCCAGAAGCATGGATACTTCGGTATTTATTTTTGAATCAATTTGTTTAAGATCTTTTACTAAATCTTGAGTTAAAACTGTCTGCATGGTAACGTTTAATCCGACCATTTTAATCGGAACTCCGGATTTAAAAACTATATCAGCGGCAAATGGATCTACATATATATTAAACTCACTATATGGTGTAATATTTCCTGTTCCTGTTGAACCTCCCATTATAGTAATTTTTTCTATATATTTATAAAGTGTATCATATTTTAAAAGTGCAATTGCTATATTTGTAAGTGGCCCAATAGCAACAATATTTATCTTTCCGTTATTTTTAATTGCTTCTTGATAAATTACATCCCAAGCATAATACTTATCTAATTTTTTTGAGGAGTCTTTTAATTTAACTGGACCAATACCTGAATCTCCATGGACTTTGTTCGCTATTGTAAGTGGTTTATTAAGTGGAGATTGAGCTCCTTTAGCTATTCGTGTTTCAATACTCAAAAACTCTGCTATATCTAAAGCATTTTTTGTTGTTATTTCAAGTGTCTGATTACCTGCAACTGTCGTAATAGCTCGTATATCCAGTTCATCCATGCTGTTTGCTAACATAATTGCTATAAAATCATCTACACCAGGATCTGTATCTATTATTACAGGGATTTTGCTCATATTTTTTCTCCTCCTACTAATTAATGATATTTATTTACTGCCTCTAAAATCATATTTATAAACTCGTGTCTATCTACATCTAAAAGAACATCCACGTTAGGTTCTAAACCTGATCTATTTAAAAAATCAGTTACTGTACATCCTGTTGTGTGTTCCCCACTAATATCAATTTGAACATTTAGTTTTTTTGATCTAAACATATGAGGATTTATTAACCAGGCAATAGCACAAGGGTCATGTAATGGTGCAAAATTCCAACCACATATTTCGCTATGAAATTTAATAAAATACTCTAACAATTCAGCTACAAGAATAGCTACCTTTCCTCCTTGTTTTTTAATCTTTTCAATATCTTCAAGATAAACCTGTGCTTTGTGGGTAACATCTAAACCAGACATAGTTATCGGAATACCTGATCTAAATACTATATCAGAAGCCTCAGGATCTACTAATATATTAAACTCAGCTGATGCTGTCCAGTTTCCGCCAATTGCTGAGCCACCCATTAAACTTATTCGTTCTATTTTTGTTTTTAGGTGTGGATATGACAGTAAAAAAATTGCTATGTTTGTAAGTGGTCCTGTCGGTACTAATGTGATTTTTTCTGAACTTTCTTCTATTACTTTTGCTATTAATTCATATGCTGTCATATCAACTGCTACTTGATTAGCTTCCGGTATAACTGGTCCATCAAGCCCAGTGTCACCATGAACCTCTGGTGCAATTTCTAACTTTCGTCTCATTGGTTTATCAGCACCTTTTGCCACTGGAATATTCTTATTTATAAATGTTAATATTTTAAGTGCATTATTTGTTGTTTTCTCTACTGTTTGGTTTCCGCCCACTGTAGTTATCGCTCGTACATCTAGTTTTTCTGATGCACAAGCTAGAATCATCGCTATGGCATCATCATGTCCTGGATCACAATCCATTATAATTGGAATCTTTTTCATATAATTACCTCGAATTTATCTATAACAATTGGCAAGAGATTACTCTTGCCAATTGTTATATTTTATTTTTTATTAATTATCTTACACTATCTTTAATTGCTTGAATTTCTTCTGTAGATTTCCCAAATGCAGTATCAACTTTTATACTTCCATCTAGGATAGCTTTTTCAAGTTCATCAACTTTTTTAAGAACATCTTCTGGAACATTAGTTTTAAAAGTTTCATTTTTAGCTATTCCTACGCAACCTTCTTCAATTCCAAGAAGTTCTTTTTCTCCCCATGGAAGCTTATCATCTTTAGCTAATTTTATAGCACGCAATAATGATAGATCTACACGCTTAAGTGCTGATGTTAAAATATGATCTGCTTTAGTTTTATCGGTTACCATAAATGCTTCTGCTTGATCGCTATCTACACCAATTGCTAGTTTATTTTTTTCTGTAACGGCATCTATAACACCAAGTCCCGCCGTACTTGCCACTTGATAAATTATATCTGCATTTTGATTAATTTGTGCAATAGTTAATTCTTTCGCTTTAGCACTATCATTAAAGTTCCCAACATATCCTATAAGCATTTTTACATCTTCTTTTATATGCTTGGCACCTTGAATATATCCTACAAGGAAATCATTAATTACGTTGTTTTCCATTCCGCCTATAAATCCTACTGTTCCACTTTTGGTAGCTGATGCTGCAACTGCACCAGCAAGGAAAGAACATTCATTTTGCTTATATTCTATAGAATACACATTATCTAAGCCACCAACACTATAATCTACAGCAGAATCAAATATTATATATTTTTTATCTGGATATTGTGGCGCTATTTCTTGAAGTTTTTCCACCATTTGCCATGTTCCAACTATTATTATATCAGTATCTTTATCTTCTGAAAAATCAACTAAAGTAGGCATCCATTTTGTTTCGTCATATGTCATTTCTACTACTTTAACTTTAGCCTTTAACTCATCTTCAATCATCGTTCCACCATTTGCAGCAGAATCATAAAAAGCTTTATCACCTAATGTTCCGTTTAATAAAATGACAATGTTTAATTGTTCATCATTAGCAGTAGTTGCAGATTCTTTACCGCTATCGCTACTGCATCCAGCTAAAAGCATAGCGCCAGTTAACACTAATGCTAAAAGTTTTGAAATTTTTGTTTTTTTCATTTTTTCCTCCTAATTTTTAGCCTTTTTTATTTTATTAATCTGTTTTGCCTTGGACATAGAATATATTACTAGTCCTATTATTGTAAACAGATAAGGCATCATTTGAATAAATTGCACTGGTATATCCAAAACCTGAAGATTACTTCCTAGTGCATCTGCTGTTCCAAATATAAGTGATGCTACTAGAGTTCCAAATGGAGTACCTCTTCCTAAAGCTTCTGCAGCAAGAGCTATAAATCCCCTACCTGCCGTCATATCTCTTGCAAACTTGTCCATATAACCCATTGACATATAAGCTCCACCCATAGAGGCGATTATTCCACTAAATATAAGTGAAATATATTGTATCTTTTTTACATTTATCCCTACACTCTCAGCTGCACGTGAATTTTCTCCAACTACTCTAAGTTGTAAACCAAGAGGTGTTTTATATAAGAATAACCATACCAAAAACACAAGTATAAATGCTAAATAAGTCAATATATTATGTCCTGACAATATATCTCCCAAAACAGAAATTTTATCTATAATAGGAATATTTATAACCGGTAATGTTAAGCTAGGAAGAGATGTTGACATCCCCTTGTCCTTCGCCACCGAATAAAGCAAAAACACTGTTCCTCCAGATGCAAGTAAGTTAATGGCTATTCCAGTTAAAATTATATCGGTTTTTAAATTTAAAGCAAAATATGACATTATAATCCCTAGAATAGTACCTGTGAGAATAGCGCATAAAAACCCTATGAAAGCATTTTGTGAAAATGCACTACCGATTACTCCCATTAGTGCTGCCGAAAGCATTATACCCTCTAAACCTATATTCATAACTCCAGCCCTATCCGTTATTAAGGCTGCTAACGCTGCTAATAATATAGGTGTGGTCAGTCTTAAAATGGAGAAAATAAAATCTGGTGATACGATTGCTGACATCAAATTATCCATATTAAATTGCCTCCCCTTTTAATTCATTATTTCTATTAGTATTTTCAACAATTTTTTTATGTTTATATTTATTTAAAAACATCTTAGCAGCTATTAGCAGTATTATTAATGATTGCACAATAGCAACTACTTCAGGAGCAACATCCGTTCTTCTCGCCATAATATCTGCTCCTATCCGTAGGTATGAAAGAAAAAAAGCTGATAAAGGTACATACTTTGGGTTATTTTTTGATAATATTGCTATTATTATTCCATCAAATCCATATCCTGGAAGGTTTATCCATGAAAATCTTGTATACATTCCAAGAACTTCTACTGCTCCTCCCATACCCGCAAGTGCACCACCAATAACTTGCGATAAAATAATAGTAGAACCAACACTTATTCCAGAATATTTTGCAAAATTTTCATTTTGTCCAACCATCCTTATAGAATAACCCCATTTAGTTTTATATAAGAATAAATAAGTTAGAATTACAAATATTAACACTATTATAAGGCCTGCATGTATTCTTGTTTTAGGAATTAAAACTTGTAATCTAGCTGTCTTTTTCAGTAAGTGTGATGCTGGAAATCCAGCATTTGTATCCAACATATGATATTGTAGTATATATGTTCCTAAAAATAATATAATATAATTAAGCATTAGTGAAGAAACAACCTCATTTGAACTCCATTTTACTTTTAATATTGCAGGTATGATACATACTAAAACACCCGATAAACCACCTGAAATTATTGCAATGATCGGATGAATACCAAGTGGTATAGTAAAATTGACAGCCATATAAGATGCAGCTAAACCTCCTATAAAAAAGGCTCCTTCTGCGCCCATATTAAATTGATTGCATTGAAACATAACACATACTGAAAGTCCTGCAAATGTAAGTGGAATAAATAGCTCAATCACATTACCAAAATTTCTAAGTGAAGTGATAGGAGAGATTAAAAATTCTTTAAGTGCTTCTAGAGGTTGTTTACTCACCAGTGAAATCAACAAAAAGGCAGCTACCAAAGATATTAAAACTGTAAGTGAAACTCTAATTACTTCAAATCTTTTTTCAATATCTTTACTTGATATTAACTTATTTTTCATGAATTACCCCCTTTATATCATCTTCAGACATTCTTTTTATTCCTAACATATATTCTCCTAAATCTTGTTCTGTAACTGCACTACTATCTTTAAAATAACCTACAATTTGGCCATCATTCATTACTGCAATACTATCAGAAAGCTCTAATATTTCATTTAAATCTGCAGATACAAGTAATATAGCCTTCCCTTCATCACGTAGTTTTATAATGTGTTTTCTTATAAATTCAATCGCTCCAACATCTACACCTCTTGTTGGTTGATTAATTATAATAAGTGATGATTTAGAAGAGCATTCTCTCGCAACTACAACCTTTTGTATATTTCCACCTGATAGCATCCTAATTGGTTGGTCTTTGTCATCGCATTTTATCAAATACTGTTTTATTAAATACTCTGCTTCAGAGTTTATCTTATCTAAATTAAACATTAAATTCTTGTTGTATTCTTTTTTATAAAATCTATCAGATATTATATTTTCTTTAATTGATACATCCGGAGCTATACCATAAATCATTCTGTCTTCTGGTATATATCCAGTACCAAGCTCTCTTATTTCAAGAATAGTTTTATCTTTTATATTAATATCATTAATAAATATATTTCCAGATGAGTATACTTCCATTCCAGTTATACTTTCAGCAAATTCACGTTGACCATTTCCTTCTATTCCTGCAATTCCTAAAATTTCTCCTTTTCTAATATCCAAAGAAAGATTTTTAACTACAGCTTTAGAATTATTGTTTTTCACTTCCAAATTTCTAACTTTAAGCACAACATCTTTAGGCTGAGCTTTTTCTTTATCAACTTTTAAGATAACATCTCTTCCTACCATAAGACGAGATATATCCTTTTCAGAAAGTTTATTTATATCATACATTCCCATGGATTTTCCTTGTTTAAGAACTGTTATTCTATCGCAAAGAGATTTAACCTCCTTAAGTTTATGTGAAATAAAAATAATTGTATGACCATTTTTTCGTAGTTTTTTTAACTGAACAAAAAGCTCTTCTGTTTCTTGAGGAGTAAGAACTGCAGTTGGTTCATCTAAAATTAGTATTTCAGCACCTCTCAAAAGTGATTTTAGAATTTCTATCTTTTGCTTTATTCCCACAGGGAGATCTTGAACTTTTGCTCTTGGATCTACAACAAGATTATATTTTTTGGATGCATCTTCACACATCTTTATCGCTTTCCCATAATCAATCATTCCCATTTTGGTTGGTTCAATACCCATTATTATATTTTCTGCTACAGAAAGCGAAGGTGCCAGCATAAAATGCTGATGTACCATACCTATACCAAAATTTATTGCACTCATTGGGCTATCTATTTTTATTTCTTTTCCATTTAGAAAAATTTTTCCAGAATCTGGAGTTTCTACCCCAAAAAGTATTTTCATTAAAGTTGATTTACCTGCACCATTTTCACCTACAAGTGCATGAATTTCTCCCTTTTTAAGATAAAAATCTATATCTTTGTTTGCTAAAAAGCCATTACTATAGATTTTTGATATTTTTTCCATAGAAAGAACATATTCAGACATTTATTATCTCCTTAAAATTGTTATTTTTATTGTTTCCAACTTTTTTAAAAATATAATATATACAAGATCTGTGAATATTATTATATTATTTTATATACAAATCTATTGATTATTTAAGATTATATTTCTCCATGACTTCAGACTTTGTTGGAATTGAATTTGAGGAACCTTTTCTTGATACAGAAATAGCAGATGCCATACTTGCTAACTTTAGTGATGATTTTATACTATTTCCATTATTTAAAGAAGATATAAAATATCCTAAAAATGTATCTCCAGCAGCTGTTGTATCTATAACATTTGTTTTAAATATAGATTGTGATATTTTTATATCTTTATCAACATATATGGATCCTTTCTCTCCTAAAGTTATTATTATTTTTATATTTTTAAAACTTTTAAGAAGTGATGATGCAATTTTATCAATTTCAATTTCTCCAGATAAAATAGATCCTTCAATTTCATTTAGAATTATCCACTCTATTTTATTAAAGTCTAAATTATATAGATTTGCATTTACAGGAGAAGGATTTAATGCAATTTTCATTCCTTTTGAAAAAGCTTTATCTATTATGTACTTTAAGCATGAAATTTCGTTTTGCAATATTAGAATATCATCAGCTTCAAAATGATCTAAAACATAACTTACATATTCTTCGTCAATTTTATAATTAGCTCCGCTAAATAAAAGAATACTGTTTTGTCCATCATCATTTATTTGTATTATCGCATGACCAGTTTCACAATCAATAATTTTTAATAATGAGGTATCAACTTTATTATTATCTAAAATTTCTTTTAAAAAATAACCATCTCTTCCTATTATACCCGCATGATAAACATCGCTGCCTGACTTAGCAATAGCTACTGACTGATTTAATCCTTTTCCTCCAGGAAAAATATTCATGCTCTTAGAAGAAATAGTTTCTCCAGGTTTTACAAAATTATTAACATTATAAACTTTATCAATATTTAAAGAACCAAAGTTCAAAATTTTCATTTTTTCTCCTCTCTGTCAGGTATACTAATAAACTTTTGCTTTGACTATCGAAAATAATTATACATAATCAATTTGAAAAAAACAATAAAATTTGAAAACATTTTTTATATATCTAAAATTATAAAATAACCTTAATTTCCATTTGTTTTTGAACAGTTTTAATTAAAAATTGTTTGATATGAATTTGATATAAAATATACACCATATAATTTTAAAATTTATATCTCATAAAATAAAAGCCATAGTTTTAAACTATAGCTTTTATTTTATGAGTTTAATCTACAAATATAAATACCTTAAATATTTTTAGAAGCATTAATTAACTTTATAGTTTTTTTAGGACATTTGGTTGCACAAACGCCACAACCTATGCATTTATCCGTTTCTATTTTATGAACCTTTTTCAGCTCACCTTCAATTGCATCAACTGGACAATTTTTAGCACATATAGTACAACCTATACAGCTTTCTTCGATTATTTCAGCAACTTTTTTATTAGAAATATCACCTTGAATAGCTTTAGTAGGACATTTTGAAACACAAACCATACATTGCGTACATTTATCATAATCAATTTTTGCTAGATTATTTTCTAAAGTAATTGCATTAAAAACACAATTTTTAGCACAAATTCCACATCCTATACAAGCGGTAGTACATTTTTCTTTTGCCTCTTTTCCCTTATCTTTACTATTGCAATTTATTATAATTTCTTTGCTATATGGAACATATGTTATTACGTTCTTAGGACATATTTCTACACATTTGCCACAAGCAACACATTTATCTTTATCTACATGAGCGATACCATCCTCTAATACATGAATAGCGTCAAATGGACATACTGCCTCGCAACTTCCAAAACCTAAACATCCAAATTCACAAGATTTTGGTCCATTTTGAACCATAGATGCAGCTTTACATCCTAAAAGTCCATCATATATTGCTTTTTCTTTAGCATTTGATTTAGTTCCATTACAAATTATATGGGCAATTCTTTTTTCTCCAGAAGATGCTGTAACTCCCATTATTTCACTAATTTTATTCGCAACTTCTTGTCCTCCTACTGGACATGCATTAACTGCAGCTTCCCCTTTAGCAATAGCTGTAGCTAATCCACCACAACCTGGAAATCCACATCCTCCACAATTTGCTCCTGGAAGCACACCTAATATAGCTTCTTCTTTAGGATCAATTTCAACAGCGAATTTTTTTGAAGCATATGCAAGTCCAGAACCAAATAATAGACCCATCGCAGCCAAACTAGCTACTGACGTAAAAATTGTATTCATATTACTCTCCTCCTATTAAATTAGTCCTTGAAACCCAAGAAAAGCTATTGCCATAAGACATGCTGTAATTAAAGCTATTGGAAAACCTTTAAAAGATTCTGGAATATCTGCAGTTTCAAGTCTTTCTCTGATTCCTGCAAAAAGAACTATTGATAATGTGAAACCAACTGCTGCACCAAACCCATTAACAATTGTTTCTAGGAGATTATAATTACTTTGAATATTAAGTATTGCAACCCCTAAAACTGCACAGTTTGTAGTTATTAATGGCAAATATACCCCAAGCGCTTGATATAATGTTGGAGACATTTTTTGAATTACCATTTCAACAAACTGAACTAAAGCAGCAATAACTAATATAAATGCTATTGTTTGCATAAACTCAATTCCATATTTATTTAATATTGTTACTTGTATAATATATGTTATTATTGAAGCCAATACCATAACAAATGTAACTGCCATTCCCATTCCAACTGCCGTCTCAACTTTTTTAGAAACTCCTAAAAATGGACATATTCCTAAAAATTTTGATAAAACAAAGTTATTTACAAAAATAGATCCTATTAATATTACAATTATTGATGTTCCCATAGTCAACCTCCCTAATTAGCTTTTTTAGCATTAAACTTATTAAAAATAGCAAGCATAATACCTAGAGCCAAAAACGCTCCCGGAGGCAATATCATAATAATAGCAGGTTTAAATGCCTCTCCAAACAAAGTCATCCCAAATATTGAGCCATTTCCCAAAATTTCTCTTACAGATCCAAGTAATGTTAACGCAAGAGTAAATCCTAATCCTTGTCCTACTCCATCAGCAGCAGACTCAATTATATTTCTTTTAGATGCAAAACTTTCTGCTCTAGCCAAAATAATACAGTTAACTACTATAAGAGGAATAAATAATCCCAAAGCCTTATCTAGAGCAGGAACGTATGCTTTTAATAACATACCTGTAACAGTTACAAAAGTAGCTATAATTACAACATATGCTGGTATTCTAATTTTTGAAGGAATAATATTTTTAAGTAATGAAATAAATATATTTGATAGGGTTAAAACAGCAGTTACTGCCAATCCCATTCCTAAGCCATTGACAGCTGCAGTTGTCACTGCTAATGTTGGACACATTCCAAGCACTTGAACAAAGGTTGGATTTTCATCTACTATTCCTCTTTTTATAATTTTAAATAGATTCATATTATCCTCCTTTTATTTATTTAATTGATTTTTAAATAATTCAATTGATTCATTTACACCTTTTGTTACAGCTCGTGAAGTTATTGTTGCTCCTGAAATAGCTACAATTTCATTTGGTGATCCAGTAGCAGATTTAGAAACAACAAGTTCAGAAGCTTCTTTGCTTGCATACTGTCCTTTAAAAGCATCTTCCGAAGCTTTTGCACCTAATCCTGGTGTTTCAGTCATGCTACCTATTGTAACACCAGTGATTTTTCCATCAATAGAAAGTCCTGTGATGATTTCTATAGGTCCTCCATAACCTCCAGATGTAGATTTGACTGTATAACCTACTATATCACTTCCCTTAAATCCTTTATAAACTTCTAATATATTTCCTTCAAAACTTCCGTCCATTTGTTCAAATTTATCTGCTTCTGGCAAAATTAATTTTCTTGCTTCGTCATTTGCAACCACAGCTTGCGCTTCTATTGCAGGTAGAGTTATATCGTTTACAAACCCCAAAACCCCAGCAGCGATAGATGTAATCACACATAGAATAAGGCCTAATTTTACAATTTCATTTTTCATTATTTTTTCACCTCGCCAAATACTCTTGGAACCATAAATTTATCTAGAATTGGTGCTACCACATTCATTAAAAGGATTGAATAAGAAACACCTTCTGGATAACCTCCATAGTATCTAATTACTGATGTTAACACTCCGCACCCAATAGCGTAAACAATTTGTGCATTTTTTAAAGCAGGAGAGCTTGAGTAATCTGTAGCCATAAAAAAAGCACCTAATAATAATCCTCCAGCAAACAAATTATACAATACATCAGAAATATTTAAACCTGAAAATATGAATGTTAGTATAGCTACCGTACCTACATAAAATACAGGTATTCTATATGAAATTACACCCCTAAAAATTAAGTAAACCCCGCCTAATATAAGTAATATTCCAGCGGTTTCTCCTATACATCCACCACAATTACCAATAAATAAATCTACTAATCCTATTTTATTTATTGATGCATCTTTTAGAGAGGCTAAAGGTGTTGCTGTAGCAACTGCATCTGCTCCGGTTTTTATCCAACTGGTCATTTCAACAGGCCAAGATGCTAAAAGCATAGCTCTTGCAGCTAAAGCTGGATTCATAAAGTTATGACCCAATCCACCAAAAAGTTGTTTTACTACAGCAATTGCAAATATAGATCCTATTAAAGTTATCCACCATGGCAGCGTTGCAGGTATGTTCATCGCTAGCAACAATCCTGTAACTGCAGCTGAACAATCCCCTATAGTAACTTTTTTCTTTAAAAGTTTTTGCATTACAAATTCTGCGCCAACAGCACCAACAACTGCAACTATAATATTAATAAGAGCAGGAATTCTAAAATAATAAACTCCTGCAGCTGCAGCTGGTAAAAGAGCAATCAATACATCTTTCATTATTTTAGAAGTGCTTTCCTTTGATCTGATGTGTGGCGAAGAAGATATTACAAATTTAGTATTTTCCATTCTTATCTTCCTCCTATTTTGTGTTTCTTCTACGTTTAGCTAAAATTTCTTGTTTTGCAACTCTTATTGATTGAAGTAAAGGTCTTTTAGCTGGGCACACAAATGAACATGATCCACATTCAATACAATCAAGAGCTCTAAATTCCTCAGCCTTATCATAATTATATAAAATCGAAAAGGCACTAATATTCATTGGTTGTATACTAGCTGGGCAAATGCTTATACATTTTCCACATCTTATACAGTTACTTGATTCTAAATCTTTTATTTCATCATTTGTCAAACATAGAATCCCAGAACTTCCTTTTACAGCTGGAACGTCAGTTGTTGCTTGAGCAATTCCCATCATTGGACCACCACTTATAATCTTACCTGGTTGTTGATTAAAACCACCACATTGATCTATCAATTCACTATAAAGTGTTCCCATTTTTATAATTAAATTTTTAGGATCAACAATTGCACTTCCCGTAATAGTACAAATTCTATCGATTAATGGCATTCCAGTTTTTAAAGTTTTTCCTATTTGAGATGAAGTTGCAACATTAGTAACCACAACACCTACATCCATTGGTAATCCTCCAGATGGAACTTCTCGCTTACTACAAGCATAAATTAATTGTTTTTCAGCTCCTTGTGGATATTTCGTTTGTAAACCAACCACCTGTATTTCGGATATATCACCTACTATTTCTTTCATTTTGGAAATACAATCTGGTTTATTATCCTCAATTCCAATATAACCCTTTTTAACATCCAAAAGTTTCATCATAGCTTTTAATCCATAAACTATATCCTCTGGTTGTTCAAGCATAAGTCTGTGATCTGCTGTAAGATATGGCTCACATTCTGCACCATTAAGTACTATAATGTCTATCGGTTTTTCTTTTGGTGGTGAAAGTTTAACATGAGTTGGAAATGTAGCTCCACCCATACCAACAATACCAGCTTCCTTAATAGCATTCATAATATCTTCTTTTGAAAGCTCTTCCAAAGACTTATATGGTTTAATGCTTTCACAAATTTCTTCGGTCATATCATTTTCAATGACTATGACTGCAGATTTTTGTCCTCCTGGAACTGTTTTAGTAATAATTTCTTTTACAACACCTGAAACCGAAGAATGTACATTTGCTGATACAAAACCTGACATTTCGCCAATTTTTTGACCAACTTTTACTCTATCATTAGGTGAAACAACAGGAGAAGCTGGTGCTCCAATATGCTGTGATAATGGAATATACACTATCTTTGGCATAGATGAATTTTCTAACGGCTTATTCTCTGTAGTTTTTTTGTTGTGAGGTGGATGGATACCACCTCTAAAGCTTAAAAGACTCACTAAAGATACCTCCTTAAGTAAATTAATGCTTAAATTTTTTAGATTTGTTGAATAATAGCACACTATTATTATTATACTACATTAATTTCATTTTGTTAAATATAGATATAATTTTCACATATTATTTTAAATTAGACTATAAATTTCTTCTAAAATTTTATTATATAACATATTTTGTATATTAATCATAGTAGAGCCTTCATATTTTTTAAACCAAGTGAGTTGTCTTTTAGCATATCGTCTTGAATCCCTTTTTATTAATTCAACAGTATCACTTAAGTTTATGGTTCCATCTAGATATTCTAACACTTGCCTGTATCCTATTGCTTTCATTGATTGATAACCTGAATCTAACCCTTCTTCTTTTAACATTCTTACTTCGTTAATAAGGTTTTCTGCAATCATATTATCGACTCTTTTATCTATATTTTTATATAAATCTTCTCTGTCTCTATTTAAAATAATAATTTGACTATTTAATTCATTTCTCTTGATTAAATCTTTTTTAAAATCTTTTTTTATTTCATGATTTTCTAATACTTCAATGGCTCTTATCACTCTTCTTGGGTTTTTTAAATCTATATTACCCAAATTATTGGGATTGAGATTGAAAAGTATTTCTAATAGTTTGTCATTACCACTTGTAAATAAAATTTCTTCTAATTCTTTTCTTCTTTTAACGTTCTTTTTTGTAGAACTAAAATTCATATCATAAATTATCGAATCAATATAAAGTCCAGTTCCACCTACTATTATTGGTAGTTTTTTTCTAGAATGGATATCTTTAATTTTATTTAATGCCATAATTTGATATTCTGAAGCAGAAAAATCTTTAGTTGGTTCAAGAATATCTATAAGGTGATGCTTAATGCCATCCATTTCATCAGGTTTAATTTTAGCTGTTCCAATATCCATTCTTTTATAGATTTGCATTGAATCAGAAGAAATAATTTCCCCATTATATTTTTTTGCTATGTCTATAGATATTTTAGTTTTTCCTACACCTGTTGGTCCAGTTAGTATAATTACTTTAATTTTATCCTTCATCTATTGTATCCTTTTAAACATAATTTCTATATCTCTTTTTGATAATGCTAAAAATATTGGTCTTCCATGTGGACATGTAAATTTATTATTGCATTTGTTTAATTTTCTTAACAATTCTTTTGTTTCTATTTCTTTAATTTTATAATTTGCTTTAATTGCAGCTTTACATGCCAATGATGCAATTTTTTCTTTATAGTATTCCCCTTCATGTATATTAGCTCTTTTCATTATTGAATCTAAAATTTCTAACAAGAAATTTTCGTTCTCTTCTTTAGAAAATAATGATGGAACCTCTCTAATCACTATAGTTTTATTTCCGAAACCTTCTGTCTTATACCCATAAGAATTTATCAAGTTTATATTTTCTATAAACACTTCATACTCATCATTGCTTAGCTCTAAAATCTGGGGTACTAACAATACTTGGGAGTGAATATGAGAATTTTTATATTCCTCCATATATTTTTCGAATAAAATCCGTTCATGAGCCGCATGTTGATCTATATAATACATTTTATCTTCCTGTATGGCGATTATATATGTTCCAAATACTCTTCCTATAGGTAGCATCAACTCTAAATTTAACTCATTGTTTCTTTCTAAATTTTGAATTCTAGATAGATCATTATCATAAATATAATCATTAATTACATCATTAACTTTATTTTCTACTATTAAATTTACAGCATTTCTTATATTATTATTGCCTAAACTATTTGAATTAAAATCAGTCTCATAATGAGCTTTTGCTTCGGAAAGCAGGTTGTAACTATAACTTTCTCTGTCAATTTCATTATTTTTGTTTGATATTTTAAAAAAATCAAATTCTTTTACGATATTAGGAATCATATTTGAATGGGATTTAAAAATATTGTTTTTTACCGCCCTATAAATCATATCTTCTACAATATTTGAATTTTCAATTTTAACTTCCATTTTTGATGGATGAACATTTGCATCGATTTTTTTTTTATTAATAATTATATTTAAAAAGTAATTAGGGTGTTTTCTTATTGGAATAATATTTTTATAAGCATATTCTAATTTAGAAAATAATGGAGATACTTTAATTACTCTCGAGTTAATCTCTAAAACTTGATTTTTTTTTGTACTACTGTACCCAGAGGTATTTGAGATGTACCCTTTAATTATAACGCCCTCACCTACTTCTTCATTAATCTCAATTAAGTTTAAAGATACATTCTTTCCATACACAATCTTTATTGTATTTAGAAGATCACCATCACCAAGCGTTTGTATAATCAATTTATTATCTATAATCAATTTAAATATAATATTACAATTTGATATTGCTAAACGCATAACTACATCAACTATTGCATTATTTTCTTTTACTGCTTGCTTTAAAAATTTTTTTCTTGCAGGAGTATTATAAAAAACATCTTCAACTATTATTGTAGTTCCTTGAGATGATGCAATTAATTCCTTTTTCAAAATTGAAGATTCTTCAACATTTAATTTGTATGCATATTCTGATTCAATATACTTTGATATTAGTGTAACTTTTGAAACGGATGATATTGCTGATAGTGCTTCTCCCCGAAATCCATTAGTTGATAATTCGCTTAAATCTTCAATTTTTTTTAACTTACTTGTTGAGTGACGCAAAAAAACCTTATCAAGTTGAGATTCATGAATTCCTATACCATCATCAGTGACTCTAATATAATCAATGCCACCTTCTTTAATCTCTATAACTATTGTTTTAGCCTCTGCATCAATAGAATTTTCCACTAACTCTTTAACTATTGATGCTGGTTTTTCTACGACTTCCCCAGCTGAAATCATGTTTACTGTATTTTTATCTAGTACTGTAATAAAGTTTTTCAAATTCATTCCTCCTCAGATAAAAGAGAATTTTTAATTTTATTAAGTTCAAGCAAAGCTTCTATAGGTGTTAATATATCGATATTTAACATTTTAATTTTGTCTATAATAATTTTTTCTTTTATTGAAATTACATCATTGCATTTTTCTGATGCTATATTTGATATTGTCTCAAGTGAAAGTTGTTGGTACTCTTCTGAGACAACTTTCTCCATTTTACTATTAAACTCTAAGCTGTTTAATTTGTTTTTTGCTATTTCAATTATTTCTTTAGGAAGTTTAGCCATTTCTGCCACATGGATTCCATAACTTTTATCAGCTCGTCCCTTTACTACTTTTCGTAAAAATAACACTCTATCGTTAATTTCTTCCACTAAGACAGAATAATTTTTCACATTTTTTAATTCAAATTCCATGTCAGTTATTTCATGATAATGAGTCGAAAACAAAGTTGCAGCTTTAATATTCTCGCTAATATACTTTATAATTCCATAAGCTATACTCATACCATCATATGTGCTTGTACCTCGCCCAACCTCATCTAAAATAACTAAGCTTGATTTAGTAGCATTTTTTAAAATATATGAAACTTCATCCATTTCAACCATAAATGTACTTTGACCTTGAGTCAGGTCATCTGCTGCTCCAACTCGAGAATAAACTGCATCAATCAAATTTATATTTGCTTTTTTAGCTGGAACAAAACAACCGATATGTGCCATTATTGTAATTAATGCAACTTGTCGCATATATGTTGATTTACCTCCCATATTAGGACCAGTTATGATTGATATTGGAGTATCGCTATTTATATTGGTATCATTAGGAATATATGAATAATCATCTATTATTGTTTCTAAAATTGGATGTCTTCCATCACAAATTTCATATATACCTTCAGTATTTATTTTAGGTTTCGTATAATTATTTTTAATACTCGCTAAAGATAAAGATAGAAGGCAATCAATCACAGAAATTTTTTTAAAAGTTTCTTGAATTCGCTTCATATCTTCTTTTATTTCTTTTTTTAAGTCAGTAAATATCTCTTGTTGTAGTACAAGTATCTTATGCTGTGATGATAGAATTTTTATTTCTATATTTTTTAATCTATCATTAATATATCTTTCACCATTTGATAGAGTCTGTTTTCTTATATAATCAACAGGTGGAATAAACTCTTTTAAATTACTATTTGAAATTTCGATATAATAACCAAATACTTTGTTGTATTTTACCTTAAGATTTTTTATCCCTGTTTTTTCTCTTTCTTCTTGCTCTATATCCAATAATATTTTTGCAGAATTATTTTGTAAAGAAACATATTCATCTAACTCCTTTGAATAGCCTTCGCATATAACTATATCTCCTTTAGAAATAGAGCCAGGATCTTCTATAATACAACTTGATATTTTTAAATATATGTCAGAAAGGTCATCAAACTCTAAATTTCTAATTTTAATAGAATCAAATTTTTTAATGACATTTTTTAGTTCTGGTAATTTTTTAAAAGATTTTCTAAGATGTGATACATCTCTTGGTGTTATTGACTCATAAGTAAGTTTTGCAATTATTCTATCAACATCATATATTCCTTTTAAGCTCTGTATTAACTCATCTCTATTTATATGTTCTTTATTAAATGATTCTATTACAGAAAACCTAAATTCAATTTCAGAAACATTTTGTAACGGTTGTTCAATCCATGATTTTAGCTTTCTTGATCCCATGGAAGTTTTTGTATAATCCAAAACATCAAATAAGGTATTCTTCTTTAATCGTGTTGTTGAATTTTCTATTAGTTCTAGGTTTCTTCTCGTATTAATATCTATCTTAACATATCCACTCTCATGATAAGAACTAATATTATATATATTAGTAGGAGCATACTTTTGAGTATATGATATATAGCTAAGTAAGTTTAATATAGATTCAATATCATCATCAATAGTTGATATTTTTTTTATATTTTCAAAAATTGGTCCATTTATAATATCTTCTCTTACAATATTTGGATTTATAGAAAGTAATATGTTATTCAAGTCTAAAAAATTTCTAAAATCTAACTTTATATCTTCTTCCAAATTTAAATATTCTCCAAAAAATATTATCTCACACACATTATTTTTTCTTATAATATCTAAAATTTCATCTTGATTACAATTTCCATACTTAACTATGCCACTAATTATATCACAAAATGAAAACATAACTTTACCACTTTGGGTTAAATTAATTGAAAATAAATTTCCATTTCCCGAATTAAGTTCATCACTAAAATTTGTAGAAGGTGTTATAATTCTCACGACATCTCTTCCAACAATATTTTTTGTTGATTTAGGATCTTCTATTTGCTCACAAATAGCTACCTTTCTTCCATTTTTAATGAGTTTTTGAATATATGATTCAGCACTGTGAAATGGAACTCCACACATCGGAACTTTTTCTTCTAAACCACATGATTTTCCTGTAAGGACAATTTCTAGCAAATTAGAAGCATCTACAGCATCTTCAAAAAACATCTCATAAAAGTCACCTAATCTAAAAAAAAGTATACAATCCTGATGTTTTTCTTTTATCTCTATATACTGTTTCATCATAGGTGTTAATTTTTCAAAATTCAAATTACAACCTCCTATACTAACTCACCATAAAGAGAAAATGGTTTTGGTTTTGTTATTTTAACTTTTACTATTTCTCCAATAAGATTGTTATTTGCTGGGAATACAACTAATTTACCTTGAAGGTTCCTCCCTATTAAATTATTACTGTCTTTATCGTGAATACCTTCAACAAGAACTTCAACAACCTTACCTTGATATGAATAATTTGATATTTTTGTTTGTTCTTGAATTAAGCTCAACAATTTATCAAATCTCTCTTTTTTTACTGAGTCTGGAACATGATTTTCCATTTTTTCAGCTACAGTTCCCTTCCTTACAGAGTATAAGAAAGTAAATGCTGAATCAAATTTAACTTTTTTAACTAAATCCAGTGTGTCTAGAAAATCATCTTCCGTTTCACCTGGGAATCCAACCATTATGTCTGTAGTTATAGCAATATTAGGAATTAATTTTCTGATTTTTTCAACTAAAAAAATATAATCCTCTTTTGTATAATGTCTATTCATACTCTTTAGCACCTTGCTGCTCCCAGCTTGAAAAGGTAGATGAAGACTTTCACAAACCTTATCTAATCTAGCCATTGCTTCAATCAATTCATCTGATAAATCTTTAGGATGAGATGTCATAAACTTAATTCTAACTAATCCGTCTATATCATTTATTCGCTTAAGTAAATCAGCAAAAGTAATAGGATTTGACAAAGTTTTTCCATATGAATTTACATTTTGTCCTAATAAAGTTATTTCTTTTACACCTGAGTCTACTAATAATTTCACTTCATTTAAGACATCTTCTGGTTCTCTACTTCTCTCTCTCCCTCGAGTATAAGGAACTACACAATATGTGCAAAAATTATTACAACCATACATTATGTTAACGAATGCTTTTACTTCAAATTTTCTAGCTATAGGTAGTCCTTCTATTACATTACCATCTACGTCCCATATATTATATATATGGGACGTGCTATCATTAATATAGTTATAAAGCATTTGTGGAAACATAAATAAATTATGAGTACCAAAAACAATTCCAACATGAGAAAATTTTGACTTAATTTCTTTTACTACATGTTCTTGTTGCATCATACATCCACACACAGCAATTATTAATTTTTTATTTTTTTCTTTTAATGGTTTTAAACTTCCTAAGTTCCCATAAACTTTCAACTCAGCATTTTCCCTAATTGCACACGTATTAAAAATAATTATATCAGCTTCTATTTCATTTTCAGCTTCAGTATATCCCATTAATAGGAACATTCCTTTTAAATTTTCAGAGTCATGTTCATTCATTTGGCAGCCATATGTTTTTATAAAATATTTATTATTTATATAGTTATTACTTTTTAAATAACTATTAATTTTATTCATAAATACTTCTTGTTCAATAATTTGTTCTGTAGTAACTACCTTTATCTCTCGTTTCATAAAATACTCCTGTTATTATTTACTTCTTTGGGGACTTATTTTTTTCCCTTTAATTCTAGTATTTTTCATGGATGATAGTATTGTTTGCTCATACTTTTCAGGAACTTCAAAAAATGAGAAACCTTCAAATAAATCCACTGCACCTATGTTTTTTCCAGATATATTGCACTCACCAGCAACTGCACCTACTATATCAGAA
>JBOFZL010000014.1:0-8814 GCA_051655155.1 Filifactoraceae bacterium
TGAGGTGATACATATATAAATGGAATACCTTTCTTATTAACTAGAGCCTTTATATGCCCTATAACTTTCACTTCTCTATCTGGCTTCATTAAACTTTTCTTCTTTGACTTCCATTGTGTATTACTTAACTTTACTAAAAATATTGAATTCCCCTTATTTTTAATATCTTTACGTGCATGTTCATCTATAACATTTGTTAAAATTAAATCTACTGTTCCATCATTATTTAATTTAGGTTCTTTATCTAAACAACCAGTAATAAATATTCTTGAATTAACCATAAAAATCTCCTTCTCCGAAAAATGAACACCTCTACATATTTATAAATAACATTTTTTACGCACTAAATGTATCTTTTATATTTCATTATTGTATAGTTATCTTTTTTCATTATTTTTTATAAAATCTTTTAATGCCTGAGCCATAAGGTCCTGCTTATTAAACTCTTTATTCTTATTACAAAATAAATCAAACTCATCCCATATAGCTTTATTTATTCTTATAGTTGTTCTAGTAGTTTCACTTTCTGGTAAATCAATTTTAATACCTTCATTTATAACCTCGATGACTTCTGTCATACTATTGTCATCACGAGTTTTAAACCAATTAAGCATATCAAAAATTTCATCCTTATGCTCTACAATCTCTATCATATCTTGCTTTATATTAAACATATTATTTGTTGTCATACTATTGTCATCATATCTTGAGACAGTTGAAATCTCAACATTTCCATCTTGATGACAACTGTCATCTCTAAGTACATAAATATTATTTTCAACTTTATATCCATGCTTTTTCATATACTTAGTCATACTATCTAATAACTTATATCCTACAATATCTTTTATTTCATGCCTTGTTTTACCTTCATCTTGAAGCTGTAATATATACTGAACTTTATCTATGATAATCACCTCTCATACCAAATTGATGACAAGTGTCATCAATAAATTATAGCATAATATTTTTAATAAAATATTATATATCATTACTCATTTATTTACTTTAGTTAGTGCTGATGACACTTGTCATCTCTTTATATTTAAAAAAGCTCCCTATAAAATAGAGAACTTTAAACTTACTTTATTCCTAAGATATCAGACCAACCTTTTCTCTTAAATCTACTAATAGACTTAGAGTATATTTGTTTGAAATTTAAACTTGATGGATAACTTAAAGTATCATTTATACTAGTATATATACTTTCGGCTTCTTCACTTGTAAGCAGATTACCATTAACACATATAGCTAATATATTATTGTGAGTTAGCATTATATATTCATCATCTAACCACTCAAAATCCGATGTATTATCAGATACTATAATACTAGTTCCTATAGCTGCTGCATATCCTGCACATTCACTTTCACCTTTACCAATATAATTATACTTTTCTCTGATTATCGGCTCAGCTAATTTATTAATTACAAAGTCTTTTTTTCTATCAACTACTTTGAATATACTATTAGAGTCAGTTATTTTAAAATTTATCTTTCCAAATAGTTTTCCAGCTTTTTTGGATAGCTCTTTATCATATACATAGTGAGGTATTATAATTTCATCAAATAACAAATCTAATATATCTAACCTATCTATCTTAGCTAGATTTATCAATATATCGGTATCTGAAATTGCAATCTTATGTTTTTTCATCTATACTAAATCATCCTCTTCTTTATTATTAGGTTCATAACCATAATCTTTAGGATCTCTTTGTGCAAACTCTAATAACTCTGTTATTTTTGTATATGATATTTTATTATCTTCATAATTTTTTCTTGAGATTTCTATATATTCCTTTGATATATATGACTTCATTGATGGTATTATTAAAGAAATATCATAACCTTCTTTTTTAGTTATTTCTTGTAATTCTAAACTCTTTTCATTAGTACCATAAGAAGCTAAATCTTCATATATATCTATACTACATAAATCTAATTGTACTAATCTCTTAAGCATAGCTTTATAACTTACTTTTAACTCATTATTTAGCCTTACTATATGTCTTGGCTCTATTTTATTAGGCTCAATGTCTACTAACTTGTAAAATAGTTCCTTTACATAATCCTCTGGCATTAAAAACTCTGCTGCAAAAATATCTGCTCTTCTATCTTCATCTTGATACTTACTATCTTCAATTAATTTATCTTTTTTTAATATGCTATCATTACAAACTATATGATATAACTCATGTCCGCCTGTGTATCTTTCATGACCTAGTGTATAGCTACTATTTAACATTACTATAAACTTTCCATCAAAATAAGTTGAAAATCCTGAAACTTCCATGCTTTCTAATGGCTTTCTTATAAAAAAGGCTTCATTTTCTAATACATCAAAGATATCTATAATTCCCTTTTTTATAAATCTATATCTAACTGCATCTGCAATCTCTTTTATTTCTAGTCTTAAATCCTCTGGTGGCAATTTTAAGCTTTCTTTAGTTAACTTCATCTAACAACTACTCCTTCCACAAAGGCGCACTTTTTTTAAAATTACCTTTTTTAACTATATTCTTTTGATTCATAAAACTAATTATAATATTTTGAACCTCTTCTATCTCAGCTAAAGTTTCTTCAGTTACATTTTTCTTTTTTCTAAACAGTGTAACTAGATCATCATTATCATCTTCTAATATATCTTCTATCTTTACACCAAGAACATCGCAGATTTTACTTAACTCAACTGCTGATACACTTCTATTACCATTCTCTATCTTACTTAATGTTTCTCTACTCATAACACAGTCTTTATTTTTTAGTGCGTCTACCATATCTTGCTGTGTAATTTCTTTTGCTTCTCTATATTGTTTTATTCTATCTCCTATAAGTTCCTTTGTTAACATTTAAAAACCTCCAAATCTTATGAGTAATAATATATTACATTATATTAAGTTTTTATTCAATTAGTTCTTATTATTTGTAACCTTTTATTACATAATTTATACTTATAGTTTAAATTTAATATTTTCCCTATGTTATTTTAATGAAATAAATATGATAAGAGATGAATTAGGAGCAAAGAGCACTCCTAACTCATCTCTTTTTATCTATATTACTAGGGTCGAATCTATTAGGTCAGAGTCTGACATCACAGCTTGTAGCAAAAAACGCTACAACCTGTGATGCCATCCTCAAAAACCTAGTTTCTAGTTTTCTATCATTTATCTTTTAAATATAATAATAAAAAAATCACCTATAATCTTATAACTATTACAAGTGATTTTATATTTTACTTATACTTTTAATACTGTTTTTGATATCTTTTCATTAATAATATTATAGCTTGTATTATATATAATGGCTTTTATATTACTATACCTGTATGTATTGATACTACTCCATTACTTAATACTTACTATGGAGTTTGGCTTCGCCACCGCGCTTTACGTTCCAATCTTTTGAGAAAAACATTCAAAAGGATTTTCACTACAATCGCTAACTCAAAACCCTCCTACAATCAATATTTCATCAGATATTTAAAGTTACTTGTTTTCTAGATACCTAGGTCAGTTTTAAAAATGACCTAACGGTCGTGCCCCTCTGCCTAATCTCAAAAGCACTCACACTATTCACTACTAACATAGGTCTCCAATATCTTATTTCATAACAAATCTCCGACCTATCTTATTCGCTCATACGTGTTCGTAGCTTATTTGAGATAGCCATTCACTGCCCTGTCGCCCAATGCCCTAACCTAAAGTTTTTGTAAAATAGAATATCAACATTTATCAGACCTTCACATTTTGAATAAGCTACTACAATAGTCCTTAAAAGTTTATTTCTCCTATCAACTATATAGGTGTATCTACTTGGTTTCGGTATTAAACTTTATAGGTTTCTATCCCGCATTGGATAAAACCATTGCTCCGCTATCCAATACTAGTGCATATATGGCTTTTAAAAGCTAAATTATATATGTATCTGAAAATCCTTTACTCTTAGCCATTTCAACTAATTGTATAGCATTGCTTCTTTCTGTAAAAGCTCCAATACAAACCTTATACAAATAACCTTCACTAGCTGTCTTTAAATCAAATAAAACAACTATATTATCTCTTATAGCTCTAGCAACTCTTTTTATATTTTCACTATTATTTAAATCTATTTCTGATGCTACATTTGATATAAAATCTATCTCAACTAAACAAGCAGGCATCTTAGTATTTTTAAGCACTGAAAAACTTTGACTTAGCTTAACACCACGATTTCTAACCTTGAAAATACCTGAAATATCCTCACACATACCCTTAGAAAACTCATTTAACTTTTTATTACTATTTGAATACTGCCAAACCTCAACACCTCTAACACTATTGTCTTTAGCTGAGTTAATATGAATAGATAAAAAATAATCTGCTTTAAAATCATTTGCTATCTTAGCTCTTTCACTCAATGAAAGATACACATTAGATAATCTAGTAAACTTAAAATCTAGCTCATAACCTTTTAATAACTCATTTAATTCCTTTCCTATAGCTAAAATAACATTTGCTTCATGTGTTTTCTTTGGTCCAATAGCTCCTGGGTCCGACCCTCCATGTCCTAAATCAATAACTAATCTTCCCATAAATACCTCCTTATTATTTAATATATCTAAATTATAAAAGTTAAAAATTGATTTATGGGTGAATAGATTGCAATTACTTAAATTTCAAAAAATAAAATACTAAAAATAAATTATCTTTTAGATATTAAAAAAGTCCGTATTTTAGCTTGTACGGACTTTTATTTTTACTCACTAGTATTTGTATTAAATCCAAAACTTTTAACCTCTACGCCCTTAATATCGCCTGATATCCAACTATCTTTTACCTGCTCTTCCTTCTCATTCATACTATCAGCCTTTTTACTTCTACCAGATCTCTTTGCCTTGGTCTTTTTAACATCACTTTTATTATTAGCTGCTTCTTCTCTAGATTTTTTATTTATATAATCCTCAAACTTCATAGTTCCAAACTTCTCAACCATAGACTGCTCAGTAATAACCCAAGTCTTGCCAAACTTTTTAATATCCTTACCTTCAACCAACTTCTCACAAGCTACCTGTTTTCTCAAGCTGGAAGCATCAATTCCATAAATCTCTCCAACCTCTGAAAAAGTATATAACCCTTGAAAACTACCCTTAACCATGTAATCACCTCATCTAATATATATAATTAATCATTCCCGATATCGTCAAAACTTAGTCATAAACTATAATTATAAATTCTATGAATTAACAAAAAATCATCTTTTATATTCCCGTTATCGTGAAAGAATAGGGATATAATATATCCCTATTCTTTCACGATAACGGGACTTATTTTAAATATAATCTTAATTTTTTCTACTGTATACAATTCACTATATAGTGAATTGTATTCTATTTCAAAACTTATTAGATTCTATTTTGACACCTAATAAAAACCTTTTACAACCGTTGAAAAATACACGTTTAAAAACATATTTTCGATTGTATTTGGACATAATATAACTATAGAAACAAAACAAAAAACACATAAAAAGGAGCTAAAAAAATGCAAATATACATAGCAGATTTACAAGCCTACAACAGCGGATATTTAAAAGGAGAATGGCTTCAATTACCTACAGAAGAAGAAGAAATAGAAAAAGCAATATTAAGACAAAGTAAAAACGGTGAAAGTGACTTTGCAATTCACGATTACGAACTACCTTTTAAAATTGGAGAATATACAAATCCAGTGAAAATTAATGAACTATGTGAAATAGTAGAAACTTATGATTTAAATAAATATTTAATAGAACATCTTGAATACACTTATGGAATTGATTTTAAAAAGTTAGATATGCATATGATTAAAAAATATTTAGAAGATGTTTACACAATAGAAGGCAGTAATAACAATGAATTCGCACAAAATTATATGTATGAATTTTACGAAGAAATCCTTGAAAAAATGCCCTGGGAGCTAAGCTATAGCATAGACTACAACACAGTTTTCAATAAATTAGAAATGACAATGAGCATCACAAAAAATCAAGATGAAAATATATATTACTACTCAAATAACTAGGAGGACCTAACATGATAAAATCTAAAAATAAAATATACATAGGAAGCAGCCAAGAAGGATATTTAAACGAAGAAATGATGTCATCAATATTTGAATACCTGGCAACACATGAAATAATAGAACCATCAAAAGCAAAACCAAGAAAAATCGGAGAAAGTTATTTATTAGAAATAGAAGTAAATGATCATACAAAACAATTAATCAAAAATTTAAAATCCATGAGAAAAATAAGACTATATAAAAGAACTCACACATGGGAAGAAATATATAAAATGTGTGACCAAACAGTGAAAAGCTCCTAAAAAGGGGCTTTTTTTAGATTTATTCAATTTGTTTTTTATTTTCAAATAACCATAGTTTTACTAATTTCCAAAGAAAGAAATTCTCTATTAGAAGCCTTCTATGCACTAGCATTGGATAGCGGAGCAACGGTTTTATCCAATGCGGTATAGAAACCTATAAAGTATCATACCGAAACCAAGTAGATACGCTCATGTAGTTGCTATGAGAAAGCAACTTGCAAAAGCTATAGCACTATATTATCTACAATGTGGAGGTCTAATAACCCCTTTATTAGCGAAACTATCAATGACCACAGGCTAGGGCATTGGGCGAAGGGCAGTGAATGGCTATGCTAAAAAAGTTACGAACACAGCGAGCGATAATATACTCGCAAATTTGATATGAAATATGATATTTGCGAGTATGTTATTAGCGAGTCGTGTGAGTGCTTTTTAGCATTAGGCAGAGGGGCACGACGATAGGCTATCTTTTAAACCAGCCACAGTATTTACAAACCAAAGAACTCTCAAAAACCAAGCAATTATTGAATATGAGATGGTTTTGAGTTAGCGATTGTAGTGAAAATCCTTTTGAGTGCTCTTTCTCAAAAGATTGAAACGTAAAGCGCGGTGGCGAAGCCAAACTCCATAAGTATCAAAATCAGGTATAGCAACAACACTATATATAAATATAAGCTTCTACAAATATTCTAATAAGTTTATATTTATAGGACCATACTCTAATTTTACATTTTTGATAATATTATATTTTATAAAGTAATCTAGAGGTCTAATGGATATTTTATGTCTAAAAAAAGATAAGAAAAGAACAGAAAAATGACCTTTACTAGTCTTTACTTAGTATTTATAAAAGTATTTATAGTATTTAATAGTATTTAGGCATACCTTAACCCCTTGAAACTACTTATGTTTAAAAGCTTAAATAGGACAGATTAATACCTAAATGGGACTAATTAATACTTTATTGGGACAGATTAATACTCTAACTAGGACAAATTAAGATTTAAATGGGACTAATTAATACTGAACTAGGACAGATTAATATAGATTTATTAGGACTAATTAAATTAGTTGTCCTAATAAATTAAATATGTTAAGCTTTTTTAGAGGTGAGTTTATGGATAATAAAATGTTAGTTAAAAACAATGCTTTTATAACTGCTAAATATAATTTAACACTTGATGAGAACAGGCTATTTGTTTATATATTGTACAACATTCAAAAAAATAAGAATGGGTTAGCTTGCACTATAAAAAGAGATGATTTTTCTAAAATATTTAAAAACAGGACAAATTCATCTGTAAAGGGAGTTACAAAAGTATTAGATGCTATAAAGAAAAAATCTATATATTTCAAAGAGAATTTAGAAGATGGGTCTACAAACTGGGGTTCATATGTATTTCTAATGGGATATGTATATAATAATAAATCAGATTCTTTTAAAATTGAAGTTCCAGATAAAGTGTATAATCTTTTGATGCAGTATATAGATGGATATACTCCTATTACATTACAAACTTGGCTAGGACTAAAAAATACCTATGCTCAAAGGTTCTACGATTTACTAAGAATGTGGAGCGGTACTAAGAATATTATTAATTACAAAGTAGAAGATTTAAAAATGTATTTTCAGATAGAAGATAAGTATCCTAATTTTAAGGATTTTAAGAGAAGAGTTATACTTCCAGCAATAAAAGAGCTTAATGATACTGGATATTTTGAAATAGATTTTAAGGAAAATAAGGTTGGTAGGAAAGTTGATTCTATTGATTTTATTGTAAAGGATTTGGACAAGCGAAAGTATTTTACTAAGGATATTGTAAAAGATATTCATACACTAGAAGAAGTGGCAATAAGTGTAGATGATAATGTTGAAGAAATTGATGTATTTAAGATTGATAGTAAATTAGATGCAAATATAGAAACTGATAATGTCGAAAAAATCGATTTTAATGCTACTGTGAGCGATTTATTTATTCCTGATGAAGAAATATTTACTAAGGGTACTTTGAGAAGTTTTAAGAAGGATTTCAAGAATGTTGATTTTAGAAATGAATATATGGAAAGAGCTTTTGATGATGCAGTCTCTATAACTATGGAAAAAGATGATGTTGATAATATTAAGGTTAGTTCATATAAGTTTTTCAAGGTATGCTTGGATAACAAGATTGTTGAATATAAATTGGAAGAAAAAGAAGATTTGAAACATAAAAAAGATATGGATATGAATTGGTAGAATTCACTATATAATTAAACTAAAATATAGATTTATGATATAATAAAATTCTAAGGAAATTACAGTTTAAGAGTGGTGGTTTCATATAATCCAAGTTCCTACGATAAGTAGGAAGGAGGTGTAAGCTATATGGAACAAATGACAATATTTGTTATAGGTGCTATAGGTACAATTGTACTGGGTTTAATAACTAATAGCATTTATGATAAATTAAAAAGCCACTCTTCTATTG
>JBOFZL010000015.1:0-63164 GCA_051655155.1 Filifactoraceae bacterium
TAATCCTTCAATCTCATTTCAAAATCATCTTTATGAATCTTATAAATTGCCTGTATTGCATAAAAACTTTCAATTACAGGTAAATCCCACCACAATGTACTCCGTTGTCCCCAAACTACACCAATATCATTCACATATATCTTTCTATTTAGCCAAGGATCAAATCCATTCGCACAGATTTCACCCATATCAGGTTTTAATATCCCTATCAGCAACTTGAAAAAAGTTGATTTTCCCGAACCATTTAATCCTACTATTGCAACTTTTTCACCTTCTTTAACTTCAAAATTATCAATAATCAAACATTTATCATATTTTTTTATGGAGAATTTAAATAATTTAACATCGTAATAATATTTCATATTTTTTACACAAATCATATTACCTCCTAATTATTACAACTTCTATAATATTTTAAAGAAGTATTAAAAAGTAGTTTTGTTAATATTAAAAATGAACATCCAATAATTAAACTCAAAAACACAGAAATGATAGCCTCTTTATAATTATCTTTAAATATAAGATTTTTTATAGGAACATATGTTGAAAAATAAATCGGTACAATATAAATTAGTATATACTTTAAACTACCATCAAGATAATCTATCGGAAAATATGATACCTTTGAAACCATGTCTACAAATAAATCTGAGAAATAATTTTTTTTGATCGTAAAAATACATAAGGTTGCATATATCATAAGCAACCCTAAAAATATAGCAGTTGTAGATAAACAGACAATAAAAATCATTAGAGTTATGTAAATCCAACTCAGATTACTTCCATCAAAAATTATATTTGTAGATATAAGCATAATTACACCATAGTTAACTATCCCTGATAACCTTCTTAAAAAAAGCTTACTTCCCAAAATCTGAATAAACAAACTTGAAGGTCTAATTAAAAAAATATCCAATTCTCCTCTTATTAAAAGTTTGTGAAAATCATCAAATCCACGTCCTATCATTCTTGATAAATCATAACTGAAACCAATTATTGAATACATAAGTGCAACGTGATACAAACTCCATTCTCCTATATTCCCAAATTTAGAAAATATAATCCACAATCCCATAAATGGTATTATAGTGTATATTGTCCATATTATAAATTGAATGAAGAAATCAAGAGGGTAATTCAATTGTGATTTAATGTCATTCTTCGCATAAATAAAATAGGTTCCAAGATATGATTTAAAATCCATTTTAACCTCCTATGTGTTGTTGTCTACTAAGAATCTTTTCAGAAAAACATCCATTTATCACTATAAAAATTCCTATCCACAAACTTTGAATACCAGCTATTTTAATGATATCTTGTGTTCCTAACAAAACTTCAATAGGGGCATTTACAATCAATGCAAATGGTAAATATTTTACGATTCCGAATTGAGAAGGCCAAAAAATTAATGGTACAAGTGAGCCCGATAAAAGTCCTGCCACTCCTTGTAATAATGCCCTTGGCGCACTATTTTTTAAAGTAATTTGTGTTAGTGAATAAATTGAATTTGTCATTAATATAGATAATATTATGGCTAATATAAGCGATATCACAAATTTAACTATTTGTATTTTTATGGCATTTACAAATAAAAAACCTACTATTAATATAATCACTGGAATAACGAGCATTACCGATAAAATAGATGCTCCGACCTCCATCAAAAAAAACTGTACCCAATATTTAATTGGTCGCACTGAATATTTTATAAAGCTTCCATCATAGATACACTCTGAAAATTCTGGAATGCGATATAAACTTGATGTCATACCAACAATACTAGCCATAAGCAAATATATCACTGTTTTTTTCCACAATTCATCATCTCCAGAAGATTGAAAAAAAACACTATAAATCAATATTTGTATTATTGTATTCATCAAAATAAATACCGAATTTAACACATATGTTTTCCAAAATGATTTCCCTTTACAAATTTCTTTTTTTACAATCTCAGTATATTTCACTGAACTCTTACCTCCATTTAAAATTCCATTAAAAATACTGTTATTTTAAAGTAATAATATATTATTTCTAGCTCCACTCAAAATTCTTTAAACAACCATATTATAAAATTATAGTAATTTGTTCAACTATTAATTTTCATTCTACTAATAAAAAAGGGAGAAAAATCTCCCTTTTCCTATTAGTTTCCACGAAGTGAAATTCCCATTACACTTGCACCTCATTCTTAGTATACTATTTATAATAAGATATTCTCATTACCAAAATATCTCCATCTAAAATTCATAAATCCAATCGTATTTTTATCAAATCAATTCATCATACTATAATCCTACTAAAACATTTATACGATTAAGAATACATTGATATTCTTAAGATAATTATAATGACTATTAAGACTAATATCAAATCTACGGCAAAATCACCTTAAACCATGTTGATTTATCACCAGCTCTAATAGGCTCTTATAATTTTTCTTTTATCATTATGAACTATAATACGCACGCTTGTCAAGACACGAAGAAACTAAAAACTTCCAAAGGATACCTTCGCCACCCTAACTCTTTATATCGTGTTTTTGCACATTTAGGCTACACTAAGTTACCCATTAAATACTAACAAATATCGTCCTCAAATTTATCACACTCCTGAGAATATGGGCATTAAGTTACAAATGGGTGTGAAGTATGTTACTAAGCTTTGCTATGTAAGAAAGTTTGAAAATTCTTTCTTTCAATATACACTCATCTCAAGTTCTATTCCTATGAGGATTTAGTGGTTCAAATTAGACACTAACACCCATAAACCTGTGTTGAATTGGCTAACTACTTTACAAAAAATGCTTAGATTGTTGATCAATTTCGTAAGCCAAATTACCATTCTAATAAGAAAAACTGGCAAAAGTGATGATGAGCTCTTTCTTTTTGCCAGTTTCTTTAAGTTAGTTAGGACTTTTATTTTTTCTGTTGCTTAGTTTACGATTAAAACATTTATTTCTCTTTAATTGTTTTCTTCGAGACGATACATATTTCTTTCGTCTCTCTACACCTATATTTTTTTTACCATAAATTTGCTCTAAGCAACTTTCAATGAGCTTTAGCTCATAACTTTCCAAGTTAAATTTATCGTAGAAGCTTGCCTTATACGCATTAGCTACTATCGATGCTGTCAACAAGCCAACAAGTAGTGCTATAATGAAATATACAAATACTATTCCTATATAAAATATTATTTTCCCAATAATTGGCAATGAACTATCAAATTGATATGAATTGTAATCTATAACCATCTTAAAAAAAGCTCCTAGCATCACTCCAATAAACGCACTTAATATTAATGATTTTAATTCTGAATTTTCTCTGGTTAAATAGATTTTCCTTTGTACTAGTTGGGAGACAGAGTGCTCTTTTTTATATAAGCTTCTTAGAAAATCCTTGAATTCAATTTGTAACTCCTTAGAAAATTGTATTTTTGAATTTTCCTTTTTGGTTATTTTAATTATTCTATTAATCTCCCCATTGACAAACTTTGTTAATTTTCGATAATTTTTACGCATATTCTTCCTCCTTTAATAAATATCATTTTATTCTTGCAATAATCTATGTACTAAAACCACTTATTTACAACCCTATTATATCAAAGCGAGATAAAGAAATGGTGTTCACTTTGGTTAAAAAATATGGACAAAACCCCATGGCATATTTAGCTTTAGAAGACGACAAAAAATATTTCTTTGGTAGTGACTGCGAAGGAGTAATTGCCTTTGCAGTTGCCGCTGACGTTGCCGTATGCTGTGGTGATATAATAACCTCCGATCAGCAAGCTCCTATTCTCCTTTCTGAATTTATGGCCTTTTGCCGTGAAAACAACTATAGTATTCTACTAATGAACGTTACTCAACGATTTTTAGAACTTTACAAAACAATGGGATTTGGCACAATAAAATATGGCGAAGATGCTTGTTTCCTTCTTTCTGAGTATAATCTCTCTGGTGGAAGAGTTGCCAAAGTTAGGGCTGCCATAAACCATGCAAATAAGGCAGGTATCACCGTAGAAGAATACAAACCTCAACAAAAAAGAGATTTTAAGCTAGAAAATAAGATTAACGAGGTTTCCCGAAATTGGTTAGCAAACAAAAACTGCGGAGAACTAATATTCACATTAGGTAGCATAGGCTTTGACCACCCCTACGAAAAGCGATACTTCGTAGCAAAAGATGTCAACAACAAAGTTTTAGGTTTTGTAGTCTTTATTCCTTACGAAGGTAAACAGGCCTACCTAGCAGATATAACTCGAAGAGTAAGTAACTCTCCCCAAGGATGGCCTACGCTATTGCAAAGGTACAAAATCCTCGAGGCATGAGAGACTACGTAAAATTCTTCATTTCACAAAGATTTAAGAATTAATTGGTAAATACTTCTTTTGCATATCTCACAGAGTCCATTGCGTCTTTACAGTATCTATCTGCTCCGATTTTCATAGCATAATCCTTGGTCAAAACCGCTCCCCCAACCATAATCTTAGTGTTCGGTTTCTGCTCCCTTATCCTTTCAATTGTGGTTTGCATATTATCTACTGTTGTGGTCATTAGCGCCGACAAACCTACCAAATTTGCCCCCTCTTTGAGCACTGTATCTAACACTAGGTTATAGTCCACATCCTTCCCTAGATCTATCACCTGATAGCCATAGTTCTCCAAGAGCACCTTAACAATGTTCTTCCCAATATCATGAATGTCGCCCTTGACTGTTGCTATAACAATTTTTTCCTTTACTCTATCTCCTTTGTCCATGGCATTTAGGCTTTCCTTTAAGGCATCAAATGCTCTTGAAGCTGCGTCTGCGCTCATCATAAGCTGTGGCAAGAATATTCTCCCCTGCTCAAAACCAAGTCCAACTTCATCCAAGGCAGGAATCAAGGCTTCGCTTATTATGTCCAATGGTGCCTTAGTCTTTAGCATATCTTTAGCTATGTTGAAGCAGTCTTCCTTAAATCCCTTCTTTATAGCATCGTACAGACTGATATTTTGTTGAACTACAGGACTTACTTCCTTTTTCTCTTGGGAGTACTTGGCAATGTAGTTAAGCCCGTTATTGTCGAGTCCTGCCAATACCTTGTAACCATCATATGCCCTCATCATAGCTTGAGATAGTGGATTGATAATCCCAAAGTCCAGCCCTTCCTTCAGCGCCATAGTAAAAAAGCTTTGGTTTATCAGATCTCTCTCAGGTAGTCCAAAAGATATATTGGAAACGCCTAAGATGGTTTTCACACCTAAACCCTCCCTTATCATACTTAAGGCTTTTAAAGTTTCATTTGCCGCATTCTTGTCGGTGCTTATTGTCATGCAAAGTGGATCTATAACTATGTCCTTCTTGTCTATGCCATATTCTTTTGCCCTATTTATGATTTTTTCTGCTATTTTGTACCTGTCTTCTGCCTTAGGCGGAATTCCTTCCTCATCCAAGGTAAGCGCCACCACCACAGCACCGTACTTACTTATAATTGGAAATACAGCTTCCATAGATTCTTGTTTTCCATTTACAGAGTTTAGCATAGCCTTTCCATTATACAATCTAAGGGCCTTTTCAACAACTCCAGCCTTGGAAGAGTCTATTTGCAATGGAAGGGTGCTTATCTCCTGTATTGATTCCATGGTTCTGACCATCATATCAACTTCGTCTATGTCATTAAGTCCAACATTCACGTCAAGGATTTCTGCCCCCTGCTCTTCTTGACCTATTGCCTCTCTTAATATATATGAAAAATCTTTATTTATTAAGGCTTCTTTTAGTAATTTCTTACCTGTAGGATTTATTCTCTCTCCTACTATAATTGGACCCTCGCATACCACGCTTTTAGAATAAGAGCTTACGATGGTATTTCCCTTGGGTTCATGGGCTTTTACTTTCATACCTCTGGTGTGGTCATATAAATTTTGTATATGCTCCGATGTGGTCCCACAACAGCCACCAACAACAGAAATTCCCATTTCCACAAAAGGCTTTACCACAGCGCCAAAATTCTTGGCTTCTAGGTTGAATCTAATTTTTCCATTTACGTTTTCTGGTATTCCTGCGTTAGGCTTTACCACCACAGGTAAAGAAGAGTACTTCACAAACTCTTCTACCAAGTCCATAATATTTCTAGGGTCCAACCCACAATTAAGCCCTAGTCCATCTACACGAAGACCTTCCAACAAAGCTACTACAGTTTTTACATCGGCTCCATTTAAAAGTCTCTTGTCCTCTGAAAATGCCACGGTGGCAATTATAGGTAAATCGCTGACTTCCTTAGCTGCAAGAACCGCCGCCTTAAGCTCATAAGTATCCGACATGGTCTCTATTGTAATTAAATCCACCCCTGCTTCCATACCTATGGAAACCACTTCCTTAAATATGCTCACAGCCTCTTCAAAGTCTAAATCTCCTATGGGTTTTAAAAGTTTTCCCAAAGGACCTATATCAAGCGCTACAAATTTTTGTCTGCCATTATCAACTAAATCCCTAGCCGCCTTTGCATTTTCTATCCCTGCCTTAACCACTTCCTCTAGGTTGTAGTTTTGTTCTTTAGCTTTTAAGCTGTTGGCTCCAAAGGTATTGGTGTAGACTATGTTTGCTCCACTTTCATAATATCCTTTGTGTATATCTATAATAAGCTGAGGGTTTGTTATATTTAGAAGTTCAGGTGCTTCCCCTGCCTTCATTCCCCTTTGTTGCAAAGAACTACCCATGCCTCCATCCAACAATATAAGTTCTCTTCCTAATAATTCTTTAAGCTTCATTTTCTCTCACCTCACAATTTTTAAAGTTACACTGTGAACACTTATGTGGCTTTTTCTCACCTAACTGGTTGGTTATACCTATTATGGCAGTTACACTTTTACAAGGTGTGAGCATATGGCTAGAAGTACAGCTCAATCCTATTTTCCTGTGAGCATCCAGCAAAGTCAACACTTCCTTTTGACAGGTTATGCTCAGATCTCCATAGCCTGGAGAAAATCTTGGTTTCAGACTTATTCCCTCTTTTAAACTACCTATAATATCTTTTTCTATTTGGTCTACATACTTTTCTAAGTACTCTGTTGCTATTGCCTGAACCAAAACCATTGCCGTTGAGTCTAAGGTCGAATATCTCCTTATCATAGCATCCACTTCATTTCCCAAGGTAGCGGCAAGCACCACTACTTCAGAACAATTATCCAGATTTTTTGCAAGAGCACTGCTCTCTAATCTAATCTTTCCAAAACTCACTGCACTATCCTCTACCGTAACAGGGTGTATGCTGTAGATATTTTTTGCCCTCACCCTGTCAGCTAACTGTACTATAAGTTCGTCTATTCTATTTTCAATTTCGGGTATAATTTTAAATTTTTCTTTGTAACCACTGTATCGCCTTATCTCAGCTCTATCTAAATCCACAGTCATGCACCTCCTTGAAATCAATAAATTCACAAAATTTATTCAATTATATAAGATAGGTTTTCAGATATTTTAGTTGCAACCTCTGCATCGTTCATAGTATATATGTGGATATTGTTTATTCCATTTGAAATCAAGTCGATCACTTGATTACACGCATATATTATACCTGCCTGCTTCATAGCTGCCTTGTTGTCCTTAAACTTGTCCGCTATAGCCACAAATTTTGCAGGTAGCTGTGCTCCAGAAAGAAGCTTTATCTTGCTTAGTTGATTGACATTAGTAACAGGCATTATTCCTGGAATAACAGGGATGGTAACTCCTTTATTCCTGAGTTTATACATAAAATTATAGAATAGACTGTTGTCAAAAAACATTTGAGTAGTCAAAAAATCTGCCCCTGAATCTTGTTTTAATTTCAAGTATTCTAAGTCTGAATCAAGACTTTTACTCTCCACATGTCCTTCAGGATAACAAGCCCCTCCAATACAAAAGTCAGAGTTAGCCTTTATAAATTCCATAAGTTCACAAGAATACCTTAAATCCTTCTTAACTTTAAAGCTATCCTGATCTACAATATCACCCCTAAGGGCAAGAATATTTTCAATGTTATTTGCCTTAAGCTCCCTAAGTCTTTCTCTTATCGTGTCCTTATCTGATGAAACACAGGTCAAATGAGCAATTGCACACACATCCAAATCATTTTGAATATAACTTGCAATTTTGACAGTATTTTGGCTGGCTCCACCATTGGCACCATAGGTTACTGAGCAAAATCCAGGATTCAACTTGGATATGTCAGTTACAGTTTTAAGTACAGGTTCCAAGGCTATTCCTGTTTTAGGAGGAAACACCTCAAAGGATAATGACACCTTATTTTTTGATAAAATTTCACTTATTCTCACTTTTAGCCTCCTAATTAAAAATTTTTATAATTTAATATTATAACACACTTTTTTTATTGAATTTACCTCTTTATTTTGCATATATTAAAGTAACGCAACCACCATGTCAACAGTCTTTCTATAATTTGTCAATTTAAATTTACATTTATTTATGAATTACATTTATCAGCCACATTAAAATTCCTATCTTTATTTGCAATAGTCTTTATAATATTGTGGTAGTATAAGTTTATAATATACGAAGGTTTGGCTATTTTTTTTATTTTTTCTTTGAACAACATCTTCTGCTATAAGTTCAATTTAATTTATCCTCTTGGCAAATAGATTCAGAAAGATAAATGCTCATTATTTTTCACTCTAACGATTAAGCCATTTGATAATCTCATCTATTGCCAAGCTGTGATTTCCTATTTGGCAATGCTGATCTCCACCTTCTTCCTGACAGAACATGCGAGATTTTACTGAGTGAGCATTTGGAAGGTTTCTTTTCAGTCGTTCAAATTGGCCATGTGGAATGTAATGGTCTTTCTCTCCTGCAAGGAGCAGGCAATCCTGCGTTATATTTTCAGAAATATTCTTGAGCGTATGTTTTTTTACTTCCTCAAAAAAGGCATACGGCGAATTCGTGTGTGTAATGTATTGCCCCTGAGAAAAGGCCCAATCAGCAAGAACACTTTTACTCATTGCAAATTTTACTAGCCAATTGACTACTTTCTCATTTTTCTTTACGACGTTATGTCGGATTAAACCACGGAGCAAAGGCGGGAAAACATTCGTCATTACCTCAAAGCCATCATATGCAACATCATAGGCAACAATAGCACTAATCCTTTTTTCAAAAGCTGCTGCCCTCATAGCTAAATAGCCACCCCATGAAATACCAATCATAGTGCATGATTGAACTTGAAAATGATCTAAAACACATTTCGTCGGTTCTTCCCATTCCGATATGAATGGCAAGCCGTTTTTCAATGTTTTACCTTGTCCGTCACCCTCAAATAAGATAATAGTATATCCTTTGTCTAAAAGGTCTAATACGGGCAGGAAAAATTCTTCAACAAAAGAATCATAGCCGCCGCAGATCAAAAGCAGTCTGTCATTATCCCCTGTACCAATTTTGACAGAGTGTAGATATGTTCCCTTGTAAGGAATGTCACAAATAACATATGGTAGCTTCATTTCATCAAAGGCAGCATAAAAATTGATGGTTGCTTTTTCATATGCCAATTCTTTTTGTGGAGCATCCGCCTTCAAAAAGAACTCCGCCATACGATAAGCATAGGCAGCATGCATATATTGCTTCGCCTGCTCTGCTTTGGTTGCAATTTCCAACCACGCAGCAAACCACTCTGTTAAGTCTTTTACGGTAGATAATTTTGTTTTAATTATATCTCTGTTGCCCGCAGCTTCACCATATGTCAGCACACGATTTATCTGAAAATTAAACTGTTGAATTTTGTTTATTTGTTCATACATTGGGTTTACCTCCACAACAAAAAAATAGTATATAAACAATCTCTGTCAATTGTAATGAAAATTTCATCGCAAAAGAACAGGATTGTTCTTACATAAATAAATAGGCAAACAGATGGAGCGTTTACTTCCATTGTCTGCTCATGTTTATTTGTTAATTAAGTATAACAGAGAACCATAAAAAGTCAATCACAGGACTATCGACTATAACAAGTTGCAAAGTATGGAAACAGTGATTAGTGCTGTTTCTTAACTATCAAAATCAAATTATATAAAATTAGCTTTTACTTAGATGAGTTAGTACTTGCCTATGATAGAAAAAGATAAACTTATGTATAATAATTTTTAGCGTTTTCAAAAAAATTAGAGGTTACTCTTCTGAGCTACCTCTAATTTTTAAAGCTTAGTTATAAAAAACTTTCTACTTTTTATTTGTAATATTTTCCTGGAATTTGAATTAAATTAGGACTATAGTTTTCCTTGATTTCTCCATGAAGCATAAATGGTACAATTTTGTCACTGGACAAGCAACCATTAGGCAAATCAGCCTGTTTTTCAATACTTTTAGTACAACACCAAGCCTCTATATTTCCAGTTATACTTTTTCCCACTTTAAAGCAAAAGATGCTTTGGTCATCACGTAAAGCATTAATCAAATTTTTGCTATCGCTTGGTACAATAGCACCATTCTTTAAATCCATTATTTGAGTTGCAATCTTTTTTAGCCATTCAGTATCATGTATTTTGGAAGAATCTAAACTAAACACAAATACTGCTGGCATCATGGTACCTTGACCTGGATCCCATAACTCATTGTTCGCCTGTACCACTGCAGCATAAACAATTGGTGCATTCTCGAATTTTGTCAACCAATTACTTTTTCCAAAAATAGGTGGTCTCCCAGCAACATCCCTAAAAAAATCACTAGCTGTATTTCGAGGTGTCGCTAAGTAAGGCTGAAGTTTAGATAAATCGTATACATACGAGGCTCTACGCTCCATTTCTATAACTCTATCACTTTCATCTCTAAGTGATACCTGCGCCTTTCTCTCATCCACAACAGCTATCATTTTGTTTAAATCATGTTCTTCATAGCCTTGTGCTAGTAAGCATTCTACGTATTCATCCAGTTCCTTTGAAGTTGTTAAACCTGCAACATACTTTCGTCCTCTTTCCAAATCCTTGTCTGTTAGCGTAAGTTTTTTCATATAATATTCCTTTCGTAGACCAATATTGGTATTTTCTCTAACTAATTACTATTATTTTTTATTATATTAAATTTTCCAAAAAAATAACAACAAAAAAAATTATTTGTTTTTATTTTCTATGTACCGCTTATAAATATCTAATTATAAAAGAAGCCTTCTTATGATAACTTAAATTATCATAAAAGGCTCTTTAAAATTTCTTTATTTAGATTTTCGAATAATAAAGTAAATGAACAAATATTATATTTAAAAATAATTTTCTATATTTTAAAATCAAAATATAATAAGATAGCTTTATTATTATATTTTCAAATTTACTCTAAAAAAATTCTTTTATTTTTGGAAATAAACCATACAATCCTCCTGTATGTAAAAATAAAATATTTTTATATCTATCAAAGCTCCCTTTCTTAATTTCTTCTATCATTCCTTTCATAGCTTTTGCTGTATAAACAGTATCTAGTATAATTCCCTCTTCCCTTGCAATTTCTTTGATTACCTGAAAATCTTCTGGGCTGTTAACTGCATATCCTCCACCTACATATCCATCATGAATTATTATCTTGTCCATTTTTACACCTTTTAATTTAGGGCTTATCTTTTTGCTTTCTTCTATTATATTTTTAATCTGATTATTAAAATACTCAGCTGTGCTACAAATATTTATTCCTATTATGTCCTTACCTAAATTATAATATTCATTACCTAAATATAGCCCTGAGTAAGTTCCTCCGGAACCAATTGTACAAACTATAGCATCAAATTCTACTCCCAAAACCTTCTCTTGCTCTGAAATTTCTTCCATAGCTTTCAAATACCCAAAATTTCCCATTCCACAAGATGCACCTATAGGCATTATATAGCCTTTTTTTCCATCACATTCTAACGCCTCTGCTATTTCTTTCATTATACCTTCTACTTTACCATCAAATTCTTCAGGCTTTACAAGTTTAATCTTTGCTCCTAACAATATATCCATAAAATAATTTCCATCTACGCTTGGGTTTTCTTCACTTCTAAGCACTAATATGCATTCAAGTCCATAAATTCTTGCAACTGCTGCTGTAGCTCTTGCATGATTTGATTGTATTCCTCCACAGGTAATAAGAGTAGTGCATCCTGTGTCTATAGCCTCTTTCACTGTATATTCTAGCTTTCTTACTTTATTACCTGATATTTCTATACCTGTTTGGTCATCTCTTTTTATATATATATTCTTACCTAATTTTTCTGATAGATAGTTCATTTTGTCAATTTTAGTTGGCAAATTTGCGATTTGCAACCTTTCAGGAAATTCATTACACATAATGTACACCCTCCTTTATAAATAACTATTCAAGCTCTCTTTTAAAGCTATTTTCCCTCTTCTGGTTTCTATATATCCTTCATTTTCTAAAGATTTTAACTTTCTACTAACTACTTCTCGTGCTGTTCCTAATTCAAAAGCCAATTCAGAATGAGTAATATATATATTTTTAGTGTTTCTTGAAAGTAACCATTTAACTATTCTTTTTTCAATATCCTCATGTATAGACTCCTCTTTAAAGATCGTTATCTGAGTAAATTTCCTATACAAATCTTTATAACAATACTCCATAAAACTTGAATCTGCCAATAAATATTTATTAACTATTTCAAAAGGAATAATTGCAATTTTAGATACTTGCTCTGCCACCCCTGTAACATTCATAGAAATATTATTCATATGACAATTTATAGCCTCATGACAAAACTCTCCCTTTCCAATATCATATAAAAATGTTTCATCTCCATCTTCATTAAGCTTCTTAATTTTTATCTTTCCACTTATAACAAATAAAAACCCTAAACAGCCTCCCCCATAGGTCATTAATAATTCTCCAGCCTCTAACTCCCTATAGTTTATATTCTTTCTAATAACCAGATTACTTCGCTCATCTATTAATTTTAACAATGGATAAACTTCATAAAATTCTTGAACATTTTTATTATAAACGTTTTTATCCAGCATCCAGTTACCTCCTACCATCCTTATTCAATTCCTCATACTCAACTCTTGATTTTAAGAGTTTAATTTCTCTCATTTCACGCAATATATTATTTAATGTAAACTGAACACTTATTAATACCATAAAAAGTAATGCCACAAATGCTATTATAAAGTTAAATATCAAACTTTGATTAATTATGATATCCAAAATACCACCTCCTTACATATTCCTATAGACAAAACACTATAAAGTATTATAATATAATAACTATAGAAGATATAACTACTAAAAAACTAAAATTTGATGAAAGTATTGGAGGCTATTATGTTTAGTAAATCTACAAGAGAACAGACTACAAATAAACTTTTAATTTTATATGCATTAGAGTGCCTTGACTTCCCTGTTCCTAACTATGTCTTGACAGATATTTTCATGAATACAAATATGATGCACTACTACCTGTTTCAACAATATTTGGCTGAATTAATAGAACTGGACTTAGCTAACACTCAAGAGAGTCCTCAAGGTAAAAAACTTATCAGTATAACCTCAAAGGGTTCTGAAGCTTTAGAATTTTTTGGTAATGATGCCCCATCAACCTTAAAAGATAGCCTAAAAAAATATATTAAAGATAACTCTTCAAGCTTTGTTCGATACAATCAAATAAAGGCTATTTCCACAAAAATTGACGATGACCATTACAATGTTCAACTTTCAATATTTGATAAAAACTACGATCTTATAAATATCACAATAGATGCTCCTAGCAATACTATAGCTCAAGATATTTGTTCTAAATGGGAATCTGAGCACTACGAAATATTTAACTCTATACTTAAAATTCTAACAGCTAAGCCTAAGGCTTAGTTGTTTTTTGTTAATTATTCTTTCATCATTTTCTATTTTTTAATTGTATTTTATAAGAGTTCAAGAACTCCTCTTCTTTCTTAGTCAACTTAGCCTTACGTAACATATCCTTCCTTCTATCATATGTTACTTTTATAGCTTCTTCCCTTTGCCATTTGGAAATATGCCCATGATTTCCATTGAGCAAAACCTCTGGAACAAACCTTCCCTTATATTCTCTTGGCCTTGTATATTGTGGGTATTCCAGTAAGTTAGAACTCCCATGACTTTCCTCTTGGTAACTTTCTTCTCTACCTAAAACACCTTCCACCAACCTTGAAACTCCATCTATTAAAACAAGAGCTGGTAACTCTCCACCAGTAAGCACATAATCTCCTATAGATATCTCCTCATCTATTATCATATCTATAGCCCTCTGGTCAACACCTTCATAATGACCACAAAGTATAATAATATTATCTAATTTAGAAAGTTCCTCAGCCTTCTTCTGAGTTAGTAGCTTTCCTCTTGGACTCATATATAAAACCTTATTATTACTACCTACTAATTTACTTTTAATATAACTATAACAAAGATCTATGGGTTCAACTGACATCACCATACCAGCCCCACCACCAAAGGGATAATCATCTACCTTCTTATGCTTATTTTGCGAAAAATCTCTTATATTATAACTATTAATATTAATATAGCCTGCCTCACAACCTCTTTTAATTATGCTTTCTCCTGCATAACTATCTATAATCTCTGGAAACAGTGTCATCACATGAAAATTCATCAATCTATCATCCCTTTTATCGGCTTAATAACTATTTTTTTAGACTCTATATCTATAATTGGAACAAATTCATTTATTGCTGGTATAAGATATTCTTTTTCTTCATTCTTAACAACATAAACATCATTTGCTGAGTATTGCAAAACATCTCTTACTTCGCCTATATATTGTTCTTCTTCAGTGTAAACTTTAAGTCCAATTAGGTCTTTAATCATATATTCATCTTCATCTAACTCTCTTAAATTTTTCTTATCAATGTATATAAGTGTATCCTTAAGACTTTCCGCTTCTTCAATAGTATTTACATCTTTAATTTTTCCAATTACCATCTTACCTTGGTATCGTACCTTTTCCAACTCCCATTTCTTTTCATCTTTTTCCCCTAAGAAAAAATACTCTAACTCATCAAACCTCTCTGGATAATCTGTATACGGATATATTTTAACTTCCCCTTTTAAGCCATGAGTGTTAACTATCTTTCCTATTCTATACTCTCTCATAACAACTCCTCCTTCAATCTATACTATATTTTAACATATATTTATATCAAAAAAAAGTAGTGCCTCAGAAAGAGTAATTTCCGAAACACTAAATTTATTTTCTAAAATTTAAACCATTTCAAACCCTAGAGAAAAGGCACTTAAATTCAATTCCTCTGTACCTTTTGGTACTCTATTAAATGCCGCCGCCATAACAGCTTTTTCGTCTAACCCTAAAATTTTTGTCAATGCTCCTAAAGAAACTATATTAGCTACCATAGGTTTTTTTAACTCTATCTGCGCTGTTCTTAAAATAGGTAAAGAATAAACCTTTATATTTTTATTTAGAATAGGTAGAGTTATTGATTCATCCACTACTATTATCCCATCATCCTCTATATCCTGTCTATATTTATCAAAAGCATCTTGAGTAAGTGCTAAAAATACAGTCGGTTTAATTACTTTAGTGAAATTAATCTCTTTATCACTAATTATAACCTCAGCCTTACTCGCTCCTCCCCTTGCCTCCGGTCCATAGGATTGGCTTTGTACTGCATTCATTCCCAAATTTATAGCAGCTTCAGCAAGAACAATTCCTAGCATGATTATTCCCTGTCCTCCAGAACCACTTAATCTGATTTCTTTTCTCATTATTGTCCTCCCTTAAATCTATCTATAATTTTTTGGTAAGACTCCACATATTCCGGCTCTTCTGCACAATAAAACTCTCCTATAAAAGTTTTTCCTTCCAACTTTTCTTGAGGCAACTTATCCTTTAACTTTATATCAACAAAACTATCTCTTAAATGTTCCATCATCTCTACTGCAGAACCAATCTTATTTTTTCTCCCATAATATGTTGGACAAGAACTTATACCTTCAATTAATGAAAATCCTTTGTGTTCTACACCTTTTTTTATAAGGTCCTTCATCTGATTCACATGGTAAGCAGTACTTCTTCCAACGTATGTGGCACCTGCCCCCTTAGCCAACTTACAAATATCAAAAGACTTATCCACATTGCCATAAGGCGCTGTTGTACCATAGTCTCCTTGCCTAGTTGTCGGTGAATACTGACCTCCTGTCATTCCATAAATATTATTATTAAATACAATGGTAGTTATATCTATATTTCTTCTACAAGCATGGATTAAATGGTTTCCTCCAATTGCAGATGCATCTCCATCTCCTGTTACTACAATTACTGTAAGCTCTGGATTAGCTAGTTTAACTCCTGTAGCGAATGCTAAAGCTCTTCCATGGGTGGTATGAAGTGTGCAATAATCCAAATATCCTGCAGCTCTAGATGAGCAACCTATTCCTGACACTAAAACTAATTTCTCTCTCTCAATACCTAATTCATCAATAGCCATAGCCATAGCTCTCATCAAAGTTCCATGACCACATCCTGGACACCAAATATTAGGTAACCTTTTTAATCTAAAATGCTTCCAAACTAAATGACTATACATTTTCTAGAGCCTCCTTACACTTCGTTGTGATTTCATATGGATATATAACATCTCCATTAGCTTTAAACAATCCTGAAAGTTTGGATTTGTCGCTAACAGCTCTTTCAACCTCTAAAATCATTTGTCCTAGGTTTAACTCTGCAACAACTATACATTTCATCTTCTCAGAAAGTTCTTTAACCCTATCACTTGGAAAAGGCCAAACGGTTTTAGGAATAAATGCTCCAGCCTTAATTCCAACTGCTCTTAATTCCTCTATAGAATCTTTTGTTGCTCTTGCAACTCCTCCAAAAGAAACCACCATAATTTCTGCATCTTCAAGCATATATTCTTCATAAATCAATATATCCGAAAGATTATTGTTTATTTTGGACATTATCCTGTTTAATTGCTTTTCTGCAACTTCCGTATTATTAGTTGGAAATCCAAATTCGTCATGAAATAAACCTGTAACATTATATCTATAGCCCTCACCAAAAGGAGAAAGTGGTGGCACTAAACTATCCACATTTTCATATGGTTTATATTCAAGGACTGGGATTCCTTCCTCCACCTTTGATCTATTTATAACTTCCAGCTCTCCTAACTTAGGCACGCTTATTCCTTCACGCAAATGACCAATAATTTCATCCATAAGCAAAATAACCGGTGTTCTGTACTTTTCAGCAAAGTTAAAAGCTTTTACTGTCAACTGAAAACATTCATAGACACTGGTTGGTGATAAGGCAATCACCGGATGATCTCCATGAGTACCCCACTTAGCTTGCATATAGTCTCCTTGACCTGGTGATGTAGGTAAACCGGTACTTGGTCCAGTTCGTTGAACATTCACAACTACACATGGAATTTCTGCTAATGCAGCATAACCTAAATTTTCTTGCTTAAGAGAAAACCCCGGTCCACTGGTTGCAGTAAGCGCTTTAGCTCCTGCAATAGATGCACCTATCACTGCTGCCATACCTGCAATTTCATCTTCCATTTGAATGAATTTACCTCCAATTTTTGGAAGTTCCACAGCAGAAACTTCTGCTATTTCTGTGGATGGAGTAATTGGATAACCTGCAAAAAAATCCATACCCGCATATAATGCTCCGTGAACACAGGCTTCATTCCCTTGTAAAAGTAACTTTTTTTCCATTTTTACTCCCCCTTAATTTCTTCCAAATAAATAGCATTATCTGGACACCTTAGTTCACAAAGCCCACACTGTATACAAAGCTCTGGCTTCTCTATAAATATTTTATTATTTTTTATACTAAGAACCTTCTTTGGACAAAAAGCAACGCAAATCCTGCATCCTTTACACCATTTAGAATTTATTTTTAATTCCTTTTTCGCCATTTCGATAAACTCCTTCTGTACACATCTTTTAATAAACTATTTCCATACTTAATATTGTTTTTATATTATACTTTTTATAAAAATTATGTGCAAGATATATTGCAAATATGATTTTTTTTTTATTTTACTTGCAATTTTTTACTTTTATTGATAATTAAACTATAGTTTTGTTGCAAAAAAAAAAGAGACCTTTCAGTCTCATTCTTTTACAGTAAAACTATTATTCTACTATTTCCACAAGAACTTTTTTATCAGTCTTGCTTGCTGCTGCTTTCACAACAGATCTTATAGCTTTTGCTACTCTTCCTTGTTTTCCAATAACTCTTCCCATATCATCTTGGGCTACTCTTAACTCAATAGTAATAGCCTCATCTCCATGGACTTCTGTTACGGTAACCTCTTCAGGCTTGTCAACTAAGGCTTTTGCAATAGCTGCAACCAATTCACCCATCGTTACCTCCTAAAACAAATAACCATAAGATTACTTTGTTATTCCATTATTCTTGAAAAGGTGCTTAACAACTTCTGTTGGTTGTGCTCCTACTGATAACCACTTTTCTGCTTTTTCAGCATCAATTTTAACAACTTTTGGACTCACTACTGGATTATAATATCCAATTTCTTCAATAAATCTACCATCTCTTGGAGATCTTGAGTTTGCTACAACTATTCTGTAGAAAGGTTTTTTGTGAGCTCCCATCCTCTTAAGTCTGATTTTTACCATGTTTTCACCTCCTTTAAATCAATTATTTAAAATCCTAAAAAAGGAAATTTACTTTTTTGTGCACTCTTTTTTCTTCCTGACTTCTTAGTATGGCTCTTACCACCATTCATCATCTTCATCATTTTCTTCATATCTTCAAATTGCTTTATAAGTCTATTAATCTCAGATACATCTTTTCCACATCCTCTAGCAATTCTTCTTTTTCTGCTAGGATTAATAATTGAAGGATTTCCTCGCTCTTCTTTCGTCATTGAGTAAATAATGGACTCCACCTTTACCAAAGCATTATCATCAATATCCATATCTTTAATTTGCTTTGATACTCCAGGTATCATTTCAAGAATATTTTTGAGTGGTCCCATTTTTTTGATTTGCTGCATCTGATCTAAAAAATCATCAAAATTAAACTCAGCCTTCCTAAATTTATCCTCCATACTTTTAGCCATGTCATCGTCTATGTTCATTTGAGCTTTTTCTATAAGACTCAATACATCGCCCATTCCAAGTATCCTCGATGCCATCCTATCAGGATAAAAAGGCTCTAGATCTTCAAGTTTTTCACCGACAGCTGCAAATTTTATAGGTTTGTTAGTAACTGCCTTTATGGAAAGTGCTGCTCCACCCCTTGTATCTCCATCTAACTTTGTAAGAATAACTCCATCCACTCCAAGACTTTGATCAAAGGTTTCTGCAACAGTAACTGCATCTTGCCCTGTCATAGAATCCAGAACTAAAAGAATTTCATTGGGCTTAACTTCTGACTTTATACCCTTTAACTCATCCATTAGTTTCTCATCCACATGAAGCCTTCCAGCCGTATCTATTATAACTATATCATTACCTAATACTTTTGCTCTTTCCACTGCCCTTTTTGATATATCAATAGGGTCTAAAGAACCATCCACTGTATAAACTGGTACCCCTGCCTTTTCTCCAACAACTTGAAGCTGTTTAATCGCAGCCGGCCTGTATACGTCACAAGCAACTGCCATAGGCATCTTTCCTTGACTTTTAAACATTTTTGCAAGCTTTCCTACTGTTGTAGTCTTACCTGCTCCTTGTAACCCTACCATCATTATTACTGTAGGTGATTTGGATGAAAAAGCTATTTTGCTGTTAACACTACCCATAAGAGCTGTTAACTCATCATTAACTATCTTTACAACTTGTTGTCCTGGAGTAAGGCTCTCCATGACCTCCACCCCTATAGAGCGTTCTTTTATCCTAGCAACAAAATCCTTTACTACCTTGAAATTAACATCGGCTTCTAGCAAAGCCATTTTAACTTCTCTCATCGCTAAGTTTATATCTGCTTCAGTTAATTTTCCCTTTCCTTTAAGTCCCTTTAATGTTCTCTGGAGCTTGTCTCCTAAACTCTCAAATATCATTGCTCTAACTCCTCACATAGTTTCAATAAACTATTTTTCACATCATTGCTTATGCTATTACCTTCTATAATCTCTACGATGGACTTTAAAATACAATCGTATTTTTCTTGTTTTTTCCAAAGACCCATCTTATCTTCATAATCCATTAAACTAGCTTCACATCTTTTAATCGTATCATGTACAGCCTGTCTGGAAATTCCCACTATTTCACTAATCTCTCCTAAAGAAAGATCCTCTTGATAATGATAATTCATTATATCTATCTGCTTTTCTGTTAAAAGTGGTCCATACAGACTAAGCAAATTACTTATTAAAAGAAATTTTTCTATCTGCATAGCAACCTCCGTCAAGTACTTTTACTTTACAACGTCTTATTTTACTCTAACATTTTATCTTTGTCAAGTATTTTTACTTTACACAAAATAAAATAAAAATCCATAAAAAAAGAGCCTGTTAAGGCTCTACTAAAAGTTATTTAAATATCCCAAAAGGCTTCCCTATTGGTAAAAATATCTTCCCAAAATGATTATTAAGCACATTTGCCGCACTTCCATAAAAAGAAAGTAATGATATTATAAGTTCTGAAATTCCCGCCATCAAATGTGTTGCTTCATGAGCTATCCCAAACCCACTCAAAGTTAAACCTAGAAATAGAAAATCTATAAAGAAAAATATTAAAAATAAAACCTTATTCGTCTCCATAGCCCCTATCGTCATATAAAATGTAAATATGAGATACCCTAGAAACGCCATTGCTAATTGTCTAGTATCTCCAAACTCCATGATTTTTTCACCAAAAACTCCATTTTGAATCAACCATGTCATAGATACTGCTAACCAAAAAAATCCATAAGCCCCAAAAGCTGTTGCTCCAAAATGATTATTGTGTTTAAGATCATTAAAACACGCCACCAACTGAGCCAATGCCCCTAAAAATATTGCCCACGGAATGATAAAAGCTGTACCTTCTGTAAATCCTAATTTTTGAGATGATGCTACTAAAGTAACCATAGCAAGACCAAAAAGCCCCAATGCTGATGGATCTGCCACCATCATCCTCACATTCATACTTTGCTCATTATTATTGCTCACAAAATACCTCCAAAAAAAATTTTTAAACAACTTTATGAGTCTACCATATTAAAATAATTTTAACAATATTAATTTTATAATTTAATTTGCCTCTTCCAAAAGCTTTTCTAAATCTTCTTTTGAAAAATAATAATTTTTGTTGCAAAAATGACAATTAAGTTCCGCTTTCCCATCTTCTTCAATAACTTCTCTTAAATCCTTACGACCTATACTTATTAAACCTTTTTCCATTCTTTCTCTTGAACAATCACATTTATATTGAACTTCTAGCTCTTGATTAATTATAGGTTCCAAACCTAAAAGTACAAAGTTAAGTATATCTTCTAGCTCAAAACCTTCTTCCATAAGTTCAGTTACAGATTTAGTCGCTTTCAAGTTTCTCTCTAACTTCAATATAGTTTCCTCACTAGCATCAGGCATAAGTTGAACTATAAAGCCTCCCGACTGTTTTACAGAACCATCTCTATCTATTAAAACTCCCAGTCCCACAGCTGAAGGTTGTTGCTCAGAATATGCAAAGTAAGCAGTTAAATCATCTCCAATTTCTCCTGTAGATAAGTTGCATTGTCCAATATAAGGTTTTTTCATGCCCATGTCTCTTATTACCGTTAATTTTCCTTGACTACCCACAGCCATTCCTACATCTAATTTACCATCTGACTCCCTTAACGCTAAATCTAAGTTTGGATTTCCTACTAAACCTTTAACACTACCATCCGCTTTTGCTGTACATATAAGATCCCCTAATGGTCCATTGCCTTTTACCTGTAGTGTCAGCGTATGATTTTCTCCCTTCATCATAACTCCCATCATTGATGCTCCACTTAATAGTCTTCCTAAAGCAGCCGTAGCAACAGGACTTGTGTTATGAAATAACCTTGCCTGCTCTACCATATCCCTAGATTCAATAGCAAATATCCTTACAGTATAATCGCCTGATGTTCCTCTTAATATTCTACCCATAAACCTTCCTCCTAATTGAACGCAATATGATTCATATCTTCTCTAAACTTTCTACTTATACCTTCATTAAACACGTCTTTGTCTTCCTTACTTAAAACTCCATCTCTACTAATATCACTTACAACCTGCTGACTCAATAATAATATTTCTCCATGTTTGCTTAAATCTGCCAACTTAAACTCAGGTAATCCATGTTGCTTCATACCGAAAATCTCTCCAGGTCCTCTTAGTTCCAAATCTTTTTCAGATATAACAAACCCATCATTGGTAGAAACCATAACACCTATTCTCTCTTTAATAAGTTTACTCTTACCCTTATAAACCAATATACAAAACGAAAGCTCACTTCCTCTTCCTACCCTTCCCCTTAATTGATGAAGCTGAGAAAGGCCAAATCTTTGTGCATCCATTATTATCATAACTGTCGAATTAGGAACATTTATCCCCACTTCAATAACCGTAGTGGAAACTAAAACATCAATTTCCCCATCTTTATACGCCTTCATTATTTCATTTTTTTCTTTTGACTTCATCTTTCCATGGAGTAAACCTAAGTTATATTTATGAAAGACCCCCTTAGAAAGTTCTTCATAAAGCTTCGTTGCAGACTGTAAGTCCGTCTCTTCATTTTCTTCCACTAATGGACATACAATATAGACTTGTCTACCTAAGCTTAATTGCTCTAAAGAAAGTTTAAATGCGTCCAATATATTACTCTCGTCCATTCCAATGGTTTTTATTGGTTTTCTTCCTTTAGGAAGTTCATCAATTGTTGATATATCCAACTCTCCTCCTAAAATAAGCGATAAGGTTCTAGGAATTGGAGTTGCTGTCATAACAAGGATATGCGGAAATTTTTCATAATTCCCATATAAATCCTTACGTTGTTTTACTCCAAATCTATGTTGCTCATCAGTCACAGCCAATCCTAATGATTTAAACTCCACTTTGTCTTGCAAAAGAGCGTGGGTTCCTATTGCTAAATCGCATTTACCCTCACTTATTTCCTCATAAATAAGCTTTTTTTCCTTAGCACTTGTACTTCCTGTTATAAGTCTTATATTCATATCTCTTCCAATGTTTTCGTAACTAAAGAGTTTCTTAGCTTCGTTATAGTGCTGTTTTGCAAGAATTTCTGTAGGAACCATAAAGGCAGATTGAAATCCAGCTAAATAACTATTATAAATTGCGAACAACGCCACCATTGTCTTTCCGCTTCCCACATCACCTTGTACCATCCTTTCCATAGGTATAGGCTTGTTCATATCCTTTAAAATAGCATCTATCACCTTATATTGACTTAAAGTAAGTTTAAAATCTAACCTATCCTCTAACTCCATTACTCTAGGTTCATTAATAGAATATGAATGATTAAGCTGATTATTTTTTTTAAGTTGAAGTAAATTCATCTGAACTATAAATAATTCATCAAATATAAACCTATATAAAGCTTCCTTTAGCCTAATATCACTCTTTGGATAATGTACATTTACAATAGCCTCTCTGATAGGCATAAGCTTATACTTTTCCACTATTTCAACAGGTAAATATTCTAAGTTTTCCTTATCAAGGTTTAAAAGCACCTCATAAATAAGTTCCTTTACCTCTTGATTCCTTAAACCATAGGTTAGAGGATAAATAGGATATATTACATTAGTTAGAAAATTTTTTCCGTAATGTTCTATATCCGGCGATTTAAATTCAATAAGCATACCTTGAATCTTACACATCCCATAAACTGCTACCCTATCACCCTTATTAAATATCTTTTTAGGTTTATATGCACTATACAAATTCACTGTACAATAATCATTTTCGTTTCTTAGAATTATTTTCATTAAGAACAATTTTTTCTTCAGGGGGGTTATAGAAACTTCTGTAATAAGTCCGTAAGTTAATTGTTTCTTTCCATCTTTTAAGCTTTTAAATGGTATATATTGTGTTCTGTCTTCATATTTAGCAGGTAGATGATTGACTAAATCCCATACATTCCTTATACCTAAGGTTTCATATCTTTTAGCCTTTTTCTCCCCTATTCCTTTTAAACTTCTTATTGAATCAAATCTTTCCATAATTTTGCCTCTCTAAAAAACCCGAGTCCCTATGGGGAAACTCGGGTCATTAAACTTTAAATTATTCTATAGATACCAAATAATAGTACAATGGTTGCCCTCCATTATACAACTCAATATCTATATCCTGATAACGAACTTGAAGAGCCTTTCTCAGTTCTTCAGCCTGATCGGCACTTACATCTGCTCCATAAAACAAGGTTATCATGGTTACGTCTTCATCATACATCTTATCTATAAGCTCTTGAGTAACCTTGCTTAGATCTTCTCCATTAGCAAGAATTTCCCCCTGACCAATACCTATAATCTGTCCTTCTTTTATCTCTAAACCATTTGATACTGTATTCCTCACTGAAAATGTCACTTGCCCAGACTTAACCATACCAATAGCTTCCATCATAGCTTCTTTATTATCATTAGGTTCAGCTTCAAAATCTAGGGTCATAAGTGCCATAAGGGCTTGTGGTATATTCTTACTTGGAATAACCACTATATTTTTATCTGACAACTCCGCCGCTTGATTAGCAGCCATAATAATATTTGAGTTATTAGGCAACACAAATATAGTTTCTGCATTTATCTTATTTATACATTCAATAAAGTCATTTGTACTTGGATTCATAGTCTGTCCGCCCTCGATAATTTCATCTACTGAGAAATCCCTCATTATGTCAGCCAGACCTTCTCCCATTGACACTGATATAATGCCATATTTTTTCGCCTTTTTAGAAGCCTTAGCCTCCTTATTAGCCTTTAGTCTTTCTTCATATTCAATACGCATATTTTCTATTTTTATTCTATCTAACATACCATAAGCTGACGCTTTAGAAAGAACAATCCCCGGTTCATTTGTGTGGATATGGATTTTAACAATCCCGTCTGCTCCAACTACAACCATTGAATCTCCTAAAGACTCTATCTCTCTTCTAAAAGCATCAGGATTTAAAGTGTCACTTAAAACCATAAACTCTGTACAATATCCAAATTCTAACTCGCCTTCAAAAATATGAATATCTTCATCATTAAAATTATTCATACTTACTGGTGTACTTAACGATGAATCTACTTTATCAATTGCATTTCCCTTACACGCTGCTGCCCAACCTTCAATTATAGAAAGGTATCCTCTTCCTCCTGAATCTACTACATTGGCTTCCTTAAGGGCCTTCAACAACTCCGGAGTATTATTAAGTGATTTTTTTGCTGCATCTAATATCATATCAAAAAATACAGAAAAATCATTAGTTTCATTCTTATGTTCTACCGCAAACTCAGCTGTTTCTCTTGAAACGGTTAGTATAGTACCTTCAACAGGTTTAATAACTGCATCATAAGCAACTTCCGATGCCTTTGCTAATGCATCAGCAAAATCCGAAACGCTAACCTTACCATTTCCTGATAGTGACTGAGCAAAGCCTCTCATAAGCTGGGATAATATAACTCCTGAATTCCCTCTTGCTCCCATAAGTGACCCTTTTGACACAGCCTTCCCTATAGCAGACATCTCTATTTCTTCAATCTTTTTTAATTCAGTTATCGCCGAGTTCATAGTCAAGGACATATTTGTGCCTGTATCTCCATCCGGAACAGGAAATACATTTAATTTATCTACCATAGCCCTATCATTTTCCAAATTATTTGCACCAGATATTATCATCTTGTACATTAAATGTGCATCAATAAAATTTACCAATTCTTTTCCTCCTACTTGTGAACCCTTACGCCCTTAATATAAACATTTATTTTAGCCACCTTCATACCAGTCTGCTTTTCAACATAATACTTAACCCTATCAATAATATTATCTGCAACAGTAGAAATTCTTGTTCCGTACTGAATAATAACATAAAGCCCTAAAATAATTCCCTCTTCTTTAATATCAACAACAATTCCCTTTGTGCTATTATTGCTGGTAAGAAGCTCCACTATCCCCTTCTTCTCCCTATTCGCCATTCCCACAAGACCATAACATTCCATAGCTGCTAAGCCTGCGATTTTTGCAATAGTTTCTTTAGAAATAAAAATATTTCCATATTCATTAGATACGCTTGATAACATAGTTGCCTCCTTCATATAAATATATATAAACATAACCAATTTTACTTTACAAAATCTCAATAATATTCTATACTAAATTATAAATTTACACAAGCTATAGATTTTACTCTATAATAATTTAGAATAACTTCTTGCCAAGTGTAAACAACTGTGATATTATATTAGATGTTGAATAATTAATAGAACCGAGATTAAGGAGGTGTTTCTAAATGGCAAGAGTTTGTGATGTGTGCGGAAAAGGTAAAATTTCCGGAAACCAAGTGAGTCACTCTAACCGTCATAGTAGAAGAACTTGGGCACCTAATCTAAGAGTAGTTAGAGCTATTGTAGATGGTACTCCAAAGAAGCTTAAGGTATGTACAAGATGTTTAAGATCAGGAAAAGTACAAAGAGCCATATAATTAAATCATTAATCAAAAAGTACAAGCCAACTTATCCTATGATATTGTGGCTTTCTTTTTTGTCAAAATTTATTTATTCTAATAATTTAATATATTAATTGCTTTGAAATAGGAGGAAAAATGGACTTTCGACAACTGGAATCATTTATAACAATAACAAAATATAAAAGTTTTTCAAAAGCTGCTAGAGAACTTTACCTTACTCAGCCTACTCTAAGTACTCATATTCAAGCTTTAGAAAGAGAATTAAACATAGATTTATTCAAGAGAAAAGGAAGAAACATAGAACTTACTAAAGCTGGAGAAGTTTTCTTTTCTTATGCCGAAGGTATTATTAAAACGAGAAATCATGCAATATTTAGTTTAAATGAATACTTAGGAAAATTTGAAGGAACTATAAACATAACATCCAGCACAATACCAGAAGAATATATAATCCCTAAGATAATAGCTGAATTTAATAAATTATATCCACAGATAAAATTTAAGATAAGCCATCTTGACTCTCAAGATGTATTAGATGCCATAGAGGATAAAAAATATGACTTTGGATTTGTAGGATTAAAAAATTCTACAAGCTTAATCTATAAAGAATTATTTAATGATGAAATAGTTGTAATAGGACCTAAATCTTCACCACTCAACAATATGCCCCTAACGTTAGAAGAAATTAGTAACTTACCTTTAATTCAACGTGAAGAAGGTTCTGGAAGCGGTAAATTCTTCACTCAAATATTAAGAGAAAAAAAACTAAGCAGTAATCTAAACGTAAAAGTAATTGCAGAAAATACGGAAACAATAAAAGAACTAGTTTCTCTAGGTGTAGGCTATTCGGTAATATCAAAAAAAGCATTGGGTCATATAAATCCTAATGCAAACCTTATAAGTTACTCTATAGCAGATATTAATCCTAATAGAAAATTTTACTTAGCAATGGCAAAAGACAGGGAATTATCTTCGCTAGACAAAAAATTTGTAGACTTCGCCCTAGACTTTTGTGAAAATTCCAAGATATAAAAATTATATAAAAAAGACCATCGAAAAATAATTTGTATAATTATCTTCCAGTGGTCTTTTTATTATTCCCTCATTAAAATCAATAAATTAATATTTTGCCCTCACCTTACATTAGTCCTGTTTTTTCAATCTTCTCTTCCAAAAATTCCTTTAAATCTATTATAGGCTTTCTTAAGGCTAATCCCACAACCAAAGAAATCGGTATATAAAGCGAAAGTTTTATCAAATTTATTAAATAATAATTCTCATACATTCCTGCAATACATTCTCTCATAGCATCTATACCAAAGGTAAATGGTAAAAAAGGATTTATTAGTATAAAAAAAGTTGAAGTTATTTCTATAGGGAATGTCCCTCCTGCACCGGCAACCTGAAATATCATAAAAATTACTGCTATCGCCTTTCCAACATCGCCTAAAGACACAGCAAGGGTGTAGGTTATCATCGTAAACACAATAGATGAAAATGCCCCCGCAAAAATAAACCTAGCCGGTTCTAAACATTGTATTCTCAAAAGATATAAATCTCCAAGACAAACTATTATCCCCTGTAGTATGCCTATAGTCATAAAAATTAAATATCTACCCAAATATTCTTCATACGGCTTAATATTTCTAATATTCTCATCTTCCTCTACTTTAAATTTAATAATCGCAGTTAAAATCAGTGATCCTACCCATATTGCCAATATAGAATAAAAAGAAGCCATCGCACTTCCGTAGTTTTCAATAGGATAGATTTCGTTAGTATCCACTAATACTGGCGACGAAATAAAGTCTCCTGCCAATTCGGGATTTTCACTAATAATCTCTATGAGTTTAGAAAATCTTTCATCAGACTCTACTGACTCTAGTTCTTTTATTATACCATCTACCTTACTGATACTTTTCCCTACCAAGATATTTGTATTTTTCAAAGCTTCTATACTATTATTTACTGCATCTTGAGTCTTACCCATAGCAGCTGTCATCTTAGGTAAAGTAAGATTCATCTTAGATAATATACCTTGTATATTATCTATGTTTGAAAATCCATTAGTCATTTGATTTTCTATTAATGGTACAACCTCATCTTTATAAACATCTGATATATCATCCATCGTAGAATTTACATAATTCATATCTTTAACTATAACATTTAATAATTCCTTTGGATAATCAGATCCCGTCTTCATTAAATCTGCTAACTGTTGAATATTTTTTTCTGTATTTGTGATACTTATATTAACCCTATTGATTTTATCAATAATATTATCTATAGCTTTTGTCTTTAGTCCAAATATTTTTGCCGTGGATCTTATTCTTTCCAAAACTATAGAAAGTTTGTTATTAGCATCATAAACCTTTTGAAGTCTTGCTTTTATTGGCATCAATTGATTATATGACGATTCACCTAGCTGAGATAAATTAGAAAAAGTACTTTCAAGATCTTTTTGTATCTGCTCATTATCATCTCTAATTACATCTACTATATTTGAAACAGAATCTCCTAATTGATGAGCCATAGCCTCCCCTGATTCAACAGAACTCTTCAACCCATCTAGCTGATTGATACTACTTTCGTTTATATCTTTTATATCCGGCATTATTAAGTTTGTAGCTTCCACTAAATCTCCTATAGCCTCTGCTGTAGCTTCAAAGCTTTTTATTCCCGTAGAAAAATCTTCTAAACTTTCCTTACTACTCTTCAAAAGACTAAGAATATCTGCTACAGGATCTATCCCTTTTTCTTTAAAAACTTTCTCTCCTACATTTAAAGCCGTAAGCACAACCTTCGAAATTTCTTTTACAAAAGCTTTATTAATGGTATTTTGAAGCGTTGATACCCCTTTATCTGTTATCTTTGGAGCTATTGCATTCTTCTTCTCATTTACATAATACTGCAATTTAGGCCTTTGTATATCCCCTTTTAATATGCTTCCAATCTTATCGCTAAAATCCTCCGGAATAATTATAGAGGCATAATATTCTCCTGAATAAACTCCATCTATAGCCTCTTTTGTACTAACAAACTGCCATCCTATACTATCATTGGCTCTTAAATTTTTTATAACCTTATCTCCTAAATTTACTTCCTGCCCTTCAATTAAAACCCCTTTATCCTCACTGGATACAGCTACTTTTATCCCCCTAGTATTACCATAAGGATCCCAACTTGCATGTATATTAACCCAAGCGTATAGGGATGGTAAAATAGCAAGTCCAATAGCTATAACTAAAGCCGTATAATTTGAACATATCTTTTTAACATCTCTCTTGTATATTCTAAATATATTTTTCATAATCCACTTCCTTAAACTTTGATAAAACGAATATACCCTACCAAAATATCTTTTTAATCATCAATATCTTCTTATTCACTCTAATTACACTATAACAAATATAAATTCCTGTCAAGAATAAAAGCTTTTATTTTAAAAAAACAAAAAATAAACCTTTATAATAGGTCTATTACTAATATTTGTGTATGTTTTCTATGTTATCTAAAAACAAAAGCCACTCACTATTTTCTTGTGAATGACTTTCCCTTATTCTTATACCTATTTATAGTCGTTTTTTATTATAGCAAAACTTAGCTCCCCTTGAGCACATATCTTTCCACTTACTTTTACTGTTCCTTTTGCAAAATAAAATGGATGCTTCTGCTTTGTTAACTGGCATTCAATCTCTATTTTATCATTAGGAAGTATCGGTTGTCTAAACTTCACATTGTTCAAACCAGTAAAAAAAGGCGTGTAATCTCCTCCATATTCTGTCATCTTCGCTTCCACTAAGACACAACAAGTCTGAGCCATCATTTCGCATTGAATTACTCCTGGAACTATTGGAGAGTTTGGAAAATGTCCTTGTAAAAAGTATTCATCACCCCTTACAGTATAAATCCCCTTTGCAAGCTCACCCTCTAAATATACCTCTTCAATTAAAAGCATTGGCTCTCTATGAGGCAAAATCTTCTTTATTTCTTCTAAATTCATATTTACCCCCTAAAGCTTTTTAAACACTATAACTCCATTATGTCCGCCAAAACCTAGAGAAGATGATATTGCCATACTAATTTCTCTGGAAATAGCCTTATTTGGAGTAATATTTAGATCACAATCAGGATCTGCCTCCTTATAACCTATTGTTGGTGGTACTATTCCTTCTTCAATAGCCTTAATTGAAGCTATAGCTTCAATAACTCCTGCTGCCCCTAAAAGATGTCCTGTCATAGATTTAGTAGAACTTACACTACACTTATAAGCATCTTCCTTACCCAGTGCCATTTTAATCGCTAAAGTTTCAGTCTTATCATTAAGCGGAGTGCTTGTTCCATGAGCATTAATATATAAGGAAGAAGCATCCTTAATCCCTCCTGCCTCATCCACTGCACTTTTTATAGCCTTAAAAGCTCCTTGAGCCTCTGGATGTGGTGCTGTTATATGGTGAGCATCGCAAGTGTTTCCATAACCACAAATCTCTGCATATATTTTTGCACCTCTCGCCTTTGCATGTCCATATTCCTCAAGAATTATAGCTCCAGCCCCTTCGCCCATAACAAATCCATCTCTTCTCATATCAAAAGGCACAGAAGCATTCTCCTTGTCATTCCTGCTTGTTAATGCCATGCAGTTTGTAAAACCTGCAAAAGCAATAGGAACTATAGAAGCCTCAGATCCCCCTGCAATTATAGCATCTGCATAACCATGCTTAATAGACCTAAACGCCTCTCCTATAGCATGAGTTGAAGTCGCACAAGCTGTAACTACCGGTAAACATGGACCTTGGGCATTAAATTTAATAGCAATACTTCCAGCTGCTATGTTAGATATCATCATAGGTATAACAAAAGGAGATACCCTGCTTGATCCTTTTTCCATAAGTTTCTTTTGTTCAGTAACAAGAGATGATATTCCACCTATTCCAGAACCAAAATAAACCCCTAATCTTTCTGGATCTATAATAAGCCTACTATCTTCCATGGCTTGAGTAGCAGCTGCCAAAGCATACTGGGTATATAAATCATTTCTTCTTATATCAGACTTATCCATATAAAGTTCTGGTTTAAAACCTTTCACTTCAGCAGCTATCTTAACCTTAAAATCTTCTGTATCAAATTTTGTAATCTCATCTATGCCACAGATTCCATTTTTCATAGACTCCCACATTTCTGAAGCCGTATTTCCTATTGGGCTAATAGCCCCTATTCCAGTTATCACTACTCTCTTCATATCTAACTCCTAACCATTATATTCAAATTCTAATTTTTTAAACAGCTCACTAACAGATATAATTTCCTCTACCCTATATCCATTAGCTCCAATAAAAACAAATCCTTTATCTAATTTTCCCTTACAGGCATTGGCAAGCGCCAACGAAATACAATAAGGACTTTTTTCCATCTTACATGTACTTATGCAATGAAATGGGCAATTTTTAGGATTAAGCATACCCTCTTTTGCTTTCTCAGTAAAATCGTTTTTTATAGCTCTTCCCGGCAAACCCACTGGACTTTTTATAATAACTATGTCCTCCTGCTTACAATCAAGATATGCTCTCTTGAAATCAAGGCTGCCATCACATTCATTTGTGGCAACAAATCGAGTTCCCATCTGAACTGCTGATACACCCTTATCCAATATTCTCTTTATATCTTTCCCACTAAATATTCCTCCTCCTGCAAATAACGGTATCTTACAACCATACTTAAACTCCAGTTCATTAATTACCTTAAGACAATCATTAACCAGTTTATCCAAGCTAAACTCTTCTTTAAATATATCTTCTTCTTTGAAACCCAGATGACCCCCAGCCATTGGTCCTTCTAAAACAAATGCATCTGGAGGATAATTCTCCTTTTCTATCCAATACTTAGTAATCAGATTTATAGCCTTCCCCGATGAAATTATAGGCACCAATTTTGTCTTAATACCTTCCCCAAAATCTTCCTTTGCCTTCCTCAACACCTCTGGCAACTTAAGAGGTAACCCTGCACCTGCAAATATAATATCTATACCCTCTTTTATGGCTACATACGAAAGTTCCTCAAAATTAGAAAGAGCCACCATTATATTTACTCCTAAGATTCCATTAGTTTTTGACTTAGCCTTTCTAATCTCATCTTGCAAAGCTTCGCAACTTGCCTCTTCTTTTTTAGAAGAATATTTTTTATCCAACATCCAAAGTCCAGCTGCCGATATAACTCCTACTCCGCCTGCCTCTGCCACAGCAGAAGCTAATGAAGCTCCTGATATTCCTATCCCCATTCCTCCTTGGATTATTGGTACTTTCATATCTAAACCCTTAAACATGAATCCCTTCACAAAACACCATCCTTTACATACTTAACCCACCATCTATCTTAATAACTTGACCTGTAATATAATCTCCTCCATCACCTGCCAAATAGGCTACCATTTTTCCTACATCCTCTACCCTACCTCTTTTTTTAAGTGGAATTTGTGCAGTAACCTTTTCTAAAACTTCCATCGAAAGTGCATTACTCATATCCGTTTCTATAAACCCTGGAGCAATAACATTACAATTAATATTTCTTGGAGCAAGTTCCTTAGCCAAAGACTTAGTGAGAGCAATTAATCCTCCCTTAGATGCCGAATAATTTAACTGTCCTGGATTTCCTATAATCCCTGAAACTGAACTTATATTTATAATTCTTCCATACCTCTTTTTAGTTAAAATTGGTACTGTATGCTTTACAATATTAAAAGCACCCTTTAAATTTGTATCCAATACCATATCAAAATCTTCCTCTTTCATAGTTAAAAGCAATCCATCCTTCGTAATTCCTGCATTATTAACTACAATGTCAATAGAACCCATATCCCTAACAACTTCTCCAACTACCGATTTACACTCATCAAAGTCAGTTACATTACACTTATAAGCAATAGCAAAAGTTCCAAGACTTTTTATATCTTCCACAACAGAATCCGCCATATCCTTATTTCCACCATAAAGCACAGCTAACCTAGCTCCATGCCTCGCTAACTCTAGGCATATAGCCCTTCCTATACCCCTAGAACCTCCTGTAACAATAGCTATTTTATCTCTAAGCATCTTATTCTCCTTTTATTGCCTTTACAGCCAAATTAAAACTATCTACATCTTGAACATTAACTATCTTAATTTCATTAGTTTCTATACCATTCTTACTTAAATCTACTATAGTTTTCTTTACAAATCCTGACAAGGTATTACCAGGACCAATTTCAATAAATATATTTACCCCATCTAGAATCATTGCCTTAACAATGTCACACCATTTAACAGGATTATTTACTTGCTTCATTAAGTTTTCACCAAACTCTTCTTTATAGAGTTCACCTGTAAAATTTGAATATACAGGTATATTTCCTAGGCTCATGCTTTCGCCTTTTAAAAACTCCCCAAATTTTTTTGACGCATTGTTCATATAAGGAGAATGGAAACCTCCACTCACAGGTAACTTAAGAGCCTTTCCAAAATTTTCCTTAACTTTAGAAATTAGTTCATTCAAAGACCCTTCTCCAACAGCAACAACAACCTGACCTGGACAATTAAAATTTACCGGATATGCATCTAAAATATTATTGCAGATTTCTATGACAACTCCATCAGAAAGCCCCATAACCGCTACTAAACAAGATGATATGGAATCGGAAGCCTCTTGCATTAACCTCGCCCTTTCCATAACAATCTCCAAACCCTTTTCCACAGAATAATAACCTGCATAAGCAAGAGCTGACAGTTCCCCAAGAGAAAACCCAGCAACAACATCTGCCTTAATATTACTTTCATCCATCAGCCTAGCGATAGCCATGTTAACCGTATATATACAAGGCTGAGTATTAATAGTCCTACTAAGTTCCTCTATTGAACCATTAAAACACAGGTTCTCCAACCCATCCATTTTAGAATTTCCCATTTGAAAAACAGACCTAACACTATCACTATAATCAAATAGTTCCTTGCCCATTCCTACCTTCTGTGCTCCTTGACCTGCAAAAATAAATGCTATTTTCCCCATAACATCGCTCCTTCAACTAACCTATCTGCCTCTATCATAATATCTTCAATTATATCTTTAACAGATTGCTCTTTCTTTACCATAGCAGCAACTTGTCCTGCCATAAAACATCCCTTTTCCAAATCTCCATCAACAACAGCCCTTCTTAATGCTCCAGAGCCTAAATTTTCCAATTCCTCATTGGAAAATTCCATATTATACTCAAGCTTAGCAAACTCCCTTGAAAATGAAGTCTTTATAGACCTAACAGGATGGCCTAACCTTCTGCCAGTTGCTATAGTATCTATATCTTTAGCCTTAAGTACCCTCTCCTTATAATTTTTATGAATCTTACACTCAAAAGCTGACAAAAACCTTGTCCCCATCTGAACGCCTATAGCACCTAAAGCTAAAGTCGCTATAAAACCACGCCCATCACAAATTCCACCAGCCCCTATAACAGGTATACTAACAGAGTCGCAAATCTGCGGAATAAGTACCATGGAAGTAATTTCACCTACATGCCCCCCTGACTCTCCACCCTCAGCAATAACGCAAGTAGCACCATATCTTTCCATAAGTTTAGCCATAGCTGTAGATGGAACTACAGGTAATATTTTAATACCTGCCGACTTCCAGCCCTTCATATATTTCGCTGGATTTCCTGCCCCTGTTGTAACTACAGGAACATTCTCCTCTATAATAAGCTCTGCTACCTCGTCCACAAAAGGACTCATCAGCATTATATTTACCCCAAAAGGCTTATTCGTAATACTTCTTAATTTTCTAATCTCTTCCCTTAAATACTTAGCATCCATATTCATAGCTGATATAACACCTAGACCACCTGCCTCACTTACGGCAGCCGCAAGAGTAGAATCTGAAATCCACGCCATGCCTCCTTGAATTATTGGTTTTTCTATTTCTAAAATATCACATAACTTAGTTCTCATACATCCTCCTGATTTTTAAAAAGGCTGTCACACAAATGATACTCATCCATGTAACAACCCTTATCATCTTACTTTCTTAATTCTTCAATAGTCTTTACAAGATCTCCTATAGTCTTTATATCATCATTCATTTCAATAGAAACCCCAAACTCTTCCTCAAAAGTCATAACCAACTCCACCGTATCTAATGAATCTAGCTCCAACTCTGCAAAAGTTGAATCCATCTTAACAGCACTTCCATCAATACCCTTATAATCTACTAAAGTTTCTACAATCTTATCAAAAATCATTTTAAAATCCTCCTTTAAATTAATAAAAATTTATATATTAGTTAGCCAAACTAACTATCATATCAAAAAAAATTACTTTGTCCACCTTAAAACACAAGCCCCCGTTGCCAATCCACTACCAAAAGCACTTAAAACCATAACCTCATCTGTTTTTAGCAAGTTTCCCCTATTCATCTCATCCATTAAAATTGGAATACTAGCAGAAGAGGTATTACCATACTTGTGTAAATTAGTAAAATACTTATCTTCCTTAATTTTCAACCTACCTTTTGCAGCGTCAATAATCCTGATATTAGCCTGATGTGTCAATACATGATCTATCTCATCCTCCGAAATATTCGCCATGTCCAAAACATCCTTTATATCCTTACATATAGAAGCAACTGCAAACTTATATACATCCTGGCCATTCATCTTAATAAATGTATCACTATTTTCACTTTTGAAAAAAGGACTATTTCCTATGACATTAGCAGCCTTCAACGGTGTTATATCTCCACTTGATGTAAGTTTAATAGACAATAAGTCTCTACCTTCCTCCACAACTACCGCTCCAGCGCCATCGCCAAATAAGATACAAGTAGATTTATCTGACCAATCAACAAGCCTTGACATTTGCTCTGCCGATACTATAAGTATCCTCTTCATATGCCCAGACTCTAAAAAAGCAGAAGCAATATTTAACGCATAGACAAACCCTGTACAAGCTACGTTTATGTCAAAAGCTGGACAATTAGCCCCTATTCTTCCTTGAACAATACAAGCCAAAGAAGGAGTTATATATTCTGCACTAATTGTTGTGCAGATAATCAAGTCCAACTCATCCGAACCTATATTTGCATTTTCTAAGGCTCTTATCGCTGAACCTGTTGCTAAATCAGAAACAGACTCATCTACACAAACATATCTACTTTCTATTCCTGTTCTGCTTCTTATCCATTCATCATCAGTTTCGATACCTAATTCAGTGTTCTTCTTAATATTAGCAGGAAGTACACTGCCTGTGCCTATAATCCTTAATCCCATTACTCCTCCTTGCTTTTTTTGTCATTAAGATAAGTTATCTTTTTCTCAAAAAAATTTTTTAATTTCTTAACTCCACGATACACAGCATCTTTCTCATCATCGCTCATTTCATGAATAACCGCATCCGTCATCTTTCTATGAAAATATCTGTGCATAGAATTAACTCTTTCTCCATCATGTGTAAGTTTCACATGAACCATCCTTGCATCAATTTCACTCTTAATTTTTTCTATATAGCCTTTCTTAATTAATTTATTAATCGAAATCGTTACTGATGGAAGAGTTATTCCTAAATCTCCAGCAATATCTGATATAGTACCACTATTAAATTTTCCCACAGACTCTATCATATGCATTTCACTCATAGACAAATCTATTTTATCCACAGATTTAATCATTTCTTCCTCTGCTTTTAAAATTGTAGTATAAGCTTCCACCAGCATATTATTTAGTTTTTCATTCAAATCTTCCATATATAACCTCCTTATTTAAAATTAATTTGACTATTTAATTAGTTTATCTACTTAGTTTGACAAAGTAATTATACTCAATAGATAGGCCATAGTCAAGAAAAAATATTTAATTTAAAATGACAATTAAATGACAATAATTTAATTTTATATTACAATATTTAATCTTTTTAAGATAATATATTTACATTATTTTAGTTTAATGTTATTTTCTAAGCAGATAATATTACTTTATTTTACTAATATGAAAGGTGGGAAAAACAGTGAACAAATCCGTTAAAAAACTCAGAATGTTATCAAAAATATCTTTTATCTTTGCTTTTATAATAGTATTTACAAAAGTAATTTTACAGCCAGAGTATATAGGTATATTCACATTTGAATTTAGCTTTTCTGCACTCCTGGCTCTTATTATTAATATTCTATATAATTTTCTAATATTCTACGGTATAAGCGTTTTATTTACCGCAATTGCTGACTTATTAGAGAAGCATCAGGAATAAATATGTTTATAGTTAAATAAATTCAAAAGGGGTTGCATCACGATGAAATTGTGATGTAACCCCTTTTAGATTTAAAATAAGCTCTATAATAAATATTGGGGAGTAAAAATAAAAAACTTATTGTCGAAAATATATTCACAGAATTTTTTATAAACTCCTTATTCGTAAACTCTTTAAGAATCTATTTTTACCATTTACTTTCTTCTGCCTTTTGATGACTTTGCTCCACCTTTATTAGCACTTATTTTATTCTTAAACGATTTTTCTTTTTTTGCCTTATCTCTTAAATATACACTCTTAGGTTTATATTGTTTTTTCTCAACAATCTCAACCTCTCTCATCGCTTCTAAATTGATTTTTTCTCTTTCATAGTCTCCTCTATCATATATTTCTGGTATAGATATTTTTATCATCTTTTTTATTTTGTCCAAATACTTTTCATCTTTGTCACTAACAAGACTCACTGCAACTCCGTCATTCCCTTTACGTCCTGTTCTGCCTACTCTATGCACATAATACTCTAAATTCTTAGGTAAGTCATAGTTTATAACATGGCTTACACCTTCAAAGTCCATTCCTCTAGCAGCTATATCTGTCGTTATTAATATAGGTAGCTCTAGATTTCTAAACTTTTTTGTTATAGCCTCTCTTTTATTTTGGGATAAATCTCCATGAAGCACGTCCATATCTGACCTTCCCATTTCAATCATTTTATTGTGTAACTCATCTGCACCTTTTTTAGAACCTGCAAAAATAATTGTCATGAAAGGTTTATATATATCTAAAACAAAATTTAAAGAATCAAATTTTCGTTCCTCTGTGGTATGCACAGCTATTTGCTTGATTTTTTCAATAACAACTATATCCTTATTAATCTCCACCAAAACAGGATTTTTAGTTATTTGCTTGCCTAACTTTATAATTTGATCTGGCATAGTAGCTGATAACATTGCTACTTGCAGATTTTTGGGTATCTTTCCACTTAAAAGTTCAATATCCTCTAAAAATCCCATATCCAGCATCTGATCTGCTTCATCTATAACCAAGGTTCTAAGATACTTAAAATTAATTGTCCCTCGTCTTAGATGATCTAATATTCTTCCCGGCGTTCCTACAACTACCTTCACATTATTTCTAAGTTTGCTTATTTGACCCTCAACATTATGACCTCCATAAACAGGAACTACTCCAATGTCAAAAATTTCTCCTAACTTAGCGATAACTTCTGTTATTTGTTCAGAAAGTTCTCTTGTTGGTGCTAAAATTAAAGCCTGCGTATGGTTATTTTCTTTGTCGATATTATTTAAAATTGGTAAGACAAATGATAACGTCTTTCCTGTCCCTGTCTGTGCCTTAGCAATTATATCTCTCCCCTTTAACATCGGAGGAATAACTGCCTCTTGCACAGGTGTTGCTTCCGTTATAAACTGTTTCTCCAATAATTTTACATATTCACTATCTATTTTAAATTTATCAAACTTCATATTTTCTCTTCCTCCCTGTATATTTATACAATTATACACTTAAACTCAGGTTTTATCAAGAAATCTTATAATACCCTAACTTTCTCCTGTCCATATCTACAATCTTGAATAAGTAAAATAGGTATAAGGCGTATCTTCATTGAAGCTTTCATTAGTTTCTTTTAAAAATTCTTCCTCACTAAAGTTTGGAAAAAATCTATCTCCTTCAACCTCAATATCAATTTCTGTTATATACATTTTATCTACTATGGTTAAGGCTTCTTTGTACAGCTTCTCTCCACCAGCTATATATATATCCTTGTCCCCTGCCAGCTTAATGGCCTCTTCCAACGTTCCTACGGTAAAGCAATTAACATCATCAAATTTTTTCGTCTTAGAAACCACTATGTTCATTCTCTCTGGTAAGGGATGCCCTATCTCTTCATAAGAAACTCGCCCTATAATAACCACATTGCCTGTAGTAAGCTCCTTAAATCTCCTTTTCTCTTTAGGTATATTCCAAGGAATAATTCCCTTATTTCCTATAACCCTATTTTTATCATAAGCTACAACTAAAGCTATCATCATTCCTCCAATTTGTAAAACTTTTAAATAATTTCAATTCCTTATACTTTCTATATAATAAGCTTAAAAATTTTGTAAAATAAAAAAACCACCTTCTATTGTCTGATATAATATAGTTAGGAAATAACTTTACACGAAATTCCTATATTGATTTTATCACAAATATAACCCACAAAATATAATATTTAAAACTTTATGTTTAAAATAGATAAAATGTGATAGAATAAAAACCAATATTTAAAATAAAGGGGGTACAATTCCATTGGAAAAAACATATGACATTAACGATACAGAAACTCTTAGCCAAGAGGAGCTTTCCCAGAAGAAAAAACTTTTTCGTTTAGCTCTTTATGCAGGGGAAATAATGATAAAAAACGGTGCAGAGGTATACAGAACAGAAGACACCATTCATAGATTTTTTCGATCAAAAGACTTCTTTCATGTAAACGCCTTTGTAACTCCTACAGTAATCATCTTAGGAGATGCAAGATATGATGGGTTTAGCTTTATGAAAAATATAAAGACTCGAACCACTAACTTAGAAAAAGTTGCCCTTGTAAATAATTTTGCAAGAGAATTTGTATCATCGGATATGGACTTAAATACAGCCCTATCAAAGTTGATTGCTATAGATAAAACTTCTAGTTACAGTACCAATCAAAGACTAATATGTACCGGTTTAAGCTCTGGCGCTTTTTCAATGATGCTTGGTGGATCATATATAGACTTTATTTTAGCATCTATAATATCCATATTAGCACTAGCTGTTACAGAAAAAGTTAGTAGTATGTCATCTCCTACATTTCTTGGTAATGTTATCAGTGGTGCTATAATAAGTAGCTTAGCCCTTACCTTTAATAAACTTAAACTTAACACAGATATGAACATAATAATAGTAGGCTCAATAATGCCCCTTCTACCTGGAGTTGCCCTTACTAACGGCATCAGAGACTTTATATCGGGAGATTTAATCTCCGGTTCATCAAGAGCCTTTGAAGCTGCACTTATAGCTGTAGCTATAGCTTCAGGAGTAGGTTCTGTATTAAGTATCTGGACTTACTTTGGAGGTGTATTCTAATGTATCTAAGTTTCTTTGTAAAACACTTTTTACTTTCATTTATTAGCTCAATGGGGTTCGCTGTTATGTTCAGAGTAAGAAAAAAATCTCTTTTGCTTTGTGGACTCACAGGAGCAATAGGCTGGTTTACCTATAAACTCCTGTCTGAATCAGGAATAAACCTGATATTTTCAAATCTCATTGCTGCCATTGTAGTAAGTTCTCTAAGTGAGTGGTTTGCCAGAGTTCAAAAACTTCCTGTAACTTGTTTTGTGCTTCCAGGAATATTCCTACTTGTTCCGGGATATGGAATTTATCTAACCATGCAATACCTAATTCAAGATCAATATTCAACAGGTATATCAAAGGGCATAGAAACCTTATTTGTATCAGGAGCTATAGCAGTGGGTATAATATTAGTTTCTTCTATAAGCAAATCCTTAAAAGCACTATCCACCTCAATAAAAAAATCTAACTCTCTATCATAAAATTTTTATTTTATAATACTGTAAGGAATTATTTTAAATCTAATTGATATCTCTTAGATAAATCTATTAACTTTTCTAATAATTCCTTATAGTATAGCCTTAACTCATCCTGTACAACAGAAACATTTTTTTCAATCATAATGATTTCTCTTTGTTTATCCTCTACCTCAAGACCATTTAATTTCTTAAATTCCCCTATTTCTCTTGCAATTTCCATTCTTTCCACAAATAATTCTCTTATCTGTCTATCTACTCGATTAATCTCACGCCTTTTTATCTCTAAACTCATAATATCCTCCTAAATTTATTCTATTACCTTAACATACTATTTATAGTATAATATACTTATGATTAAGTAAACAACTTTTAAGGAGGTTTCATATGCAAATTAGTATAAACTTACAAAATAACAATTATAAAATCTTAGTAGAAAAAGGTAGCATAGAGCAGCTTCCACAATATATAACTCCACAATCTAAAATAATGGTAATTACTGATACAAATATGCCTGAATCCATAATTAAACAAGTAATAGGCCTTGTACCTAAATCTATATTTCATAAATGTCCTTCCGGAGAAATCTCAAAATCTATGGAAGAATTTCAAAATATCCATAGTCTTCTCCTAGAAAATAATTTCGAAAGAACTGACTATATAATAACCTTAGGAGGAGGGGTGATAGGTGATTTAGGAGGTTTTGTAGCCTCTACCTACCTACGTGGAATAAAATATATAAATATTCCAACTACAACCCTTTCCCAAATAGACAGTAGCATTGGAGGAAAGGTAGCTATTAACTTTAAGGGAGTTAAAAATATAATAGGAGCCTTTCATCATCCTGAAGTAGTCATAATTGACACTAACCTTATAAGCACCCTGCCAAAAAGACAGTTTAATAATGGTATTATAGAAGCAATTAAAGCAGGATTAATTGGAGATAAACAATTATTTGAACTTATCTGCCAATCAGCAGAAGAAAATACACTAGATGATAATATAGAAAGAATAATAATATCCTCATTATTGGTAAAGAAAAACTATATAGAAAGAGATGAGAAAGAGAGAAGTCTAAGAAAAACCTTGAACTTTGGACATACAATTGCCCACGCCTTAGAAAGTTACTATTCACTAGAAACCTTACTTCATGGCGAAGCTGTTGGTATAGGTATGCTTAAGATGTCAAATGGCAAACCCTATTATAACAAACTTTTAACCCTACTAAAAACTTTAAACATACCTACCCACTTAGAATATAACATAGACGAAATTATGAACCTAGTGCAAAAAGATAAAAAACTATCTAATGAACTTTTGACAGAGGCTTTTGTAGATGAAATAGGAGAAGTTTACCTTGAAAGAATAACCTTGGAAGATTTTAAAAAATATTTATAAAAAATTAATTACACTAAACCATATAAAAAGGAGTACAAAATGAGTAGCGCTTTCGGAAAGAAAATTATATACAGCCTATTTGGAGAATCTCATGGTCCTTATGTAGGCATTACCCTAACTAATCTCCCTGCTGGCATAACAATAGATAAAAAATTCATAGATACGGAACTTAAACGTAGACGACCTAAAGGTGAAATATCAACAGCTAGAGTAGAATTAGATCAATACCAGTTAATAAGTGGGGTAATGAATAATGTAAGCACAGGTGCTCCTCTTACCGTTCTTGTTCCAAATACTGATGCTCAATCGAAAACATATGATAAAAACTTACCCAGGCCTTCCCATGCCGACTATCCTGCATATATAAAATACTCTGGATATAATGACCATAGGGGTGGTGGACACTTTTCAGGTAGAATGACTGTAGCCATAGTAATAGCAGGTGCAATAATTCAAACTCTCCTTAAAGAAAAAGGAATAACAATAGGCAGTAATATCTTATCTATAGGAGAAAATTATGACATAATCCCTAGTGATGTAAACCCTATCCTGCTTCAAAAGCTTCATAAAACAAACTTCCCTACCTTTAGCAAAAAATCTGCAACCAGTATGCAAGATACTATAGAAAAAGTAAAACTTCAAGGTGATTCAATAGGAGGAGTAATTCAGACTCACATATGTGGAATGCCTGTAGGTGTCGGAGAACCATTTTTTGACTCAATCGAATCAATACTTGCCCATCTTATATTTAGCATTCCCGGAGTAAAAGGTATTAGCTTTGGAAGTGGCTTTGACTTTGCTAAAGGTTATGGAAGTCAGTTAAATGATGAGCTATATTTGAATAATAATACTATATGTACTAAAACTAATAATAACGGAGGAATAAATGGTGGACTAAGTAATGGCATGACCATACAATTTAAAACAGCCATAAAACCAACCCCATCCATATTTAAAAAACAAAATACCGTAGATCTTGAAACGTTAAGTGAAACTACCCTAGAGCTAAAAGGTAGACATGACCCGTGCATACTTCATAGGATAGCACCTGTCATCGATGGAATTACAGCCATAGGAATATATGAACTAATAGGAGAATAATATGTTTGGACTAATAGGACAAAGATTAGACTATAGTCTTTCAAAAAAAATACACGAGACCATAAGACCAATGGAATACAATTTAATATCGTTGAGCGAAAAAGAATTTCATAAATATATGAAGAAAAGAGAATTTAAGGGTATCAATGTTACTATCCCTTACAAAGAGAAAGTTATACCCTACCTAGATGAAATCAGCCCTGAAGCTGAAGAAATAGGTGCTGTAAACACTATAATCAATAAAGATGAAAGACTCTATGGTTATAATACAGATACCTATGGTTTTAAGTTCTTAGTTGATAACTTAGGTTTGGATTTAAGAAATAAAAAGATATTAATCTTAGGAACAGGAGGAAGTTCAAAAACTGCGTACCATGTACTTAAAACTTATAAGCCTGCCTTGATTCACAAAGCAAGCCGAACCCCTGATTCCAATTCCCTTAGCTATGAAGAAGCAAAAAACAATAATTACTATGACTTAATTGTAAACACAACCCCTGTAGGAACTTACCCTAACGTATATGAAAGTCCCATAGACCTTGAGGATTTTTCAAACTGCGAAGGTGTAATAGACCTCGTATATAACCCTCAAAAAACTAAATTCATAGAACAAGCCACTATTAAGGGACTTTTTGCTATAGGGGGTCTTGACATGCTTCATGTACAAGCAATATATGCAAACGAACTTTTTGCATCCCTTATGGATGAGCAAACTCAAAGCTACCGAACCATATATCCCAGTAAAGTATATGGAACACCCCAAATACCTTGTTCCAAAAGCCTTACCCATAGAAGTATAATCTGTGCTACCTTAGGAAATAGTCAAAGTATACTGTCCAACTTTAAAAACTCAGTAGATATAAATCAAACTATACTGGCTATGAGAAAGCTTGGAGCAACTATCCTAGAAGAAAACGGTAGCCTAAAAATACAGCCTATAGATTACAAAAATTTACCTAAAAAGCTTACTATAGACTGTAAAGAATCAGGAACAACCCTAAGACTTTTAATACCTATACTATCAGCCCTAAAAATAGAAACCACCTATTACGGCTCAAAAAAACTTATGGAACGACCCTTAGATAGCTACAAAGAACTTTTTGATAAAATGAATCTTAATTTTAAAATTCAAGAAGAACAACTAATTGTAGGAGCTGGATTAAAATGCAATAACCTAATCTTAGGAAATTTAAAATCCAGCCAATTCGCTTCAGGACTTTTACTAGCCTTACCACTTATGAAAGGTGGCACAATCCAAATCCTAGGAAAGCTGGAATCCTACTCTTATTTTAATCTTACCATAGAAAAAATGCGGGAATATGGCATAAAAGTGAACAAAGATGAAAATAAAATAACAGCAACAGGCTACTACACAAGTAAACAAGATATCTTGGAGCTAGACTACTCTCAACTTGCATTCTTTGGAGTCCTAGCCTCTATAAACTCTCCTTTAACTTTTAATGGAATCAATCTTAAAAGTTCCCAAGGAGATAAAATCATTCTGGAAATCCTTAAAAATATGGGTGCCATAATTAAGCATAAAGAAAAAAAACTAACAATAAGTCCTAACAGTCTTAAAGCAATAAACATTGATGCTTCCGACTGTCCAGACCTAGTTCCTATTCTTATGGTATTAGCCCTATTCGCCCAGGGCAAAACCTGCATAGAGAATACTTCACGACTAAAATATAAAGAATCTCCAAGAGATCTTGCCATGGCAGAGGAGTTGAAAAAGTTAGGAATAAAAGTAGAAATAAATGAAAACTCAATTATTATCGATGGACCACAGACCATTAAAAAATCAGGGAAATTAGACTCTCACAATGACCATAGAATAGCAATGGCATTAACAATATTAGGCCTTTCAGGAAATCATCCTTTAGAAATTCAGAACTCTATAGCCATAAATAAATCATTTCCTGATTTTTTCAAAGTGGTAGAAAAAATAAAAATGAAATAGCACTAAAATTGTATTTTCATTACTTCCATATGGAAATATAAAATTTTTCAATATAGAAACAAATTCATTTAAACTTGAATTTTTAGTATTTAGGACAAAAAAATATATAGCGGTCTTTTGCTATATATTTTTTGTTTCAAGATATAAATTTTTCGAATATTAAATATTTTTAACTTTTAGGCTTTTGACAAGCTTCACAAACTCCATACATTATAAGATTGTGAGAACTTAGCTTTGCTCCTGTTGATTTTCTCACTGCTTCTGCCAGATTATCTAAAATAGATAATTCTACATCATGAATGTTTCCACACTCCGTGCAAACCACATGATAGTGAGGTTCCATCATCCCATCAAATCTATCCGAACCATTAGGCATCTCTATTTTTCTTATTACCCCATGCTCTGCTAATTTATTAAGATTTCTATATACTGTCCCTAAGCTTATATTTGGATTTGTTTTTCTAACTATTGAATATACTTCATCTGCTGTCGGATGAACCTTATTCATCATTATAGCCTTCCTCACTTCTTCTCTCTGTTTTGAGTATTTTTGCATTTTATCACTCTCTTCTATTAATAATATATGCCATAGTATAACATAGAATAAAAAAAGATAATAGATACTATTTTTAAAAAATTAAAACTTTTTCTATATTTTTATGATATTATTTACATAAACTATATCTTTTAAATAATTTATAATGGAAGGAGTTATTTATGGAAAAGACGATTTATTTAGCAGGCGGATGTTTTTGGGGTGTTGAAAAATTTTTCAAGATGATTAATGGAGTTATTGATACAGAAGTGGGTTATGCCAATGGAAATACTATAAATCCCACTTATGAAGATGTATGCAAAAAAGGTACTAATCATGCAGAAACTGTAAAAGTAGTGTATAATTCCGATAAAATCAGTACTTCTGCTTTACTGAGCCTTTTTTTTAAAATTATTGATCCTACCTCTTTAAATAGACAGGGTAATGATATTGGATATCAATATAGAACCGGTATATACTATATATGTGATGAAGAACTGCCAGTCATTATTTTAAGCATCTCCCAACTGCAGAATCAATATCCTAACAAGGAGATTGTAATTGAACTTGCGCCTCTTGAAAACTACTATCCAGCCGAGGAATATCATCAAGATTACTTGGAAAAAAATCCTAATGGATATTGCCATTTAACTTCAACTCAATATGCTCATGCTAGTAACTTTAAAGGGGATATTCTCCTTTAAAGTTACTATTAAAAAATGGAGATATAGTTTTCTTAATATCTCCATTTTACTTTTATTTTAAGTCATTGATTACGCTTCTAATCGTTTTTAATATTTTACTTTTTTCAAAAATTTTTTTATTTTGTTCAGCCTCCCTATCCTCAAATAGCTTTTCTTTATCTTCAACTGCTACAGGCTCTATTGCTATTTGCATTTCACTTTGACTATTCTTATCTATCTTAGATTCTACTTTTTCAAATAAAGCTTCTATTTCGATGTCATTTTTTATATGGCTAAATTTATAAGTATTCTCAACTCCCACATATTCCCCATTTACAAATACTGATTTAACCTTGTAGCCTTTAATTGGAGATATTATATATGTTTTACTTTCATTTTCATTAACCATAACTTTTCCTGATGGATCTATGGTTCCTCCGTAGCTAGAACTCGCTATTATTTTATGAGTCTTTTCATCATTATTAATTTTATTTACCACTTTTATTTGTGAATTATCTGTCGCAAATATAAGCATTGGCATCATACATATTAAAATTATTATTATCCCAAAATTATATTTTTTCTCCATATTTTCCTCCTTATCTATTTTCTTTTTTAGTATACTACAAATTTAATTTCTCTGATATTAAGTTTAGATTTCTATTTTATTTATTTTCAGTTATATATTTCTATTCTTTTACACTTTTAATGTTAAGTTGTAAAAATAGTTGTATTTTTTTATATGTAAGTTATAATGAAAGTGTTGTTTTTTATTAATCCAATGGTTCCATCATACTTAATGAAAGGTCGTATTTTAAAAATTATGTTTAAATTACCTCATTTAATAGTATTAATATTTACTTTTATATTAACTTTTAGCCTATACATTAGTTTTAGAAATAAGAATGATAAAGATACAGAAAGACTTATAAAAATTTTAGCTATTTTATCCTTATTTTTCGATCCTATATATTGGATTTGGGAGATTTATAAATTTGGAAAATTTGATTTTTCTACTACACTTCCACTATACATATGTTCCATGTTTTGGATTTTAGCTCCAATTTCTGCTTTTAGGAAAGATGGATTTTGTAAGCAAACCGCTACTGCATATATATGTACCATTTCTACTATAGGTGGAGTTTTTGGTCTTATCTTTAATATTCATCTAAATAATCATCCTTTTTTTAGTTTTATACCAATTAGAAGCTTGATTTATCATGTTATTATGCTAGCTGTGTCCAGTATTATGTGGTCTAGTGGTTTTTACAAGGTTAAAAAATGGGACTGGTTTAGGATTTTTATTCCAGTTATACTAATGCTTATACCTTCTTTAATTTTGAACTATATTTTTGGCTGGGACTATTTATTTACTGCTGGTGGAATAGGCACTCCATTGGAAATTTTAAGTAAATGTTTACCTAAGCCTCTGTATTTATTATCTTTATATGGCAGTTTATATTTCATTATCCGTTTCACAATTTATCGAAAATTTAAACCTTTATTTTTACAAGCCAATGATAACTTGTAATTTTAAATAATAAAAAAGTTCCCACTCTCTTGCAGTCATTATACAAGAAAGTGAGAATTTTTTATTGTTTATGTTATACGTATTTCTCGTTAAGCTTTATAACTCTCTAACTTCCACCTTATCTTCTACCAATTTTATATTCTCTATATTTTTAAGGTTCATTTTTATTTTCTTTCTTGATTCTGATGTTAAACAACGATTTCCATCTTTATCAGCTAGGGTAATTCCAACTATTGCAAGTAAAAATACTGCTATTGGCATTAATATATTAAACAATGCATACGGTAGATATTCACCTGTGGTTACCCCTAGAGTTGTTCCTATAAACACTCCACAGGTATTCCATGGTATTAGTGCCGAAGTTACTGTTCCTGCACCTTCCAACGCGTTAGATAAGGTTTTAGGATGTAGTCCTGCCTTTTTATATATATCTGCATACATTCTTCCTGGAAGAACAATAGAAATATATTGTTCAGGCATTGTTGCGTTACTTACAACACAAGTTCCTAAAGTTAAAAAAATCAAACTTGCTCCACCTTTAACAAGTTTTAATACCTTGTTTACAAGAACTTCCAATTGGTGAGTAGCTTCCATTATTCCACCAAACATCATTGCTATAAGCGTTAGAGATATTGAGAACATCATATTTTCTAACCCACCTGCTGTCAGTAATTTATCTACTGCCTCTATTCCACTTTCTGCAACATATCCTTCCATACCACTTCCCAAGTAAGCTCCAAATGTAGCATCTTGATTTAAAAGACCTAATATAACTCCTATGATTATTCCTAAAGTTATACCTGGTATTGCTGGTATCTTCATGGCTACTGCCACAATTACAACAACAGGCGGAATTAGTAACATTGGACTAACGTGAAATAAATTTTCTATTCCTTGGCTCATCTCTACTACTTTTGATACATCTGCATTACCTGAGCCTCCATATTGTAAACCTAGTACTCCAAAAAACACTAAACAAATACCATATACTATTAATGTTGGTAACATCATGAACTTTACGTGTGTAAATACATCAGTTCCTGCCATTGCAGGTGCTAGGTTTGTAGTGTCAGACAAAGGAGACATCTTGTCTCCAAAGTATGCTCCAGATATAACTGCTCCTGCTGCTACAGGTAACGGAATACCCAGACCATGAGCTATACCCATAAGAGCTAGACCCATTGTTCCCATTGTCCCCCAAGATGTACCTGTCGCTAAAGATGTTATTGAACATATTAACAATGCTGCAATTAAAAATACTTTCGGCGAAAGAAGTTTCAACCCATAGTATATCATTGATGGAACAACTCCTGCCGTTATCCATACTCCCACTAATATTCCAATAATTGCTAAAATCATAATCGCCTGTAATGCCCTATAGATACCATCCTTCATAGCGGTTTCGATTGTATCCCAATCATACCCTATTATAAGTGCCATTATAGCCGCTGCTATAACACCTATAAACATAGGAACGTGTGGTGAAACTTTAAAAACCATAATTCCAACAGCCATTACAGCTATTAAAATTGCAAATGTCACCAGCGCGTGCCAAACCTTTGTTTCGGCTGGTTGTTTTTTCGTCCTTGCATCTTCCATAAAATGCCCTCCAATAATAAAGTATTTTAATTATTTATAAAAATCAAATAAGAATCACTGTTTTTGTTTCCTATTTGCATTTTTATCTTAACATAAAATCTTCAATTCCTATATTTAATTTGTATACTACTGTGAAAACGTTTATAGCATTTATTATTTCATCTAATTCTACTATACTTTTCTTAATTTTAAAAGTATAAATAAAGAGGTTTTAAACTTTTTATTTTCGGAAAAATAGCAAGATACCTATATATCTTGCTATTCCTATCATCCATTGTTTTATTTGAAAAAAGATTTTTTTATTATTTAACCAAAAAGATTTAGAAGTACTCCTGCCGCAACTGCAGATCCTATAACTCCTGCTACATTTGGTCCCATCGCATGCATAAGTAGAAAATTGCTTGGATTATATTGTTGTCCCATTTTATTTGAAACTCTAGCTGCCATTGGAACTGCTGATACCCCAGCTGAACCTATTAATGGATTTATAGGATCTGACTTTGAAAAACTATTCATTATCCTCGCCAATAATACTCCCGATCCCGTTCCTACACCAAAAGCTACTACCCCTAAAAATATTATTTTTAAGGTCTCTACTTTTAGAAATTGTTCTGCATTTGCTGTTGCTCCTACGCACATACCCAAGAGGATTGTAACTATATTCATAAGCTCATTTGATGCAGTTTTAGTTAATCTCTCTGTTACCAAACATTCTTTAAATAAATTACCTAACATAAGCATCCCTACCAAAGTTGCTGCTGTTGGCAGTATTAAAGATACAATTAACGTAACTAATATAGGAAATACTATTTTTTCTTTTTTACTAACTACTCTAAGCTGTTTCATTACAATTTTACGTTCTTCTTCAGTAGTAAGCAGTTTCATTATAGGTGGCTGAATTACAGGCACTAACGCCATATAAGAATAGGCTGCAACTGCTATAGGTCCTAATAAATGAGGTGCAAGTTTTGTTGTTAAAAATATTGCTGTAGGTCCATCAGCTCCTCCTATTATGGCTATTGATGAACCTTCCTGAGCTGTAAAACCTAATAATATAGCACCTATGAAGGTAAAGAAAATTCCAAATTGGGCTGCTGCCCCTAAAAGTAAGCTTTTAGGATTAGCTATTAGTGGAGAAAAATCTGTCATAGCACCCACACCTAGGAAAATTAATGGTGGAAATATTCCTAGTTTATTCCCCTGAGAAATATAATAAAGTAAACCACCGGGAGTTCCTACCTTTAAAGAAGCAAACATCTTTCCTTGCTCCGCCATTGATAAGTATTCATTATATTCTTCTAAAGTTTTAGGTTGATAGGTTTCCAGTATTGTTTTAGGTACTCCCATCACCTCTGCTAAAGGCAGATTAGCCAAAAGCATTCCGAAAGCTATAGGAATTAATAATAATGGTTCAAAACCTTTCACAATTGCTAAGTATAGGAGGATACATGATATTGCTATCATTATCACCTGACCTGAATTAATATTTGCAAATCCAGTTGAACCTATAAACTCACTTACTACCTGTCCCATGGTTATCTCCTCTCAAATGTAAATTACAACTTACATTGTAGCTAATATATCTCCAGTATTTACAGAAGATCCTTTTGATACATTAATCGAACTTACAATTCCATCTTCTGGTGCAAGAATTTCATTTTCCATTTTCATAGCTTCTAAAATCAATAATACCTCTCCTTTTTTTACTTCTGTACCATTAGAAACTTTAATATCCAATATGGTTCCCGGCATAGGTGCAGTTATTATTTTTTCCCCAAATTTAGTATTTTCTTCCTTTTTAGCTGGTCTCTCTTCTACTTTATATACTCTTTCTACTTTCATTGGTTCTTTAGTTTCTGATATAACTTTTTCAATATTCTCTCTGTTATCAGCAGACTGTTTAGTAGAACTTACTTCTTCAACTTCCACTTCATAATTCTTACCATTCACTGTTACATTAAACTTTTTAATCATCATAACCCTCCACCTTATCTTCTATTTTCTATTTGAGATATTCGTCCTTGCATAGACCAATTACTTTCACCTACATATGCTATCTTTCTTATAACTAACTTACTTTCACCTACAGAAATCATTGAGCTAATAGCTGCCATTATAACTGCTATTTCTTGCTCTTCATCAGTAATATTTAATGTTTCTACTATATCTTTTTTTGACTCCAAAAAAGTCTTGTCCCCTACTACAACCTCTTTATTAGTGGTCAATGACCTGTTCATTATCATGCTCATAACTTTTATTAAATGCCTAAGCAGAGAAAGCACAATAAACACAATCAACATAGATAGAACCGTAACTGCAATACCCCCGATCAACTTTTCACCAAAAGATAGTGCTGATACATCTACCTTCATTTGAGCTATTATATCATTAATACTCATACGCTTCTCCTTTATAGTGGTATATTACCATGTTTTTTAGGTGGCCTTTGTTCCCTCTTAGTGCTTAAAATCTGTAAAGCATCAATAATTCTAATTCTTGTATGTGATGGCTCTATTACATCATCCACATACCCTCTTTCAGCTGCCTTATAAGGTGTAGCAAACTCTTCTTTATATTCTTGAATTTTTTCTTCCCTAGTCTGAATAGGATTATCCGATGCTGATATTTCATTTTTAAAAATTATATTTGCAGCTCCGTCCGGACCCATAACTGCTATTTCTGCTGTCGGCCATGCAAATACCATATCTGCCCCAAGGTGTTTTGATGCCATAGCAATATAAGCACCTCCATAAGCTTTTCTTGTTATTACTGTAATCATAGGTACTGTTGCCTCGCTATATGCATATAGCATCTTTGCCCCATGTCTAATTATCCCGCCATACTCTTGAGCTGTTCCAGGTAAAAATCCTGGTACATCAACCATTGTAAGTATTGGTATATTATAGCAGTCACAGGTTCTAATAAACCTAGCCGCCTTATCTGAAGCATTTATATCTAAACATCCTGCCATATGCTTCGGTTGGCTTCCGATTATCCCTACAGTTTCTCCATTAAATCTAGCAAATCCTGTTATCATATTTTTTGCATAGTCTTGAAGTACCTCTTCTATTTCTCCATTATCCACTAATTCCTTTATGACATCCAACATATCATAAGCCTTATTAGGGGCTTCAGGTATAATTTGGTTTAGCTCTTGGCAAAGCCTATTAGGATTATCATTAGTTTCAACGTAAGGCACTTTTTCCATATTGTTAGAAGGAAGATAAGATAATAACTTCCTTATATGCCTTATACATTCCTTATCATCCGAAGCTTTAAAGTGGGCATTCCCTGAAATTTGATTATGAGTCTTTGCCCCACCTAAGCTCTCTGCTGATACTTCTTCTCCTGTTACAGATTTTATTACTTGTGGACCTGTTATAAACATCTGACTTGTATTTTCCACCATATAGATAAAGTCTGTTATTGCAGGAGAGTAAACAGCTCCTCCTGCGCAAGGCCCCATTATACTGGAGATTTGTGGGATAACCCCTGATGCAATTGTATTATTAAAAAATATTTTTCCATATCCTGATAAAGCATCTATAGCTTCTTGGATTCTTGCTCCTCCTGAATCGTTAAATCCTACAATAGGACATCCTATTTTAAGAGCACTTTCTTGTACCTTACATATTTTATTGGCATGCATCTCTCCTAGAGAGCCTCCTACAACTGTAAAATCTTGGGCATAAGCATAAACTACTCTTCCATTTACTCTTCCATATCCTGTAACTACTCCCTCTGCAGGAGCATCTACCTTTTCCATTCCAAAGTTTGTGCATCTATGTTTAACAAAGGCATCTATTTCCACAAACGAACCTTCATCAAAAAGAAGCTCCAACCTTTCCCTAGCCGTTAACTTTCCCTGTTCATGTTGTTTCTCTATTTTCTTTACCCCACCGGATTCCTCTATCTTACTTTTTTTATTTCTCAATAATTCTAGTTTCTGGGACATTCTTTCCTCCTTAGTTAGTCAATCTAATTAAAATATATTTCTTCCAATGAAATTTTATCATCTAATCAGTTAATATTCAATTATATTGTCGCTAATTGAATATTATTTATTTCAAACTTGCAAATTTTACACACGTTACCTGGCTATATCATTACTTAGTTATATAAAAAGAGAGTTTTCACACTTTGTGAAAACTCTCTTTTTATTAATTCTTATATTATTTTATAAACCTCCTATATGAAAGTTTATTAATACCTATTTCCAAATCTCTTCATCTGTTGGAACTTCTATATTTTTTGAAAGTGGTGCTATTCTTGTGATATTCATTAAGTGTTTGTAAGTGAAGTTTTCAGAAATTGAGTTATTTCCCCAAGACCCACAACCAAGAGTATTAGTTACACTTAGACCGTTTTGGATATGTCCACCTGCTGTTGTTGCTGATGGTGCATTTACAACTAGTCTTGATACACTTAGCTCTTTTCCAGCTTCTACTATATGACCTTGATCATTTGAGTGAATTGCTGCTGTATGACCATTTCCTTCTAACTCAAGATTAGTTTTAGCAATTTTTACAGCGTTTTCAAAAGTATCATATGGATATAATGAAAGTACTGGGCACATTTTTTCTTTTGAAACTATATCAAGATTTCCACAGCCATCTGCCTCAACTATCATAACCTTTGTATCTTCTGGTACAGAAATTCCTGCCATATTAGCAATAACTTGTACTGATTGTCCAACAACATCTGGAGCAATGTGTCCATCCTTAAAAATAACTGCTACTAATTTATTTTTCTCATCTTTTGAAAGAGTATAGCCTTTGCTCTTTGCAAATGCTGCTATTACTTTTTCTCTATCTTCACAAGGATAAATTGAACTTTGCTCTCCTGAACAGATAATTCCATTATCAAAAGAACGACCTGCAATAACTTTCGCTGCTGCATCATCATAGTTGATATTTCTATCAAAAATTACTTGAACGTTTCCTGCTCCCACTCCATAAGAAGGCTTTCCTGAAGAATATGCAGAACGAACCATTGGCATACCACCAGTTGCAACTATAACATCTACCATTTTCATAAGTTCGCCTGTTTTTTCAATTGATGGCTCTTCTATGCACTGAATAAGATTTTCAGGGATATCAAATTTCTTTAGATTTTCTTTAATCATATCTACTGTCTTGTTAGAACATTTCTTTGATCTTGGGTGTGGTGCAATTATAACCGCATTTTTTGTTTTTAAAGCAAAAGCAATTTTTGACATCGGAGTAACTATTGGGTTTGTAGTTGGAGTTATACCTGCTACTACTCCCATAGGCTTACCTACTTCAATAAGACCTGTTAATTCATCAATCTTAAGGATATCCATAGATTTTTTCCCTTTAAGATCATACCAAACACCTTTTGACTTTCCTTTGTTCTTTGCAACCTTGTCTTCATAAACTCCCATTTTCGTTTCTTCCACTGCCATTTTTGCAAGCATTTCAGCATTGTCATATACAGTTTTAGTAACGATCTTTACCATTTCATCTACTGCCTCTTGATTAAATCTTCTTTCAAATTCCTTTTGTGCAATTCTTGCATTATCAACCATTTGTTTAATATCCATATTTTCCTCCTAATTAAAATAATGATTTATATATATTCCTAATTTCATCTCTTGAAAGTTCAACATAATTATTAGCTAATAATCTTTGTTGTCCTGTTATTACACTATCTGCAAAGCTTTCAATCTCTTCCTCTTTCATTCCGTAAGTACGAAGTTGATTTTTTCCAAGTAAGTTTCCTAGTAATGCTTCAAGCTTATCGTACACATTATCTTCGCTAACTCCCATACACTCTGCAAAAAGCTTGTTTAAGCGTTTAATTTTTCCATTAGGATTTTTCTTTTCATAATATTTAAAAATTTCTGTAAAGAACTGATAGTTTGCCTCACCGTGAGGAACATGATACTTTCCACCCAAAGGATATGATAGAGCGTGAACTGCACCTACTCCTGTATTTCCAAAAGCAACTCCCGCGTAGTTACTAGCAATAAGCATATCTTCCAGTCTCTCCAAACGATATTCTTCACCTTTTTCAACTATTTTATTATATATATCTATAATCATTTTTATAGCTTCTATTGAGTATAATTCTGTATACGGATTCGACTTAGGAGAAACGAATGATTCAGTTGCATGAATCAGTGCATCTATAGAACTGTATACATAGAATTTGTATGGCAATGTACTTATAAACTCTGGTATAAGTACTGCATCATCTGCTAAGATTACATCTACAGCTAACCCCATCTTAGTTCCTAAAGATTTCATCTCTGCTATTGAAATATTAGTAACCTCACTACCTGTTCCACAAGTTGTAGGTATAATTATTAGCTCTTTTTCCTTAACTAAATCCACTTTTCTTTCAAAAGCATCCTTAACATCTGTTATTCCTTTTAATACAAAAAGTTTAGAAATATCAATGATTGTTCCCCCACCTACTGCAACAATTCTGTCAAAGCATATATCCTTAACATCTCTTAACATAGCATTCATCATTTCATCTGAAGGCTCGCCAAAACCATATTTTTCTTGGAATACTACATGAGACTTAAGCCCTAAAGCTTTCATAAATGGTTCGTAAATAAATTCATTTGTTACAATCAAATCTTTTTCACCTAGTTCAAACTCTTTTGCAAACTCTGCAAAAGTAGCAAATTGGTGTACCCTTGTTTTCAATTTGAATAACTGCATTATCTTTTCTCCTTTCTAAATCTTGCATAATACTCTTCCCAAAGACCATCACGATGATCTGGATGAGATATATTAATCAACAGTTTTGCACGTTCACGAAGGGTTTTACCTTTCAAATGAGCAATACCATATTCTGTGATAATATAATCAACATCGTTTCTAGTTGTTGTAACAGCTGTTCCAGATTTAAGTATAGGAACTATCCTTGAAACTGTTCCATTAGATGCAGTCGAAGGAATTGCTATTATAGAACGACCTCCATTAGACAAGGAAGCTCCCCTTACATAATCAACCTGTCCTCCAGTACCACTAAACTGTTTAAGTCCAATTGATTCAGATGCTACTTGTCCCATTAAATCAACCTCTATACACGAGTTAATAGAAACCATATTATCATTTTTCATAATTGTTACAGGATTATTTACATAATCTACAGGATAAAGCTCAACATCCGGATTTTTATCTACAAAGTCATAAAGATCTTGACTACCCATAAGGAAGGTTGATACCATCTTTTCAGGATGCAGAGTTTTTTTCTTACCTGTAATAACCCCTTTCCTAATAAGCTCCAATACTCCATCTGAAAACATTTCTGTATGAATTCCTAAGTCTTTCTTCTCTTGTAAAAATAATAATACTGCATCCGGAATATTGCCTATTCCCAATTGTAATGTATCTCCATCATTTATTAACGATGCGCAATTTTTACCAATAGCCTTCTCAACTTCACCTATAGTTCCCTGTTTCAAAGTATATATAGGATATGAAGCCTCTATGATATAGTCTAACTTTGATACATGTATTTTATTGTCACCATATATATACGGCATTTTTTCATTTATCTCGCCAATGACAATCTTTGCGTTCTCTGCTGCTGATTTCGTATAATCGCAAGAAACCCCAAAGCTACAATATCCTTCTTCATCAGGTCTTGAAAGCTGTACTGCTGCCACGTTTATATTACCATTTTTAAATAACTTTGGTGTTTCAAAAAAGAAGCAAGGGGTATAATCTGCTCGATCTTCTTCCACTGCCTTTCTAGTCGAAGCTCCTACAAAAATTGCATTATGTCTAAAACTTTCTTCCATCTCAGGAGAAGTGTATTTTCCTTCTCCAAGTCCGATCATGTGGATTATCTCAACATCCTTATAGTTTTTATGATTTTCTTCTAAAGCACGAATAACCATTTGAGGCACTGCTGCCGCATGAGAAAAAACAACCTTATCCTTGTTCTTTATCACCTTAATAGCTTCTTCGGCAGTAGTTAGACGCTCTTCATATATTTTTTTCCAATCCATTAATACCCCTCCTATTACCCCTATTTATCTTTTGAAGGATCTACATTTGATAGATTTCTAGCCAAAGCTTTTTTAGCTTCTAAATCACTTTGTCTTGAAATCATTATACGTTGTGCTTGTGGTGAACCTGCTCCATGCATAGACTCAGTACGATATCCAACAGCAGCAGTTCCTAATGTTAAGTTCTCAATCAGTCTTAATACTCTTAAACGATTTTCTGTAGAAGTACCTGATTTCCCTGCAAAATACTTCTCTACATATTTTCCAATTTCAGGGTGATTCATATCTTTTTCAGAAGGCATTGTAACCATTAATCCTCCCGCTATGTCTTCTGCTAATCTTGAAATTTCATATGGGAAACGAGTTACGTTTTGCTTACAAACATTAGCTAATAACAAATCTATAATATAGTTTCCAGACTCTGTTTTTTGTCCTTCATATGAACAAGCAAGTGCACTTGACCATATAGTTTCATTTAGGTGAACCATTTCTATAAGTTTATCTTTAATATGGCTGGCTTTTGCTGCTCCATTATAATCTGCTGCTAAAGCTGCTGCACCGATTAAAACATCGCCTACACCTGTCTTACAAGCATACGACTGTCTATGATAACCTGAAAATCTTTCCACTAACATATTTGCATATTTTGCCTCTTTACACATAAATATACGATCATTTGGAACAAATACATCTTCAAATACAACTAGTGCCTCATGACCACCAAACTGTCTATTTCCTAAGTCAATGTCTGCACCCTCTTCTAACTTTCTTGTATCACAAGACTGTCTTCCATAAATCATAAACACTCCTTCTGCATCAGATGGAACTGCAAAAGAAACAGCATAATCTGCATCTTCATCCTTCATAGATATAGTAGGCATTATTAAATGTTCATGAGAGTTTATAGCTCCTGTCTGATGTGCCTTAGCACCTCTTACAACTATACCGTCTTCACGAACTTCAACTATTCTAAGGAATAAGTCTGGATCTGTTTGTCTTGATGGTGCTAAACCTCTATCTCCTTTCGGATCTGTCATAGCTCCATCTATAACTAAGTCATTTTCTTGTGCAAACTTTAAGTACTCTACAAATCTTTTGTGATATGATGTTCCATACTCTTTATCCATTTCAAATGTAGTTGAATAAATAGCATTCATAGCATCCATCCCTACACATCTTTGGAAGCAAGAACCTGTTTTTTGACCTAAAAGTCTTTGCATTTTTACTTTTTTCACAAGATCTTCTGGACTTTGATGTATATGACAGAAACGGTTAATAGTTTCTCCTGTAAGGTGAGATTTAGCAGTCATTATCTCCTTATATTCCTCTTGCTGTGCTAACTCATAAGTCATTGCAATTGAATTAAGAGACGGTCTTATAACTGGATGATCTACAGGATTTTCTACCTTCTCCCCAAACATGTAAACCTTTAAGTTTAACTTACGTAAACTCTCAATATACTCCTCTTTCGTTTTTAATGCCATTTTTGCATCTCCTCTCAAAATAGTGATTTTCTATGTAAAGCAGCTCTGCTTCATAGTCACTTAACTCCTGGTAATTATATTTTCTACACAATACAGTTAAACAAAAAACGATATTTGCAAGTTTTACATCTTTTTCTCTAAAAGATATGGATATTTTGCAACATAAAATCCTGCAATTTCAATGAAATTTTACATTTATCAGAATAATCATACAAATTCTAACCTTGTAATATTCATATCCTCACGTTTTATAAGATAATTATATCACAATTTTTTATTTTCCTATTAATAATTTATAATAATGAAAGAAATTTTATTTTTCTTTCATTCTATGTGGCTCTCATTTGAAAAAACTAAATATAGACATTTGTATAGCTGCTTTATATTATTATATAAAATATAATTCATATACATATGAATAATTAAAAAAGAAACTTGCAAATATTTAGAATTTATACAATTAATAAATTTATTAATATTTCTACATATGTATGTACAACCATTTTACCCTTTTCACTTAATCTATTCACCATAATATAGCATTACAGTTTGCAATCTCCTGAATGCAATCATTCATAGTATCCACCCGCAATATAAATAAAATGAGAACCTAATCGCAAATGATGGTTCTCATTTTCTGATAATATGATATATCATAATCCTTACTATCCTTAACTTACTGTTCAATACATAGTCTACGTCTATACTCATATTTTTATATTGATAAAATCTTCATATATTTTATATTCCTTATTATGAGAAATAGCAATTATACACATTTCAGGATTATTTAACATTATATTATTTAAAATTTCATTTAAAATTTCTTCATTAAGATTAGCATCTATCTCATCTAATAACAACACATTTGTTTTTTGTATTAAAGCTCTGCACAAAACAATTCTCATTAGTTGTCCTTTTGAAAAATTACTCCCGTTTTCTTGTATAACTGTTTTTTCATTAAACAGGTTATCTAACTTTACTATTTTTAAAACATCATCTATGTCGCCTTTCTTTATGTCACAATTATCCGTTATTAAATTTTCCAGTAAAGTTCCTGAAAATATTTTAGGTTCTTGAGGCACATAAGAAATATTTCTATTTTTTAGACTAACATTATCTTTATTATTAATTTTTATGGTTCCTTTTGTAGGTTTATACAGACCAAAGATTAATTTTAGTAAAGTACTTTTCCCTTTTCCGTTATCTCCTGTGATAAGATATTTTCTGCCAGATACAAACTTATAATTTAAATCTTTTAAAACATAATCTTTTCCATGAAGATATTTATAGAACAGTTTATTAAGTTCTATGCTTTCTATTTTCTCATGATCCATTTCTTCCCTAAAATTACTAAATTTTTTATCATTAAAAAAACTTTCGATTCTATTTTTACTTATTATTAGTTCTTGTATGTTTCTTATATAAGAGCCTGTACTACTTAAGAAAAACGATAGCCCTTCTCCAACTGATAATAAAAATGGAATTTGACCTATTGATATTTTACCTATTGAAAACAAAGATAATCCACCTAATAATATTATCGCTCTATATATCATGTTATATATTAAATTATGCACAAAAGATACTTTGTTATCAGTGCAATAAACTTCCTTCTGCACATTACTCATCTCTTTGTGTTTACAAAATATATTATCAGCACTTTCATCCATTATATTATATAATCTACAAATTATTTGATTATCTAAAGCGTTTAATGTTAATTCAGCCTTTTCATCGTACAGTGTTCTTGCTTTCGTTAATAATTCCTTATTTTTTTTTGCATATACTATATCAAAAATCAACGGTATCATACCAAAGAATAACATAAGTATAAATAAAGTAACACTAACCTTTGTTATTAACAAGATTGATGCTACTCCTGAAATTATGGCTTGCATCAAAACTACAAACTGCCACCCACCAAACTGTGATACCTTGCTAACATCCTCTTGTAAAATTTCCATAATGTATGATGAGTGCATCTTATTAATAATCTCTGGATTCGAAAAAAAGTATTTACTTATGACTTCATCAGAAAAGTGCTTTTTTATATTTACTTGTGCCTTTTCCATCAAATATCCAAATATAGGAATAAGTAAAGCAAAATATGTTATTGCAATTAGCAATCCCCAAATAACAATATTTCTATTACCAATTTTTTCAAAAAGCATATCCAATAAATACCAACTTAGGAAGCCTATTATCAACTGCGAAAAAACACTTTGAAACATATTAAAAACAAATCCTAATTTTTCATTTAGAGAATATGTTTTAAATATTTTCTTTAAAACTCTAAACTCACTTTTAAAATATTTTTCATTTTTCATTTATCATACCACTTTCTACACTAAGAACTCTGCTACATATATTTAAAACATTTTTTCTATGGGTGATAATTAAGATTGTCTTTTTCATATTTTTTAATAGTTCTATTATATCTTGTTCACTTTCCTTATCTAGGGAAGCTATAGGTTCATCTAATAATAAAATTTCTGAATCATTATAAAGAGCTCTAGCAAAGCATATCTTCATTTTCTGTCCACCAGATAAGTTTTTACCATGCTGATACAGTTCTCTATCTTCAAGTTTTCCTAAATCCAACTTGTTAATTATATCAAAATATTTTTCATCTGATTTCTTAGCTGATAAATCATTATTAAATGTTACATTATAATATAATGAACCATTAAAAATATGTGTGTTATTATCTAAGTATGATACTTTAGACCAAAAACTTTTTAAATCATCAATCTTAGAATCACTATAAACGATGACCTTCCCTTCCGAGAAATTTAATAGCCCTAAAATAAGCTTAAAAAATGTGGTTTTTCCACTACCTGTTTCGCCAATTATAGCTATTTTGTCGCCATTGAAAATTTTTAAATTGGAAATTTGTAACACTTTTTTATCATCATACATAACTGTTACATTTTCCATATCAATTAAGCATTCATTGTTTTTTCTTTCTAAAAACTGAATATTATTTATTTCCTTTTTTACTAATAAGCCATTCATATCTTCCATGAAAGGTACGCTTTTTCTAAGTGCAACAAAGGAACGAAGTGTATGGGTAAATGGTAATGAAACAGTACTTACTATACTCATAAGTGCAAGTACCTCACCATAGGATAGATTTTCATTGTCTATATTTAAAACTATTATAAACATATACAAAATAGTTGGTAAATATTCATTCAGCAAAGCTATAACATAGGTTTCATTATTTTTTTTAACAACTTTTTCCTCACTTTTTTTAACATCTGTAGAATACTTAAAATATCTTTTTAGTGCAACCCTCCTCATATCAGTTAATATTGTCCAATCATACTGATCAATAAGCTCTTTTTGGTATCCATAAAACTTATTTTGTAATTCATAAAATTTTTTTGAATATCCAATTATTTTTTTACTAAAATAAATATTTAAAAATGATGTTACTATTATACAGGTTAATATCATAGCAGCTATTTTATA
>JBOFZL010000016.1:0-39024 GCA_051655155.1 Filifactoraceae bacterium
AAAAATCCCAGTGATAAGAGTATTTATCACTGGGATTTTTATGCCCTTTTGGGCTTTTGAATGGAGGAAAATCACATGAAAATTATTAATATTGGAGTTTTAGCTCATGTTGATGCGGGAAAAACTACCTTAACAGAAAGCTTATTATATAACAGTGGAGCGATTACAGAATTAGGAAGCGTGGACAGAGGTACAACGAAAACGGATAATACGCTTTTAGAACGTCAGAGAGGAATTACAATTCAGACGGCGATAACCTCTTTTCAGTGGAAAAATACTAAGATGAACATCATAGACACGCCAGGACATATGGATTTTTTAGCAGAAGTATATCGTTCATTATCAGTATTAGATGGGGCAATTCTACTGATTTCTGCAAAAGATGGCGTACAAGCACAAACTCGTATATTGTTTCATGCACTTAGGAAAATAGGTATTCCCACAATCTTTTTTATCAATAAGATTGACCAAAATGGAATTGATTTATCAACGGTTTATCAGGATATTAAAGAGAAACTTTCTGCGGAAATTGTAATCAAACAGAAGGTAGAACTGCATCCTAATATGCGTGTAATGAACTTTACCGAATCTGAACAATGGGATATGGTAATAGAAGGAAATGATTACCTTTTGGAGAAATATACGTCTGGGAAATTATTGGAAGCATTAGAACTCGAACAAGAGGAAAGCATAAGATTTCATAATTGTTCCCTGTTCCCTGTTTATCACGGAAGTGCAAAAAACAATATAGGGATTGATAACCTTATAGAAGTGATTACGAATAAATTTTATTCATCAACACATCGAGGTCAGTCTGAACTTTGCGGAAAAGTTTTCAAAATTGAGTATTCGGAAAAAAGACAGCGTCTTGCATATATACGTCTTTATAGTGGCGTACTGCATTTGCGAGATTCGGTTAGAATATCGGAAAAGGAAAAAATAAAAATTACAGAAATGTATACTTCAATAAATGGTGAATTATGTAAAATCGATAAGGCTTATTCCGGGGAAATTGTTATTTTGCAGAATGAGTTTTTGAAGTTAAATAGTGTTCTTGGAGATACAAAGCTATTGCCACAGAGAGAGAGAATTGAAAATCCCCTCCCTCTGCTGCAAACGACTGTTGAACCGAGCAAACCTCAACAAAGGGAAATGTTACTTGATGCACTTTTAGAAATCTCCGACAGTGACCCGCTTCTGCGATATTATGTGGATTCTGCGACACATGAAATCATACTTTCTTTCTTAGGGAAAGTACAAATGGAAGTGACTTGTGCTCTGCTGCAAGAAAAGTATCATGTGGAGATAGAAATAAAAGAGCCTACAGTCATTTATATGGAAAGACCGTTAAAAAAAGCAGAGTATACCATTCACATCGAAGTTCCACCGAATCCTTTCTGGGCTTCCATTGGTCTATCTGTAGCACAGCTTCCATTAGGGAGCGGAGTACAGTATGAGAGCTCGGTTTCTCTTGGATACTTAAATCAATCGTTTCAAAATGCAGTTATGGAGGGGATACGCTATGGCTGTGAACAAGGATTGTATGGTTGGAATGTGACGGACTGTAAAATCTGTTTTAAGTATGGCTTATACTATAGCCCTGTTAGTACCCCAGCAGATTTTCGGATGCTTGCTCCTATTGTATTGGAACAAGTCTTAAAAAAAGCTGGAACAGAATTGTTAGAGCCATATCTTAGTTTTAAAATTTATGCGCCACAGGAATATCTTTCACGAGCATACAACGATGCTCCTAAATATTGTGCGAACATCGTAGACACTCAATTGAAAAATAATGAGGTCATTCTTAGTGGAGAAATCCCTGCTCGGTGTATTCAAGAATATCGTAGTGATTTAACTTTCTTTACAAATGGACGTAGTGTTTGTTTAACAGAGTTAAAAGGGTACCATGTTACTACCGGTGAACCTGTTTGCCAGCCCCGTCGTCCAAATAGTCGGATAGATAAAGTACGATATATGTTCAATAAAATAACTTAGTGTATTTTATGTTGTTATATAAATATGGTTTCTTGTTAAATAAGATGAAATATTTTTTAATAAAGATTTGAATTAAAGTGTAAAGGAGGAGATAGTTATTATAAACTACAAGTGGATATTGTGTCCTGTATGTGGAAATAAAACACGATTAAAGATAAGGGAAGATACTGAATTAAAAAAATTCCCCCTCTATTGTCCGAAATGCAGACAAGAAAATTTAATTGAAATAAAGCAGTTCAAAGTAACTGTGATTACAGAGCCAGACGCAAAGACGCAGAGCCGATAAAATGAGATTAATACAATCTCATTTTATCGGCTCTTTCCGTTATGTATGGATTCTTTTAATTAGTCTTCGATGTTTCTTGCTTCGTTGATACCGCTGGCTAAAGATTCCATTAAGGATAGTTCTTTGTCTGTAAAGCTATCCATGTATTTCTCTATCTGTAATCGTCGGGTGCTTTTTACCAAGTTATTAGCAGGTAAGAAAAATTCATCAACGGAAACATGAAGTAACGATACAAGGTCATAAAGAACTTGTATGCTGGGGTGTTGCCCTTTATTTTCAATATTAGTTAAGTACCGTGGGTCAATTTCAATCAATGCTCCCACTTGTTCACGAGTTAAACCTCGTTTCAATCGAGCTTCTTTAATGGCTAAACCAAAGGCTCTAAAATCATATTTATCTTCTTTTTTACGCATAGTAGACCACCTCTATACATTTTATTGTTCCTACTGAATTAAAAACAGGTATAGAAAAACGTGTTATATGGTTTATAGGTTTATATTTAATAAAAAGCACTACTAAACGCCAATAAAAAAAACCGTTATATGGTAGTGCTATTTACGCTGTTAAAATATTGTATATTACTTCCAAATGGCGGTTTGTTGGAGGTCAACGTCGCCATGAAGTACATCATATACAATAAATTTCCTTACATTGGGTTCTTGTCAAAAAAAGTCGTCTATCTGCAATAGATAAGTACGTCCACCAATGTGGTTTTATAAATCATATAGATAGAATAACAGAAGCATGTAAACAGAGAAATAAATCTGTTTATATGCTTTTTGGGCTATTCAGAACTTTTTTACAAAGTTTATTTATCAGTAATGCAACAAATCCCCCTTTCACATTGGGACTAAGAGTGAAAGGAGATAAACGAGCAAGGCTCACTTCCTTTCCTAGACAGAAAGGGGGTGAGAAACATGAAACCATCTTCTTTTCAGACCACAATAGAAAATCAGTTTGACTATATCTGTAAACGTGCTATGGAAGACGAGCGAAAGAATTATATGCTTTATCTTTCAAGGATTGCAAAGCGTGAGGTGTCCTTTTCGGATGTTGGCGATTATCTTGTTAGCCAGTTTGCGACAACAGATAACTATTCAACTGACTTTCAGATTTTTACACTCAATGGGTTATCAGTAGGCGTTGAAAATGATTTGTTGAGTGAAGCATTACGTGAGTTGCCAGACAAGAAACGTGAAATTCTACTGCTGTTTTACTTTATGGACATGAGCGATTCAGAAATTGCAGACCTGTTGAAATTGAACCGTTCTACTGTCTATCGGCATAGAACCAGTGGACTAGCCTTAATTAAAAAGTTTATGGAGGAATTTGAAGAATGAAAACACAATATCCTATGATTCCCTTTCCTCTCATTGTAAAGGCAACAGATGGCGATACCGAAGCGATTAACCAGATTCTACATCATTACAGAGGGTACATAACGAAGCGTTCCCTACGACTTATGAAAGATGAATATGGCAATCAAAGTATGGTCGTTGATGAAGTCTTACGTGGAAGAATGGAAACCAGACTGATTACAAAGATTTTGTCATTTGAAATTAAGTAATATCCTCTCTCCTTTCGTGGAAGCGTGCTAAACCATTCCACGCTTCCCGAACAGGGAGGTTTGTTATTCCACCAAAGCATATTGAGCTTTCAATGTGTTTTGATAGGCTAACGAGCCATTGTTCTTTGAAAACTGAATAAAAGTAATCGAATACGTTTCGATAAGAAAAGAGCCAACGGAACTAACCGCCATGACCTATCTTATAAAGATAGCGAGCGATTCATGTTAGTGATCCGAGAAGCAATCTTTAGCAGGATTGCCTGCAACGACATTCTTATCGTGATAATGATACTCCCATACAGTCAATAGTCCGAGCGTGATAAAACCGTCGCAGGCAATGAGTATGGCTACATGAGAACCATGCAGGGGTGGAACTCCCGTGAGCTTTGCTAAAGCTGTTCGATTGCTGGTAAAACAACTTTTATGAAATCCAAATAAGTGATTTGGAAAGGAGGATTTTATGAAGCAGACTGACATTCCTATTTGGGAACGTTATACCCTAACCATTGAAGAAGCGTCAAAATATTTTCGTATTGGCGAAAACAAGCTACGACGCTTGGCAGAGGAAAATAAAAATGCAAATTGGCTGATTATGAATGGCAATCGTATTCAGATTAAACGAAAACAATTTGAAAAAATTATAGATACATTGGACGCAATCTAGCGTCGCCAAAGGGTCTTGTATATGATAAAATAGTATTAAGTCGTATCAAGGCTCTTTCCATAAAGGAAAGGAGCAAATGCCATGTCAGAAAAAAGACGTGACAATAAAGGTCGAATCTTAAAGACTGGAGAGAGCCAACGAAAAGACGGAAGATACTTATACAAATATATAGATTCATTTGGAGAACCGCAATTTGTTTACTCGTGGAAACTTGTGGCTACAGACCGAGTACCAGCAGGAAAGCGTGATTGTATCTCACTTAGAGAGAAAATCGCAGAGTTACAGAAAGACATTCATGATGGTATTGATGTTGTAGGAAAGAAAATGACACTCTGCCAGCTTTACGCAAAACAGAACGCTCAAAGACCAAAGGTTAGAAAAAACACTGAAACTGGACGCAAATATCTTATGGATATTTTGAAGAAAGACAAGTTAGGTGTAAGAAGTATTGACAGTATTAAGCCATCAGACGCTAAAGAATGGGCTATTAGAATGAGTGAAAATGGTTATGCTTATCAAACCATCAATAACTACAAACGTTCTTTAAAGGCTTCATTCTATATTGCTATACAAGATGATTGTGTTCGGAAGAATCCATTTGACTTTCAACTGAAAGCAGTTCTTGATGATGATACTGTCCCTAAGACCGTACTAACAGAAGAACAGGAAGAAAAACTGTTAGCCTTTGCAAAAGCTGATAAAACCTACAGCAAAAATTATGATGAAATTCTGATACTCTTAAAAACAGGTCTTCGTATTTCAGAGTTTGGTGGTTTGACACTTCCAGATTTAGATTTTGAGAATCGTCTTGTCAATATAGACCATCAGCTATTGAGAGATACTGAAATTGGGTACTACATTGAAACACCAAAGACCAAAAGTGGCGAACGTCAAGTTCCTATGGTTGAAGAAGCCTATCAAGCATTTAAGCGAGTGTTAGCGAATCGAAAGAATGATAAGCGTGTTGAGATTGATGGATATAGTGATTTCCTCTTTCTTAATAGAAAGAACTATCCAAAAGTGGCAAGTGATTACAACGGCATGATGAAAGGTCTTGTTAAGAAATACAATAAGTATAACGAGGATAAATTGCCACACATCACTCCACATAGTTTGCGACATACATTCTGTACCAACTATGCAAATGCAGGAATGAATCCAAAGGCATTACAGTACATTATGGGACATGCTAATATAGCCATGACGCTGAACTATTACGCACATGCAACATTCGATTCTGCAATGGCAGAAATGAAACGCTTGAATAAAGAGAAGCAACAGGAGCGTCTTGTTGCTTAGTAGTACAAATGAATTTACTACTTATTTACCACTTCTGACAGCTAAGACATGAGGAAATATGCAAAGAAACGTGAAGTATCTTCCTACAGTAAAAATACTCGAAAGCACATAGAATAAGGCTTTACGAGCATTTAAGAAAATATAAAAAGATAATTAGAAATTTATACTTTGTTTATTTTAAAATTAATATATGTTTTAAAATTATAATTGCCTCTAAAGTCTAATAATTTTTTACTTAAAAACTACATTGAAATTTTTTGTTTTTTAATTAAATTTCTTTCTATGTCATATTTTAATACTAAAAATAAAAACGGACAGTGCATACTGTCCATTTTCATTTTTATACATAATTTTTTAATATATTTATATAACTATAATACTTCTATAAATCTTTACATTTATATTTTAAGCATTAATTTTCTCGTGAAGTACCGCACCTAAACGTTTAATCCCCTCCACAATTTTATCTTCTGGCATATTTGAATAATTTAATCTGAAATTATTCTTTATACCTCCATTAGGATAAAAAGAGCCACCTGGAACATAAGCAACATTTTGTGCTAAACAATCTTTCATTATTTCCGCAGCATCTAGATGCTCTGGAAGTGTTGCCCACATAAATAACCCTCCATCTGGATATGTTACTTTTACGCACTCTGGGAAGTATTTTTTTATTGAGTCTAGCATAAGATCTCTTCTATTTTTATAAACTCCAATTATAGTTTCTACATGCTTATCTAAATCATTTAGCTCTAAGAATTTTGCTAATTCTCTTTGTGCCAATGTTGCAGCCTGAAGGTCTGCACCTTGTTTTATAACATTATACTTATTTAAAACTTCTGGAGATGCTGCTACCCAACCAATTCTTAGCCCTGGAGCAAATGTTTTGGAGAAAGTTCCCAGTAAGGCTACATTGCCCTTAGTATCCATTGATTTTAGTGATGGTATATTTTCACCTTCAAATCTAAGTTCTCCATATGGATTATCCTCAACAACTAAAGCATTGTATTGGTTCACTATTTCCATGAATTTTTTTCTTCTTTCCAAAGGCCATGTTCTTCCTGTTGGATTTTGAAAATCCGGAATTACATATATCATTTTAACATTTGGGGTAGTTTTCATGATTTTTTCCAGTTCGTCCATTATCATTCCATTTTCATCTGTTGGTACTTCAATAAACTTACAATCATAAGATTTAAATGCGTTTATTGCTCCTAGATATGATGGACTTTCGCAAAGCACAACATCATCTTTGTCTAAAAGAATTTTACCTGAAAAATCTAAACCTTGCTGCGATCCATTTGTTATTAGTATATCCTCTGCTGTTACGTTGGTTTTAAGCTTTACATTCATTCTATTAGCAATATACTTTCTTAATGGTTCGTATCCTTCTGTAGTTGAATATTGAAGCGCAGCTTTTCCATCTTCTTGTAAAGCTAATTTTGCAGCCTCAATAAACGCTTCTACTGGGAATAGTTCTGGTGCAGGAAGTCCTCCTGCAAACGAAATTATTTCTGGTCGTGTTGTTAATTTTAGTAATTCTCTGATTTCTGAAGCTGTTAACTTACTCATTATACTTGAAAATTGTACTGACATTATTAAACACACTCCTCTTCTATATTTGTTTCTCTATTTATTATTTTATCTACTGCACCAAATAATGCTCCTCCTACTATAGCAGGTATTATCCATGAAAACCCTAAATTTACCAATGGTAAAGAAGCAATTATAGGTTTGATTGCATCTACTCCTATTCCCACATTTACTAGAAATTCCATAAAACTTACTATGAATGTTGCAAATACTGCCCCAGCAAATGGCGCTCTACTTTTTATAACTGTGCCTAAAGCTAGAGTCATAACTACCAATACTATAACTATTGGATAGACTAATGAAAGAATAGGTACTGAAAACCCGATTATTTTTGAAACTCCTACACTTGCGATTGCTGCCGATATTATAACAGTTGATATTACTACAAGATTATAGGATAATTTCCCCTTGCTTATATCACTAAAGAAATCACCTGCTGCTGCGGTTAGCCCTACTGATGTTGTTAAACAAGCAAGTCCAACCGTTATCGCTAATGCATATTTACCTACTCCACCTAGAAGACCCTCTGTTATACTTATTATTAAGTCTGTTCTCTCTACTGAAGCATCATAAATACTTGATGTTCCTGCGCCAACATAAAGAAGTCCTAAATATACTACTGCAAGACCTACTGCTGCTATTATTCCAGCCTTAATCGTCATTGCTACTCTTTCTTTTTTATCCGTATACCCTTTGTCTTGTATTGATTTAATTACTATTCCTGCCAAAATTACAGCTCCAAGCGCATCCATTGTTTGATACCCTTCAACAAATCCTCTTGAGAATCTTGCTGAATTTTCTACTGAAACAATGTCCCCAATTGGTGTTATAACACCTTTTACAATTATTCCAAGTAATACAATTAATAAAACCGGTGTCAAAACCTTACCTATTTTATCTACTACACTAGCAGGTCTTATCACTAGATATAAAGTTATTGCAAAAAATATTGCTATAAATATTAAGTTATTAAATCCTGGTATTGTTGGTTTTATAGCTATTTCAAAAGTTGTTGCTGCAGTTCTTGGAATTGCAAATAATGGTCCTATTATTATCATTATTACAGTTCCTAAAACAGCTCCAAACTTTGGATGAACCCTATCTGCCAAATCATTTACTGAAGTACCGGAAATTGCCACTGCAACTACAGCCATCAAAGTCAATCCTACACCTGTTATTACAAATCCACTCATTGCGGCTAACCAAGTATCTCCTGCAATAGTTCCCAAATATGGCGGGAAAATTAAATTTCCTGCTCCAAAAAACATAGCAAATAGAGCAAATCCTACTACAATTACATCTTTAGTTTTATTTTTCATCGTGTAATACTCCTTCTTTAGATATTAATTGACCCTGCAACTAGAGTCTCCTGTATTTATCACTTCAACAATATTTTCTAATGCCTTACTAACGATGTTTTCAATTGCTGTTTCTGTAAAAAATCCAACATGTGGAGTAATTACAACATTATCCATATGGAATAGTTTTTCAAGAGCCGACCCCTCTACCTGAGATTGAACAACCTCTTTATTTATAAATATGGATTCACCTTCAAGGGTATCTAAGCCTGCACCTGCAACTCTACCATCTTCCAAAGCATCAATCAAATCTTTAGTATTAATCACATCACCTCTACTTGTATTTATAATAAATGCAGTAGATTTCATAAGCGCTATTGTATCTTTATTTATCATATATTTAGTGCTTTCTAAAGAAGGTGTGTGGATACTGATTACATCTGCCGTTTTTAATAGTTCTTCTAAACTATCGCAGTAAGTTAAAAACTCTTCAGCCTCTCTATTTCTGTAAACATCATATCCGATTACCTTTGCACCAAATCCTTTAAATAGTTGCGCTGCTGTTATACCTATTTTACCTGTTCCTATTATACCTACAACTTGACTTCTTATCTCCTTCCCCAATAAATTTTTTCTCCATCTGAAATCGTTGCAAACCATTTTATTATCTACTAGTTCACACTTTCTCAAAAGGTTTAGCGTGTGAGATACTGCCAATTCTGCAATGGCATTTGGTGAATAACGTGGTACATTAGTTACTATTATACCATTTTTTCTTGCTTCATCAAGATTAATCATATCTACTCCAGCAGTTCTTGAAGAAATAATTTTAACCCCATATTCTTTTAACTTCTCAAACATTTGTGGTTCCTTGATTTCTAACACTTGTTGAACCGATATTGCCTCATAGCCCTCAGCCTTATCTAGAGTAGCCATTGATAAATCTTCATTTATCATATTGGCCTCTAACCCAACCTCATCTAACATAGCCTTCACTATATTTTCCTCATAGTCTCTAACACCATAAATCAGAGTTTTCATCTTTTAACCTCCTCAATACATTTGTGCATTACGCCTTTAAAGTTTCTATTAATTGTGGTATTACGTCATATAAGTCTCCAACTATTCCATAATCTGCAACTGAAAATATCGGTGCCATTGGATCTTTATTTATAGCAATTATTAAATCTGATGATTTCATACCTGCTAAATGCTGTATTGCTCCTGATATTCCACAAGCAATGTAGATATTAGGCTTAACTGTAACTCCTGTTTGTCCTACTTGTCTTAGATGGTCTGTCCATCCAGCATCTACTGCAGCTCTTGAAGAACCAACCACTCCACCTAATAAGTCCGCAAGTTCTTGCAAAAGTTTAAAACCTTCTGCAGACTTAAGTCCCAGACCTCCTGATACAATAAAGTTTGCATCTACTAAAGAAACTATTTCTTTATCACTTTTAACAACTTCAATTACCTCTGTTCTTATATCTTCTTTACTTAATTGAAAATTAAGTTTTACAACTTCACCATTGGCATTGATATTTTTCTTTGCTTTATCCATGACTCCTGGTCTTACTGTTGACATTTGAGGTCTATTCTCAGGGCAGATTATTGTAGCCATAATATTCCCACCAAAAGCTGGTCTAGTTTGCTTTAGTTTTCCATCTTCTTCATCAATTTCAAGCTTTGTACAGTCTGCTGTCAAACCTGTATCAAGCCTTGATGCTAATCTAGGAGCTAAATCTCTACCTATATGGGTAGCACCTATTAACACTATTTCCGGTTTGAATTCATTTACAGCGTCAACTATAACCTTTGTATAAGCATCTGTAGTAAATTGACCTAATAATGGAGAATCAGCAACAAATACTTTTTCAGCCCCATAAGCTACTAGCTCCTTAGCCATTTTTTCTGTGCTTTCTCCAAGAAGAATTGCGTTAAGACTAACACCTCTAGCATCTGCCAGCTTTTTACCTTCACCTAAAAGTTCAACAACAACAGGTTGAATTTCCCCTTGTCTTTGTTCTGCAAACACCCATACATTACTATATTTTGTAATATCCTGCTTCATAAAATTTATCTCCTTCTCTCTTAATTATATCAAATGCTTCTGTTTTAATTGGCTTACCAACTGATCTACTACTTCTTTAGTAGTTCCTTCAAGAATCTTGCCAGCACCCTTAAGTTCTGGTGAGAAAGATCTAAAAACTCTTGTAGGTGATGCTTTAAGACCAACTTCTGCTGTTGTTATATCTAGGTCATTAATTGTAAGAAGTTTTATTTCTTTTTCGTAAGCTTCAAATATTTTATCTAAAGCCATATATCTTGGCTCATTAAGCTCTTTTACTGCTGTCAACAACACTGGAGCATTGACCTTTATTAACTCATATCCATCTTCCAACTGCCTCTTTACTGTAATTTCTTTCCCTTCAATAGAAAACTCTTCAACATAAGTCACTTGAGGTATTCCTAATTTTTCAGAAATCTGTGGCCCCACCTGCGCTGTGTCCCCATCAATTGCCTGTCTCCCTGCAAATACAATATCAAATTCACCTAGTGTTTTTATTGCAGCTGATATTGCATTGGATGTAGCCCATGTGTCTGATCCACCAAAAGCTCTATCACTTACAAGCACTGCATTATCTGCCCCCATAGCTAAGCATTCTCTTAACATAACATCTGCCTGTGGTGGTCCCATTGATATTACAGTTATTTCTGCATCCTTATTGATATCTTTAATTTTTAACGCCTCTTCAAGCGCATTTGCATCATCTGGATTTAGTATACTTGGTACTCCATCTCTAATAAGCGTACCTGTAGTTTTATCAATCTTTACCTCTGTTGTATCTGGAACTTGCTTAACGCAAACAATTATTTTCATTATTATTTCCTCCTAATTATTTTAAAAGACTATTAGCTATTACTATTTGTTGAACTTGAGAAGTACCCTCATATATTGACATTATTCTTGCATCTCTATATAGTCTTTCAATTGTGTAATCTTTTATAAATCCATATCCGCCATGTAGCTGTAAAGCCTTGTAAGCAACTTCATTTGCAACTTCTGCCGCATAGTATTTACACATAGCTGAATCTTTGGATATGTCCATACCTGCATCTTTTTTCTGCGCAGTTTGATAAATTAGTGCTCTAACTGCTTGCACCTTAGTTTCCATATCAGCCAACATGAACTGAGTATTTTGTAATTTTGAAAGAGGTTTGCCAAACTGAACTCTTTCTTTAACATATTTTATTACTTCATCCATTGCACCTTGAGCTACCCCTAAAGCTTGAGTTGCAACTCCAATTCTTCCTGAATCTAAGGTATGCATAGCTATTTTAAATCCTTGCCCTTCTTTTCCCAATAATGCTGATTTAGGAACTTTTACATTTTCAAAAATAAGATCAGATGTTTCCGTTGCCCTTATTCCCATTTTATTTTCATGGGCACCTGTTGAAATGCCTTCTAAGTTCATATCCACAACAAAGGCTGAAGTTCCTTTAACCCCTTTTCCTCTTTCAGTAACTGCAATAACAATGGCAAAATCTGCAATTGGAGCATTTGTTATGAAAGTTTTTCTACCATTAAGTATATAATATTCTCCATCTAAAACTGCAGTTGTAGTTTGTGCTCCTGCGTCCGAACCTGCTCCTGGCTCTGTAAGCCCAAAACACCCAACCCATTCTCCACTTGCTAATTTAGTAAGATATTTTTCTTTATGTTCTTCTGTTCCAAAATGAACTATTGGGCTAGATACCAGTGAAGCTGCTGCCGTTACAAAAGTTCCTGTTGAAGCACATTTTTTACTGATTTCTTCCATTATTATCACATAAGACATATAATCTGCACCTGCTCCACCATACTGTTTAGGTACAACTGGTGTTGTATATTTATATTTTGAAAGCTTTTCTATAAGCTCTCTTGAAATTTTTTCTTCCTTTTCTCTCTCAGCTGCGTATGGTCCGACCTCAACCTCTGCAAATTTTCTTACTGCTTTTTGTAGTAATTCGTGTTCTTTTTTTAGTAACATGTTTTCCTCCTAAATTATATTTTTCATTCTTGTATATGAACCACTTTCAGTTAAATCTTTATTTCTTTTCGTGTGTTATTATTCAAAATTCAACTAAAAGTGGATGCACATCACTTTAACCTAATATTTCTCCAAAAGTCTGAATTCTTGTTCTTACCTGCTCATTATTTGCTGTTTGCTGGTCAATTTCTATATAGATATTCGGAATACCGGCTTCATCTATATCCTTTTTAATTATTGGATAATCATACTCCTCAGGATCACAAAACTTCATCATAGCATAAATAATTCCATCAATCCCCTTTTCCTTAGCCTGCTCAACTATCATTTTCCCTCTATATTTTTTAGGGTCATACGCAAGAGAACATCCCTCTATATTGCTCCACTGTCTAGCTAATCTTTCTAATGCTGAATCCCCTTTTGGTACATCAGTCATAAACTGTCTAGTTTCATGTGCCACATTATCATAAGCTACTCTTATGTTATTTTCTTCTAAAATATCTAATATCTCTGGAGAATCCATTATTATCCCTGTAACTAACACTGATTTTCCCTTATATCGTTCCTCCGGCATACTTCTTAGCTCTTTATTTATTTCTTCCACTAAAATTAAATGCTCTGCTTTATCCATAAAAAATCCACTTTTAATAACTGCACTTCTCATCTTTGAGTCTATTGAGTTAAGGTGTGTAGCTACCAGTTCCACAAACTCTCTCATAGCCTTTCTGTGCAAATTATATAGATCTATAGCCTCATGAATCTTTTCTTCACTTATTTTACTTCCACTTATCTCTTCTAATTTTTTCTTCACAGACTCATATTCGCCTATAAGATATTCTACTCCGGCCTCAATTTTCCTATTTTGTGGATGAACAAAGGTTATAAAAGGTACATCCTTAATTCCAACCTTCCAGTTTTGCCCCATACAGATTAAAGTATCGCACATACCTGGAACTACCACTCCTGAAAGCTTATTATAAGTTCCTTTAAGCCCTAACTCCATGCAAGATTGCATTATCGAACAGGCAAATGCTGGAAAAAACTGTTTTGCCAAGTCTATCTCCACCTTAGCTCCCCATATTCCAAATGGCAACATATCACCTGCATATATTAGCTCTTCAGGAGTATAAACAGGAAAACATCCTATAACCTTCTTACCTTTTTTTTCAATATAATCTTCTAAGACTCTTTTAGGGTTATTAGCAACATTTTCAAGACTCTTTATAATCTCATACATAGCCATTATCTTTCACCTCTTTTTCTTTCTTCCATAACTTCAACCAAACCTTGTACTCTAGTTTCAAATTGAGCATCAGTAAAGTTACGGGGATCCGCCTGATCTCCATCAAAGCCTGCATAAGGAAGACCTGTCTTTTCAAATATTTTTCTTTGCATCTCATATTGCATAAAACTCATAAGTTTACAACTTCTATTCATATGATATAATGCCCCGTCACAGTTGCCATCAATAAGAGAATTGACTCTATAATCTACCATTGTATCTAAATTAACATTGTTAAACATCATGCTGTAAGCTTCTGCCATTCCATCCAAGTCATTAACTTCATACTGTAAAGCCCAAGCATGTGGATAAACACTTCCCGTCATATTTATGCCCATTTTTGCCAGAGTTTTCATCTTATAACCAATGTAAGGCCAACAAGGTATCCCTTCCATCATTATTCTATATTTTTCCTCACCCCTAAATGTGGTTTTCCCTTCCTTAATGTTATTTTCTAATTCTTCTATCAACATAGTAAAGGCCTCTGTAGTTTCTTTCTTTCCTCTTGCACAAACAATAACAGCCATGTGTGAAAAAAGATCAAACCCATTCATCGGAGATGGAAAAGAACCTGAAGGTAAGCTCATTGAGTACTTCCAAAGCTGACCATTTCTAGCGGAAATTCTCATTACATTCTCTAATTTTTTAGGATCAAACTTTTTACTAGAAATAACTTCCAATTGCTTAATAGCCTCTTCAAACTGACCTCTAATATACTTAATTCTATTTTCTGTCGCCATATTCTCATTGTTATATGCTGTATCTATCATAATCAAAGGAATATTACGCTCTCTTGAAATATTTTCATACCACTTAATAACCTCGTTACAAATATTATTGCAACAACATAAAAAATCTGGCTCTGGCATTGGTAAAGCATCTGAATGCCCTTTTATCAAAAGACCAAAATTTGTTCTAGCATAAGCACAAAGGTCTATGGAATATCCTTGCCCCTCTGCTAATTCACAAAGTTCTAAAGACTCTTTTTTTGCTGCAACTCCAGCTGCATGATTTTCCGGATAACATAAGTTTAGGTCAAAACACTCAGCTAACTCCTGTGGAAAAACTGAAGTTGACCATCCAACCGGTCTACCTTCTTCCTTTGCCTTAAAAGCACTAGCATACTGCTCTGCCAAAAGGTCATTAATAAATGTTCTTGCATCCTTTCTTTCACTCATAACTCTCTTCTCCTCTACATTTTTATAGCTTCATCATATGCATAAAGCGCCGCCCCAATAGCACCTGTTATTTGTGGTAATTCAGGGAGTATTATCTTCTTTCCTATAGCTTTTTCCATAGCCCTTACGACTCCCATATTTTTTGCAACCCCTCCTACCATAGCAACTTCTTCGATTATACCTACTCGTTTTGCTAAACTTGACACTCTTTTTGCCACAGAGGTGTGTATTCCTGCTATTATATCTTCTACCTTAGCCTTAGCAGAAAGATGAGAAATAACTTCCGATTCAGCAAAAACAGTACAAGTGCTGCTAATAGAAACTTCATTCTCACTCATTGCAGACAAATCTCCTAACATATCAACCTTAGTTTCTAAGATTTTTGCCATAACATCTAAAAATCTTCCAGTACCTGCGGCACATTTGTCATTCATAACAAAGTTTAACAAACGTCCCTCTTTATCTAATTGCATAGCCTTTGCATCTTGTCCCCCTATATCGATTATAGTTCTTACATTAGGAAGGAGAAAATTAGTTCCCCTCGCATGACAACTTAGTTCACTGATTTGCTTTTCTGCATCCTCATAAGTCATTCTCCCATATCCTGTTACAACCATAAAACTAATATCTTCTCTAGTTAACCCTGATGCGCCAAACAATTCTGCCCTTACTCTATCTGGACCACTGGTTCCGGTACCTAAAGGAAAACTGGCTGTTACTATTATCTCCTTGCCATCTTTAATTATGGCCCCTTTTGTAGCTGTTGAACCAATATCTAGCCCCATTGTATACATATATCACCTCTAAATAATCACTTTCAATTCTTTTAGCTCTGAAATCTTATCTTCAGAATATCCTATGCTCTTTAATATATCAGCTGAATGCTGTCCTACACATGGTGCATTTTCATAATTTTTTATTCCCATAGTTTCAAATCTTACAGGTGTATCTACTAAGATACCCTCATTTCCATTGGCATACTTGGTTTTAAATAGATAGTTGTTAGCCCAAGCCTGCTCATCAGAAAGGAGATCATCACAACTTTGCAATTTTTCCGATGGCAAATCAGCCTCTTCAAGAAGCGCTGACCACTCATCTCTATTTTTCTTAAGCATTTCATTTTCAACTAAACTTACCAATTCTTCCACATTATTACTTACTGACGCCATGGTGTTAAACTTATCATTCTCAATTAAGTCTTCTCGATTAATAACATTACAAAATTTCGGAAACCAAGCATTATATTGGATTAATGCTAATTGTATCCACTTTCCATCTTTACATTGATAGGTTGTCATAAGCGGGTTATTAGGTTGCTTTCTTGAAAGTGGCATTTTATTTCCATATTGTGCCGTAGTAATCATTAATCCCATACCAAACATTGCTGCGTGGAATAAGCTCAAGGTTACTCTTTCTCCCTTTCCAGTTTTAGCCTGTCTATAAAGAGCTGCCAAAACTCCCGCAGCTAACCCCATACCAGCATAATGATCTCCAAAACCTGCTGCAGTGTTTGCTGGAGAAGTTCCTTTCTCCATAAGCGACATACTTACTCCACCTCTTGCAAAATAAGCTGTATAATCAAATCCAGGCTTATCCTTTAGAGGTCCTTCTTCTCCATACCCAAGAATATGAGCATGAATTAGCTTTGGAAACTTATCTTTAAGTTGATGGTAAGATAGACCACTTTTCGCCAAAGATTGCTCCCTAATATTAGTCACAAATACATCAGCCTCAGAGAGGAGTTTAAATAATATTTCCATCCCTTCCTTACTTTTAATATCTAAGGCAATACCTTTCTTGTTGCCATTTTCCAACTCAAACATCGGATTTTCTTCTGCCGTCATAGGAGAATTGAAAGTTCTTCCCATCACTCTTATAGCATCCCCTGTTGTACCTTCAACTTTAATAACTTCTGCTCCCCAATCTGCCAATAATTTACTGCAACTTGGTGCAGCCACATAGGTAGCCAATTCTACCACCTTAACTCCGCTTAGCATTAAATTTTGTGATTCCATATAAATTCCTCCTTATATAATAATTAAAATATTTAAGTGCTATTACACCTATTATAAATTTAACTTTAGTCATTTAAGATTTCCGCTTCTTTTAAAGCTTTAAATCTTCTATTTTTAGCTCCTCCAACCACTATACAAGGTAGTATAACCGCAAATATTCCTATCCCACCTATATTACACCTGTCAATATTACTCCTAGTCCATAAGGTAGTCCCCATTCCTTCATCAAAGAAGCTGAGTCTGCTATAGTACCACCTGTTGCCAAAATTACAATCATCAGATAACATACCTCAAATAAGTTTGCAAAAATTTTATCATAAGGTTCATACATCTTAATTGCCCAAGAACGATAATTGTAAACCTTGTGATTCTTTGCCATAATCAATGACTCTCTATAAGAACATCCCAAAATTATCATAGAAATTATTGGCAAAAAATACTCATCCATCCATGTTTTACGAAGAAATTTACCTCTTGACTTCCCGTTGCAAACCCTCCTCCAACATGAGTTTCAAACCATACAGCTGCCACTGAAAAAGATGCTAATATGGATTTTTTGCTACATCTCATAATAATACCTCCATTCCAAATCACAATTATATGTATCTTACATATATAATCTGCAAGTTTCATGCCAACTTTTCAAAAAACTTTTTTATTTTCAAAAAAAAAAGATAGCTATTCATTTAACAATGCTATGATAAGGTTTTCATCGTTAAAAAAATAATATCCGTTTTATTGTTTTTTAACTACGCTCTTGACTTACTCTTGCATTATGCAACAATAAAAAACAACCCTTGCATTGTGCAATGGTTGTTTGCAATTATTTTAATCCTTATTAAGCTTTATATCCCCTCGCTTAACCTTTCTGTATATTGTACAAGGATCAATGCCTATACTAGCAGCCGCCCTGTGAATACTCCCATGTTTCTTTATTGCCTCTTCAATCATTCTTTGTTCCAATATTCTAACAGCTTCATTTAAAGTTATATTCTTATCTATATCTATAGAGTAGCTTGAAGATGTATTCTCATTTCCCTCAAATATCTTTACAGCATTATTGCCGTTATCTTTCTCATCTAAAAGTTCTAATGAATCTAAATTCATTATCATCTTAAATTGATCCAGAGATACATTATCTTTAACAGATAAGACTACCACTCTCTCCATTATATTTTTTAGTTCTCTAACATTACCCCTCCATTCATTATTTTCTATTAATGTTTCTACCTCTGAAGATAACTTAATATTCCGATAATACTTTTTATTGAACAAACCCAAAAAATATCTTGCCATAGGAACAATATCGTCACGTCTTTCTCTTAATGCTGGTATCCTTATAGGTATTACATTAAGTCTATAATATAGATCTTGTCTAAATTTTTCAGGATTTTTTACCTCATCCACAGTTTTATTCGTTGCACATATATATCTAATATCTACCTTCTTAGGAGTATTTGAACCTACTTTTGTAAACTCATTTTCCTGTATAACTCTGAGTAGTTTTTTTTGCATCTCATAACCTAATTCCCCTATTTCATCTAAAAATAGAGTTCCTCCATTAGCTCTTTCGATTATTCCAACTTTACCTGTTTTTTTTGCACCTGTAAACGAACCCTCTTCATATCCAAAAAACTCTGATTCAATAAGTTCAGACGGTATCGCCCCACAGTTAACAGCTATGAAGCATTTATCTTGTCTAGCACTATTTCTATGGACATACCTTGCTAAAACCTCTTTGCCCACCCCTGTCTCTCCAGTTACGAATATTGACGAGTCTGACATTGAAGCTCTATTCACAATTGATTTTAGCTTATTCATTTCAGAACTAATACTGGTATATTCATCTTCATCCTCAATAGCCTCATCACTACCTGACTCATTTTTAGATCCTATAGCTTTAAATATAGAAATATTTCTACCTACCAAAATTCCACCTTTAAATACATTTTCATTAGTCCACATAGGAATTGCTGTAAAAGCTACTACCTTACCTGAAGGGTAAACAATATTTTTATAAACCTTTTTTCGTTTATCTAGCAACATATTAATTATAGGATCAGAAACAAGTCCCATTTTAACAATCTCATCTATAGTTTTACCTATAACATTTGAACGTTTAAAGGGAAGAATATCATCACATATACTATTCATCTCTACTATAGTTCCATTTTTATCAAACATAACAATAGCTTCATCAATATGTTCAACTATATCTACTGCATTGGTTTCATCAAAGTCATTCCATCGATAAAAAATTTCCACATTTCCACCTCCTAACTTTTAAACTTGTAAAAATATAAGTTTAAATCTTGCAAATTGTTTTTATATCATATAAGCATCAATATCTTGTCAACTTTAGCCATAGTGTAATTCTACTTTAATTTCAAAAAAAAAGCAAATCTGTATTTTATCAAACCCTAACAACCTAAAATCAGCAACTCAATTAAATATACAGCATTATAAAAAATTAAAAACAAACAAAATATACTTATTTTAATATGCGAACTACTATTCGGAAAATCTATTTTTATATAACAAAATAACTAAACATCCAAAAATATAGCCATAAAACGCTTTATAAAATTAAAAAAAAGAATATAATAAACTTAAGGAGGTTATATGAAAAAAATACTACTACTTATAATTATTATATTCCCCCTAATTTTTATAACTGCTTGTCAAGAAAAGTCTAGTATTTCCGGAGAATTTCAGATACATATAATAGATGTTGGTCAAGGAGATTCTACCTTGTTAATAACCCCAGAGGGAGAAACTATACTTATAGATACAGGTTCTTACAAAAATTATGACAAACTAAAAGCTTATCTCTTTGGCTTAGGCATAACAAAATTTAACAAGCTAATTGCTACACATCCTGATTCTGACCATATTGGCTCGATGGCTGAAATTATTAAAGATTTTGATGTAGATGAATTCTATATGCCAGATAAAACCCATCCGTCAACCAGTTTTGATTTAATGGTTGAAGAGTTAACAAAAAAATCAATACCCATAAATATTTCCTATGCGAATGATAAAATTCAACTTTCCCAAAGTGTGGAAGGAATATTTCTATCACCATATAATCAATTCTACAAAGAAAACAATCTTTATTCATTGGTTCTTTATATTAAATATAATGACACAACTTTTTTATTTATGGGAGATGCAGAAGAAGAAAATGAATATGAGATTTTAAGCCAATATCCTTCACTACACGCAGATTTTATTAAATTGGGACATCACGGAAGTAAGAGTTCTTCAAGTAGAACCTTTATAGAACATGTTTCACCATATATATCTGTAATATCTGTTGGTAAGAAAAATGACTTTGGACATCCTCACAAAGAAGTAGTAAGTTTACTTGAAGAGCTTAAAATACCATTATATAGAACTGACGAACAAGAAAGCATAGTTTTTTTAAGTAACGGAAAATCTGTATACTCGAATAAAGAGCATTCTGGTAGCTATAAATCAGGAAATGAATAGGAGAAAATATGATAAAAATAGGAACAATCGACAGATTTGAACAAGGTGTAGATTCATACTTTGCCATAATAGAATTAGATAACCGAGAGTTGCTAATAATAGAAAAAAGCCTTCTCCCTAAAGACTCAAAAGAGGGAGATAGGCTAATTTTAGATGAATTTAATAACATTTCAACCCCATAAAAGTAGATTATAGCTCAATATTACTACAAATTCTTTCTACTTCCCTTGTGGAATTGTAGGAATTACCGTATCTGAAAAACTTAACATATTAGTATAAATCTTATTAGAAGTTTCTATAATTGAAAACATAAGTGCCGCTCCGCTGCCTTCGCCCAAACGCATATTCATATGAAGCACAGCCTCTAACCCAAGATAATCCAATGCAGTTTTTGATGCAGGCTCTGCTGACATATGTGAAGCTATAACATAGTCCATAGATAATGGATTAAGTAGCTTTGCTATTATTGCTCCTGCATAAGATATGAAACCATCTAAAACAACAGGTATTCGTCTGGATGCACAAGCTAATATAGTTCCTGTAATTCCTCCAATCTCAAACCCTCCCACTTTAGCTAAAATATCTATGCCATCTTCCTTATTAGGGTTGTTAACCTTAATGGCTTTTTCTATTACTTTAATTTTATTAGACAGACCTTCTGGTAAAGTTCCTGCTCCAAGACCTGTAACCTCAGTAACCTCTTTACCTGTAACCACTGCTATTATTGCACTTGATGGAGTTGTATTACATATACCCATCTCTCCAACTCCAATTACCTTAGCACCTTCATCTATGACTTTATTAGCCATCTCTATTCCCACTTCTATAGCTCTTACTGCTTCCTCCCTTGTCATAGCTGGTCCTTTGGACATATTATTTGTCCCTTTACTTATCTTCTTATCAATAATACCTTCTAAAACCTTATCAGTATTTATCCCTACATCCACAGCTACAACTTTTGCGTTATACTGCTTTGATATTATACCTATGGAACATCCCCCATTCACATAGTTAGGAAAATGATCTGCTGTTACACTCTGTGGCTGAACACTTATCCCCTCTTCATGAACTCCATGATCTCCTGCATAAGCAAGTACAACCTTCGCCTCTGTATCAAAGAAATGTTGCCCGTAAATTCCTGCCAATTTAATAGATAAATCCTCCATCACTCCCAAACTACCTGGTGGTTTAAGTAAATTTTCCTGTCTCTTAAAAGCAAACTCCATAGCCTCTTCATCTAACTTTGTAATACTTTCTAAAGTTTTCTCCAGTAACATCTTACCCCTCCTACTTTGTTATCTTTAAATTTTTAATATATTTACTTTGCAACCTAAGGCTTTTCTTTACCCCTCTTGCTGCTTTTTTCGCCATTACTATAGGTTTACGCATCAATTTATTTTCATCTTTATAATTTTCAATAACACTATTATAAAAATCCTCTACATTTCTTCCAAAGTTTTCCAACGAATATTTATCCACACTAAGACTGGCTTTCTTGGACATAATTTCATATCTCTCAACATTACTAAAAAGCTCTTTAACATAATCAATAAATTCTTCAGATGTATGGTATGTATAACCATTGATTCCATTTTCTACTATACCCTCTAAAACTTCATCATATTTGCAAAGAACAGGCCTGCCACTTCCTAACGCTTCAATGTAAGTAAGTCCTTGAGTTTCACTATTAGATGCACTTACAAATATATCTCCCATTTTATAAAACTTATTTATATCTTTTGGATCAACCATACCTGTAAATATAACACTGCCTTCTAAATTATTTACTCTTACCATATTTTCTAAACTCTTTTTATATGGTCCATCACCTACAATAACCAACACCGCATCTGTAATATCCCCTTTAATCAACTTGAAATTCTTGATAATTTCATCAACATTTTTCTCTACACCTAATCTTCCTATGGTTATTATAACCTTTGAACTTTCAGGTATCTTAAACTCTTCCTTAAGAGCATTTATCTCTTCTATTGAAACTTTGCTTGTAAATCTATCTAAAGAAATTCCAGTGGGTATAATCTTAATATTATTATTTAATCCATAGCTTTCTAAAGACTCTTTTACTTTAAGAGTAGGTGCAATAATGGCATCCACATTTTTAAGTATTCTTCTAACAATAGTTGATACTGTACGCCTTCCAACCTTGATAGATTTAAAGACATACCCTGTATAATATTCGTACATAGTATGATAAGTATGAACCGTAGGTATATTTAGTTCATAAGCAATCTTATTTGCGTATATAAAAGTAAAGAATTCTGAATTACTATGAACTATATCCGGTTTCCATTCAAGCAACTCCTCTATAAGTACACTCTCATATGGTATAGTACCTCTTACATCAGGATAAATTTTACCTGCATTAAAAGAACGGGCACAAAATATATCCCCCTCCTTTTTATTATGATGGTCTTGAGATAATGTTAAAACCTTTACATCATGACCATTTTTTTTAAGCTCGTTATATAAATTTCTTACAGAAATTACAACGCCGTTAACAGAAGGTTCATAAGTATCTGTTGTTAATAGTATCTTCATTTTTTCATCCTTTCATTTATAACAATTTAATAACAACCACTATCTTATATATATAAAATAAGCTATAATCTAAATAATATTAACCATTGATATTATACTATAAAATAAAGAAAAAGGAGATAAAATAATGAGATATTACAAAAGAATATTAAGTTTAGCTTTGATTTTTAGCTTTACCAATATAAATATCAATTTTGCAAACAATGACCTTACCTATATTTTTAATGATTTATCACAGGTATTATCCACCTATGAACAAAGTAAAACCCCAATAAAGTCCGAACAAGTAATTCTTGGCAACGAAAGAATATTTACTGACCACTCATATCTAATAGATGGTAAAAAAGTCGGCTTAATAACAAATCAGACAGGAGTAAACTCAAAATTGGAAAAAACTTCCGAAAAACTTATCTCCTATAAAAAATCCAAATTAGTTGCCTTCTACTCTCCAGAACATGGACTAGATGGAACTGCTACAGCAGGCAAATACATCAGTTCCTATACCGATGCTAAAACAGGTTTGCCTGTCTACAGCCTTTACGGCTCTACAAGAGAACCTTCATCCCAAATGCTTGAAGGTATAGATGTGCTCTTATTTGATATGCAAGATATAGGTTCACGAACCTACACATATATTTCAACCTTAAACTACGCAATGAAAGCAGCTGCCAAAAATGGTATCCCCATTGTAGTCTTAGATAGGCCAAATCCATTAGGTGGAACCATTGTTGACGGATATGTAGCAAAGGATAAGTATCTTACCTTCGTTGGCGTTGACAACCTTCCAATCCAACATGGAATGACTGTAGGCGAACTTGCCAAATTCTTTAATAGAAAGATAAATGCCACATTAGAAGTAGTCCCAATGTCAAATTACAACCGTTCAATGATATGGCAAGACACAGGACTTCCATTTATTCAAACTTCTCCTAATATTCCAAATATCACATCAGCTTTTGCCTATATAGCCACAGGCATGGGAGATGGAACCGGCTTTAGTCAAGGCGATAAATTCACATGGGCAGGAATGGATGGTTTAGACTCGCAAATATTAGCTGAAAAAATGAATGAACATAACCTTTCAGGTGTAAACTTTACCCCTGAAACAAAAGGCTCAAAAGGTGGAGTGCGACTTAATATTACCAACTATAAAACCTTTAATCCAACCAAAACCTGTATATATCTTTTAACCACTGCAAATTCAATTAAACCTTTAACTATCCCTGTTGAAAACAAAGGTGTAATACCTATGTTTGAGAAACACTTTGGCACAAACTCTTTTGGACTTGCCTTAAAATCAGGTAAAACCGCAGAACAAGTAATAAATGATTATACTCCGGAGTTAGATATCTTCAAGTTAGAAAGAGTAAAATATTTAATTTATTCATAATAATAGTCCTTTATTAATAATGACCACCCGTAGAACGGGTGGTTTTCTTTAACCTTATAAGAACTACTTCCCAACTTTACAATGAAGTTTTTATTTATTCTGCTCATAACTAAAAATTTTTTTAAACTACAAGTATAACCTGAGGTTTTCCTATTACAAAAAAGAGGGTTATCCTTAAAAGACATCCCTCTTTTGCTTCAATTGATTATAACTTATTACTCTGCTTCCATTTCCTTTATCTCTTGGTCTATTTCTTCTTGGCTCCTAGCCATAGTCTGCTTTCTAAATTCTTCTTCCTTTTCTCTAGCTAGCTTCTCTTTTAATTCTTCCTCTATTTTTCTTCTTTCTTCTTCTTTTTTCTCTTTATGCTTCTTTGCTTCTTTTTCTGCATATTTCTCCGCCTTGATTACTCCTTTTTTAGCACCTTGAACAGCAGGAAAATACGTTATTAAACCCACTACCACCATGACCCCTAAACTTAATAATAAAAACATCTTATTCTCATTATTATTAATTCTACTGACCATGTATGGTGCCAACGAAAATAATACAGCTGTTAAACTATTTATTATAGTTGGACCTACAGCATTTTTATTCCCTCTCCCTGCAATATAACCATAACTAATACTAAAAAGAGGTATAGCAACCAAAGAGTATGCTACTATTATATAAATAACCGGAATATCACTATCCACCTTAATAAAAGAATAACCATAATATAACCCCATCGAAATTAAATAAAACATCAATGGCGCTAAACAATATTTCTTCATTATTCCCCTTCCTTCCATTTTCTATAATTCTACAACTTTTAATTCTTAATAATTTTTCTTTAATTTATAATTTTTTATCGGTAATATCATTTATAGGTGGTACCACACAGCTATTTACAATTATTGCAACCACTATACCCATAAGAGTTTCAATTATCCTATTTATAGCATAAGCATATCTATCTTGACTTCCATTATGCATAAGTAATATAACTAAAACAACGACACTAGCTAAAGCTGATGCTTCTTTCCACTCTAGTATGCTACAACAATAAATTGTAATTATTATCGCAAAAGGAACAATAACCTCATTATATGCCAAAAATGGTAAGTACTGATTCACAGCAAGAAAACATATGGATATAATTCCACCCATGATTGTTGCTTTCATCCTTATTATCCCATGCTTAAGTGAGTTCTCTATGGTATCTTTCATACAGATAACTGCTGCCGTACAAGCATATAATGGTTCATAATTCCCAACCATTCTTCCTATTATCAAACACACTAAAACGGCTATTCCCGTCTTAATATTTCGCCATCCTATATGATATTTATTATGCTCCTCCATAAATTATAACCTTTATTTTCCACTAAATTTAGCTGCTCTTTTTTCGAGAAACGCAGCCATACCCTCTTTTTGATCTTCTGTTGCAAAACAAAGTCCAAAAAGACTTCTTTCAATTTCCATACCAGTTTTTATATCAACTTGAAGTCCGCTATTTATCGCTTCCTTAGCGTATCTTACTGAAAGCTGTCCTTTTGATACAATTTCTTCTGCCATCTTTCTAGCTTCATCCATTAACTGCTCAGGTTCATACACATGATTAACAAGGCCTATATCTTTTGCTTCCTCAGCCCCAATTATATTTGCCCTATATATAAGCTCCTTAGCCTTACCCACACCTACAAGTCTAGGTAACCTTTGAGTTCCTCCAAACCCTGGAGTAATACCAAGTCCAACCTCAGGCTGTCCAAATTTTGCCTTAGTAGAAGCTAATCTAATATCACACGCCATAGATAATTCACAGCCCCCACCTAAAGCAAAACCATTGACAGCAGCTATTACTATTTTAGAACAATTTTCTACTGCTGAGAAGGCATCTAGTCCAGCTTTTCCAAAATCCTTACCCTCATTTGCATTCAATACTGACATCTCTCTTATATCAGCTCCTGCAACAAAAGCCTTTCCTGCTCCTGTTAAAATTACAACATCAACATTTTCATCTTTGTCAATAAAAGTAAATAAGTCTAAAATTTCCCTACAAGTTTCTTTATTTAATGAATTAAGTGCCTCAGGTCTATTTATAGTTACTGTAGCTATCTTATCTTCTACTTGCAATAAAATATTCCTATACTCCATATCATTACCTATCCTTTCATTTCACAAATTTTATCTTGAATATATTCTTTTAAATCTACTCCTCCTATAGAAACTTTTTTCTCATCAAACATATCTGATTGAACCCTAAAAAAGTTTATTATAAGCTTATTTCCTTTCATTATATACTCCTCTTTGTTAGCAGGCACAAATACCACTTCAATATCTTCATAAGGTAATTCCACTTTAGAATTAACTTTCTCCACAATATCATCTAAGTTTAAGGACTTTAATGGACTTACCATCATTTTCATAATATCCATATCTTCCAGCATCCACATATTGTTATTCCAAAACTGTCTTTCTTTTTGAGTAGAATTATTAAGCATCTCCCTATTAGAAATAGCACTAAGCACCTTTCTCATAGACTCAGCAGAAAATTCACCATCAAACAATAACTTCATTTCATCATATTCCGTTAAGGTTACCAGATATTTTTCTCCTACCTTCTCTCTATCTTTGGTAGCCTCCCAAAAATAAACCATTGATTCGATTACATTCATATTAGCTCTTATTGTTTTTACCATTTTATATCCTCCTACGCCCTTTATTAAAATTATATTTAAATTATAACATAGAGAAAAGTAAACTGAAAGAGGGAATGAATACTTTATTATTTTGAGATAGTTCCAGTACCCTTTCCATAAATTTTTACATAAGTTAGTAGTTGATAAAATCATCTTTGCCATATTTACATTGTTAGATACATAAAATTTTATAAACTATTCTTTCCTATTTTCTTGTTGTATCTCCTACTTTCTATATTACTAATTTATCACAAAGGACTTCAATAGCATCTTTCGTATATCTAGAAGCTACCAATGTAAATATGTTGTACCAATTTTGTAAAAATTTATATATAAGATTTCTTTGCCTTGTTACTTTAATATATTTTTTAGAGTTTTTATTTTCGTAAGATTTAACTTATTTTATTATATGAAAAATCGCCATATCTGATATTTTCTGGATATGGCGATTCTTATTGAGAACTTTTTTATAGCTCCTTTTCCTTACCTAACCCTAAGCTAAATTCCTATCAATCCAATTTTTCCCTTCTACAATTCTTGTAATTATCATAGATGCCAATGTATCTCCAGAAGAATTTATACAAGTTGCCATTGGATCCACCAAGAAGCCTAATGTTGCAATTATAGGGAATGCCTCTGGCGGAAATCCAAACAAACTAACTATCAACATTTCCCCTACCAAACCTCCACCAGGAGTTCCTGATAATACAAAAGCACTTAAAACGGAAACTACAAAAGCCAGTAAATAAGTTTCTATCCCCACAAATTCTGAGTTAAAAATTCCATATAAAAAACTTATTTTTAGTATTGATGAAATTACTGAACCATCCATATGCATAGTTGCTCCCATAGGTAAAACAATCTCTCTAATATCTTTAGGCACTCCTATGTTCTTACACGCTTCCATATTAGTTGGCAAAGTAGCTACTGAACTTTGAGTAGCAAATGCCGTAATCGCCGGACCAGCTATATATCTTAGCATTTGTCTAACCCCACTTCTTCCTCCAGAAATATACGCATATATTGGAAATGCGATAACCATATATACTATGCAAGTTGGGTAATATATTAACATCGCCCTTCCATAATCTCCTAAAAGTTGTGGTCCAAACTCTCCTATTAAACTTGCAAAATATGCTCCCAAACCTATTGGTGCAAATTTCATAATCAAACCAACAAGTTTCATAATAATGTCACTTAAATTATTTAATACTTTTCCAACTGGACTTTCTTCACCTCCACAAGCAGATATACTAAATCCAAAACCAATAGCTGCAACAATGATAGGCAACATATTTTTTCTGCTCATTAATCCTGCAAAGTCATTTACTGTAAGTGAATTTACAATAAGATTTGCAATACTGGTGGCTTCTTCCATTTCAGCCTTGTTTAAAGCAATATGCGTACCCATAGCTGGAGGAAATATATTAACAACAATTAAAATCAGTACACAAGCAACTATCCCCGTGCATATAAACACTACTAATAGGCTTCCCAATATTTTCCCAAGCCTTTTCATATTTAACATATTTCCAACAGCAGTTGAAATAGACACAAACACCAAAGGTACAACTATTGTAAACATCAAATTAAGAAATATATCACCTAATGGTGAAAATACAGTTGCCTTTTCACCCATAACAATCCCTAAAATACTACCTATCGTAATACCTATTATCAACGAAATTGCCATACCATAGTTTTTCCAAAAATCGGATTTTTTTCCTTCCATTATTTTCCACTCCATCCTAATATATTTTGATATATTACCTTTTAAATATAATAAAATTAATCATTTATACCCATAAGTTTGTCTACTGCTATTTTTAGCTGAAACATTGCTCTCTCCAACACACTTCTTGGACAAGCTACATTTAACCTCATATAACCTTCTAACTCTCTATCAAAGGCACGTCCCTCATTTAGACCTAATTTCGCTTCTTGTATCATAAAATTTTTCAAATCATCGTTGTTTAATCCTAACCCCCTACAATCTAACCACATAAGATAGGTAGCATCTGGTTTGTATGTTTTTATTTGCAAAATATTATCTCTTAAATAATTATTCACATAATCAATATTCCCCTCTATGTATATTAGCAATTGTTCTAACCAATCTTCTCCTTTTTCATAACAAACTTCCATTGCAATGCTAGAAAATGAATTATTTCGATGAATATCCTTATCAGACCACCACTTGTCATACTTATCCTTTAATTCTTTATTCGGGAAAACGACTGTACAAGCCTGTAACCCCGCCATATTAAAGGTTTTGCTTGCAGAAAAACAACTGATTACATTATTTTTTGCTAAATCATTAACACTTGCTGTCGGAATAAATTGCTTGCCACCAAAAACTAAATCTGAATGTATCTCATCACTTATTAACAAAACATTATTGTCTACACATAACCTAACCACCCTTTCAACATCTTCCTTAGCCCACACTATTCCCAAGGGATTATGAGGATTGCAAAATAAGAACATAGATACAGTCTTAATTTTATTTTCGAAATCTTCCCAATCAACAGACCAGCGTCCTTCTTTCTCCACCAAATGATTGGCAACCACAATGTTTTTGCTTTTTTCAACAATCTCATAAAATTCACTATATACAGGTGGCTGTATTAAGATTCTAGAATCTTCCGGCAAAAAAATCTCTGCCATAACTGTCATAGCAGGAACAACTCCCACCGCATGAGAGCAAAGTTCTGGGTTGATTTCCCAATTGTTTCTTCTGCTTTTCCATTTACATCCTGATTCAAAATAATTCTTTGATCTGGATACATATCCATAAATGCCTTCCTCTGCTCTAGAAACCAAAGCATCTATTATTGGCTTTGCAGTCTTAAAATCCATATCTGCTATCCATAGCGGAATTACATCCTCTGTTCCAAACTTTTTTACTACTTCATCATACTTTGCACAACCTGTATTTTTTCTGTTTATAACCTCATCAAAGTCATACTTAAACATCAAATTTACCCTCCTATCTCAAATTTAACTTGATAATATCACACAACAATATAGTTGTAAATTTATATATTTTTATATATAATATAACTAATAACAAATATTTTAAACTATTATATTAAGCAAATGAGGTAAAAAATGAACAATAATGATATCTTAGCCTTTTCTGAATTAGTTAAGCAAGGTAGTTTCTCTAAAGCAGCTGAAAAACTGTTTATAACCCAATCTGCCTTAAGTTTAAAAATCATTAATCTGGAAAAAGAGCTTGGCTGTAAGCTTTTTCACAGACAAAAGGGTATTAGAAACGTAGAACTAACTCATTCTGGAAAAGAATTTTTAATTCTTGTAGGAAAATGGAACTCCTTACTATATGATATGTCTAATTTACAAAAAAAAGAAATTAATCGATCCTTTAAACTATCTTCATTAAATAGTATAAGCACAACAATATTACCAGAAGTTCTATCAAACTTCATAAAAACTTACCCTAACGTCTTATTGCAAACTGAAGATTTATCAAGCTATGCTTCATATGACTCTATCGAAAAACAATATGTTGATTTTTCAATAATAGTTGATCAACGATACTCTTTAAAGTCTAATTGTAACCTGCTTTTTACTGAAAAAATGGTCCTTGTTTCCAATATAAATTCACAATTACCTGAGACTTTAGAAATCACTCAATTAAATACTAAATATCTAATCTACTGTCCTTGGTTCCTAAAATTTGAACAATGGTGTCATTTTACATTTGGAAAAAATTTTATTCCTCTTATTCAAATACAAATAATGGAACAGCTGAATTTTTTACTTCAAGATAGTAACCATTGGAGCATTGTTCCACTTAGTGTTGCCTATGAACTATCAAAAGTATCCAAACTAAAGATTCATACCTTAGACATAGCAATTCCAGAACGCCAAGTTCATTATCTAACTCATATAAGTCCAAAATCAGAAGATAATCTTAATACATATTTTGTGAATATTTTGAAACAAAGGTTACTGAAACTAGAAAATGAACAAATTATAACTTGTGCATTCAACCTCTAATACTTTAGTAAAACCACGCTTCCTAGCCCTTACTTTTCCACAAACCTAAATTTATTAAACCTATAATTATGGCTTATAAAAAATTTCCATCACTCTTCATTGAGCGATGGAAATTTTCTTGTATAGCCCTCTATTCTGTGAAGGCTTTATTAAAAACTTAACCTACCGTTAAACTATTTAATAATCCCGAAAATAATTGAGCAACTTCAGCTCTTGTTGCCGTATCTTGTGGCATAAAAACATTATTCTCCTTGCCATTTATCAGTCCATAAGAATGAATATTTCTTACCCCTGTTCTCGCCCATGAATTTATAGTTTGTACATCTGTAAATTCAATTATATTATCAGATTTTTTAAGCTTTATACCTTTAAATGAAATATAATTATCTAACATGACAGCCATCTGCTCTCGTGTAATAGCATCCTCTGCTCCAAAAATGTCCTTGGAATAACCAGACAATATTCCATTGTCAGCAGCCCAAGCAACTGATTTTCCATACCAACTATTTATATCCACATCCCTAAAAGCACTTGTATTGTATGATTTTAAATCAGTAGCATCCAACTTCGCAAGAACCGTTGCAAACATAGCTCTTGTTATAGGTTGATTTGGAGAAAACTGATCACTTGACGTTCCACTAAATAATCCTCTTTCAGAAACAGTTGATACTGCTGAAAAATACCAATCTCCATCTTTTACATCTTTAAACGAATTTTTAGTATTGTTACTTGGTTTAAAATTATATATACTGCCAAGATTTAATTTATAACGACTAAATGCTGTCAAAGCCATATACGCTTGTTCCGTTGCCATACCATTAGAAGACCCTCCTAGCACATGACAAAAAGTCTCGTCTGGCAATTTAAATAGTGATATTACATCCAATAATGTTTTTCCATCTTTCGTAAACTCGCTTGATGTAGGATCAATCCCTAAAGCACAAAGAGCAATCACCACTTGAGCTGTGGACTCAACATTCTTGTCCCCATACGATTCAAAATGACCATCTGCTGCTTGCTTTGCTTTTATAAAAGAGATTCCCTTATCTATAGCAGCCTTTACCTTCAATTGATCTTTATATGGGGCAAATGAAGTTAATGCCATTGCTGTAATATCTACATCTGATTTACCCTTAAGTTGTAAGCTAAAGCCACCATCTTCATTTTGATACGCCAATATCTTATCTATTATCTTGTCACTGTTCCATAAACTATTTGAAGGAACATTTTCACTTGACATAACTACCAAGGAGAAAATATATCCATTTACCCCCTGTTTACCCATTTCCTTATTATTTACAATCTTATCCAGAATATTATACCCACCATATGATGTTATAGACTGTCCCATTGCTTTTAATACCAATGATAATCTTGCATAATCAGTAGCTAACCTTAATTCTCCTTTGTTATTTTTAAAATCTGTCAGTAGTTTATCTGTGTATGAAGATTTGATTTTGTAACCATTTAATGCAAGAACAAATGCTTCCCAGTCACCATAAACACCTTTTTTAGAAAGATTATCCAAACCTTTAGTTAAGTTAACTTCCATTACAGTTTCATCTACTTGTAAATTGTTAATCGTACCCGCTAACCAAGGTTCATCTAACATCCAATCCAAGGTATATTTCAGATGTATATTAGAATTATCTGAAAGAGTAAATTCACCAACTCCAATATTTGGTTTCGTTCCATTAACATAGTATAACCATCCACTATTAGGTCCTCTATCAAATTCACCCAACCCACCAATAGAGCGGATGTAGTTATCGTTAAATCCAATTACATACGATATCCCTTTAGCATCAAATGCTTTTTTTATAGCAACCCAAGCTACAGAATCATTTGGAACAGTTACAGAGTAATTATCAATAAGATCCCCCATCGAAGAATCTCCCGTTACAGAAACTCTAACTGTTATTTCCTTACTATCAGTAACCTTGTTTTCATCGCCATTATTAGTGCCTCCTCCATTGTTTCCTCCGTTAGTTTCCCCACCACCTTGCGGATTGTCTGAATAAGCTACAAACTTTGTAAAATGTTTCGTCCAAATAATCCAATCATTACCTGATTTTATTTTGCCTTCCGACTTATCACCAAGCCCATTGGCATCATCAGATGTAAGCTCATTAGTTATCTCCTTAAACTCTCCATCACTACCTATATAAGCAACTTTATAAGATGCTGTTTCTGGTAAAACAATACGTGCAGCATTTGAAAGACTTAAATCCACTGAGTCTGAACCTATTTTGACTGCAAGAATTATTGTCTTGTTTGGAATATTCATACTATTTGTAACAACTTTTTGTAATTCAAGCTTACCATCCCATGACTTAGGAGCTGTTACCACAGTATTTTGTGGAATATTAAGTGATACAGCAGAGCCACTTCCAGACAAACTTTTAGTCGCTTCTACGTGTGGTAGATTCGCGTTCTTATTTGTTCCTGTATCTATAGCTCCCGTTAATAAAGTTGTCCCTACATCTGGAATCGTACCTTTAACCTCTTTATTAACATCTGTAATAATAGTTTCTTCTAAAACCATTGATGGCTTAGGGTTTTCTATTCTTTCAAAATTGTATACATTATAGGCTCCACCCTTTTGCTGCATCTTATCATAGGATATTAATGCTCTAAAAGCCTGCTCTGTAGCCATACCGTTATAAGTTGTATTATTTGTATAACCAAATCTTTTATCCGTAAGTTGCCATGTAAATAAATGTTGCAAAAGAGAAACTCCATCTTTGGTAATGAACCTTGTATCTGTATCTCCGTCTATATTAAGGGCAGATAACGCTATAACTACCATAGATGCCGAATTTGAGTTTCTCGAACCATAACATTTAAATCCATTATCTCTATTATACTTAACAGATAACCCCTCCACAGCTTTATCTATCGCTTGCTTAACATTATCTTGATCCTTATAGGGAACTAATGCAGATATTGCCATAGCTGTAATATCAACGTCGCCTATAGCCGTTGTACTTGCATTTAAGTTCCATCCACCATCTATAGTTGATTGCTTTTCTAAAATATAATCAACAATTTTCTCCCTTGTCCAATACGCATCTGCTGGCAAAATATACTTACCGCTATCATACGCAATTAATCCAAATATATATGAATTTAATGTTCCCATTGAAGGCGTAGGATTTATCGCTTTATATCCTGCTATTTTCCCTATAAGATTCAGAGATTGTCCATCACCAATATCTAAGTTAGATACATCATACCCCATAGACGTTAATGAAATTGCTACACGCTCATAATCCGTAACAGGATTATTCATTCCCTTTGCAGTCGTAATAGCTTTAGATACAAAAGAAGCCTTATTCGTTAAACCCTCCTTTTTCCCATAAGCTACCATATCCATTACACTCCAGTCATCAGTAGCTCCAGTAAATATCGGTAACGAACTTATTGTTTCTAATGTAGAAGATATCCTTCCCTTAATTGGTGATTGCAATCCTTTAATTGCATTGGTAAGAACTAATGTTGCTTCGTCTACTTGCACTTGCGTAGCAGCAACGTTATCTTTTACTTTTTTTGCATTGGATAATGCTGATGTAAATATTGACCAAGATTGTTCAGAATAATCTGTTTTAACCAAGGAGTTACAACTTTCTATCTTAGCAACAAGCAAACTCTTGTCTACCGTTAATGTTTTTTCAACAGTAATTGTAAAATTAGGCATAGAACCAAAAAACCCATTATTTTTTGGTGCATTTAGATTAGGTGCTCCCTGCCCTTCCATACCTTTGTCCGTACCTAATGGACTCCCATACCACTCTTCATATATTTCTCCCGATTCAAAACTATAATTTCCAGGCTTGTCAAACTTAACTTGAAAACTATTTTTTGTCGCAAGATCATATTGCCCTGACTTACCCTGAAAATTCCCTAATGTAGCATTCTTATATTGAACATATGAGCTACTCTTAAGTATTGGGTTATAAATTGTTGCCAACTTATATACAGGCATCGTGATACCCTTAAAGTCGATTTTCCCAGTATCGCCTTGAGCAATTGGCTTTCCTGGGTGTGTAACATTTTCTATATTCACATCAATCTTACGAGCATCTATAACTTGATAAAAACTCTTAGAGCCTGTATCATTTTTCGCTGTGATTCCAATAATATTACTTCTGTTTTGTAAAGCTGCATTATAAGCACCATTAGATGCTCTTGATAATTCAATACCGTTACAAGTTACTTCTATCGATGTAGCATTTGTTATGGTCGGTGTAAACTCATAGTCTGTAGAATTTCCATCCTTAAAATATATGGTTTCATATGCATTTAAATCAATACCTGATTTAATGGTTATCCCACCATCTTTTCCAGGGGAAACAACATTAATGACAGCGTACCCATAGTTTACTGGTGAAACCGCACCAAAATAAGTTCCTCTGCTATGAGTAAATTCATCATATGTCACTTTTATAATTGATATACCCTCTTTAACAGCAGTAACAGTTGCTTTGTCATTTTTACCACCTATAGTGATAGGCTCTAGTTTTATGCTATTACCTGATATGACTTCAAAGTTAAAGTTTGGTCGCTCTACGTCATTTTTTAAAGGATCTGTTATTGCCTCAGGCACCTGCCTCGGATAAATCGTTGATTTTCCACCAACAGAAAGCTCTTTATAATCATACTGCAACCAAAGATCATTTTGCCAATCATCTGGAACCCCATCAAAAGGTATAATAATTGGATAAAGATTCGCCTTAGCATCTTTCAGATTTGTTAAAGCTTCATCAACCTTTACCTGTGTTGCATTTCCATCATTACCAACCATCTTGGCAATTTCTAAAGCTTTTTGAAATACAGACCAAGATAAAGGTGTATATCCAGAACTAGATAGGCTTGCTCCACCAGAAATCTCTTCTGATAAAACTTTCTTATCTACTTTTGCTGACGTTACAATAACCTTACAGTATGGGCGTGCAATTCCACTTAACCCTTCCCCAGCTTCCTTGATAGCAGAAAGCTCATATGTTCCTTCTTTATCAAATGATAATGTTACATTCCCGTTATCATCAGTCACATAATCAGTTTTAACATTATCTATTAAAATAGTTGCTCCCGAAACAGGTACCCTTGCCTCACTATCTCCCAGTTCCTCATCCCAACCATTTTTTTCAAAATTTATAGTAAATGATTCGTTTGTTTTTACCTCCAACGGTTCTATACCTTTTATATTCTTAAAATAATACTGCATCATATCTGTTGCAAAAAATAATACAATATCATCCCCATCATTTACATTTTGCTCCAAAACCCCTAAGTTAGGCAGTACCCCATTAACAGTGTACATCCATCCTGCATATGGAAATTGAGTATGAGTCAGCGGAAATGTAGATGTTGATAATTCTTTCACTCCTGCAATAAATCCACCGTTATAAGTCAATTCCAGATTCCTTGGTTCCTTACAATCTATACCTTGTTTTTCTAAAGCTTTGATAATTGCATGTAGTGCCGTAAACCCAGAATACTCCTCTGTTACCCCATAGCTAGATAAATCAAATTCATTAATCAATACGCTTGTGGGTGTTACAAAGGTTTCCGTATTTCCTTCAATACGTACAGTTACCATTCCACGATTTCCATTTTGCTCCAAAATATTATGATATCCATCCGAAACAATATCCAAGGTCTTAACATTAAGATCACTTTCATTAGTACCTATATTCGTTTCTTTATTTGAGTTTTCAGCTCCTTCATTAACCTTTGGAACATTATTCTCATCCACAAGACTCCCTATATTGTTGCTAGATTCTTTTGTGTCAATCTCTTTATTATCAGATGACTCACCTCCTGATAATATGGATGAAACCACTTCATTATCCTTTACAAAACCTTGGTCATTTGCAAGAGTTTGCATTGGTAACATCGAGAATATAATACTGAGTGTAAGTAACAGTGGTAATATTCTTTTTTTGATAAACATCTTTAAATTCCTCCTCATTTAAATTTTTTATTCGCCTTATTTCCTTGGTATAGGCTCTACCATTCTTCTCTTTTTATTAAGCGATCTTTGCTCCCCCCTTCCAACAAGTCCTAACACTCCCCCAACAAACCAACTTCTATGTCTTAACTCTTCCTCTTCACTTAATTAATTTGATATTATTTCAGTTAAAATAACTATCCCTCACTTAAATAGGTAACACTTACATTTCCTTAACTCCCAATCCGTATTTAATGGAAATGCGTCCAAAAATCTTATAAAAATTCTCACAAAACATAGCTATAAACACGACGTTTGCAACTCCATGAGCTAAATCAAAGTAAAAAGATGCTATATATATTGGTATTATTGTTGCCCAAGATGGTTCGCCCCCAAAACCTCCAAGAACAACCCATGCGTTCATTATCCACCCAAATATAAATCCCCAAACAAGCCCATAACTCATAAAGAACAATCGACTTTTCATAAGTGGTTTCCTTAACGCTGCACTAGCTAGACCCATTATCCCCCACGAAAACATCTGCCATACCGTCCAAGGACCTTGTCCTAACATTAAATTGGAGGTTAGTGCAGTTATAGCTCCCGTTAAAAACCCCACCTCACCACCAAAAACAATTCCTGCCATCATAATTATAAATGAAGATGGTTGTACACTAGGTATGGATGCAAACAACACCCTCCCAATAGCAGAAACAGATGACAATAAAGCAATAAGAACAACCTTCTCTGTCGATGAACCCTTAACTTCAAATATGGCAAAGAACATTGTAATAACTCCAACTAATCCAACTAAGATACACGCTCCTACATTTTTTTCAAACAATGTGGTACTTAATCCTAAACCCATAAGCAAAATAAAAATGGCCATTATTCTATACGCATATTTTTTCATAAGTTTCTTACATCCTCCATTGTTACAAGGTCAGCACAAACATGACGGAAACCTTTACTAATGCTGGTTGTATAATAATGATTATTCTTAAAAAATATGTGTGGTTCTTCCTCTAAGGTAAGCTCTCCGTCAAATAGCATGAAACAACGCTTCCCATAACGAGCAGCAAATTCCAAATCATGGGTAGCCATAAAGATAACAGCACCACTGTCATTTAATAAAGAGGCTAATATATCTTTCAAATAACTATCTAAACCACGGGTTGGCTCATCAAGTAAGATAAATTTAGGCCGCCTTAATAAAATAGCAGCTATACAAATACGTACAGCCTCCCCACCTGAAACATCAAATGGATGCCTTTGCTCCAAATCAAGAATCTTTAGTTCGTTCATAAGATATAAATAATAATCATGGTCATAACCTAAAAAAGTAATCTCGTTGTAGACTGTATCTGACGAAAAGAAAGAGTTTATATTTTGTGGCAAATAACCTACGCTTTGTGAAGGTAAACTTAACTTACCCATATATCCCTTTTGAATACCTGCGATTATTTTTAGTAATGTACTTTTCCCACTGCCATTCCCACCGATCAAACAATTGATACCCCTTCTCCATAAACTTGCTGTAAATCTGCGTAAAACATAAGAATCTGAGCTGGGATATGAAAATATAATTTCTTTCATTGATATACACATTAATTTATTTTCTACCTCTTTAGACTCACAACTGCCAGCTTTACATTCTAAGTCCTTGTCTTTATAAGGCTTCCACTTATATGAAATATCTTTTTTAAGAGAACAAATTA
>JBOFZL010000017.1:0-6229 GCA_051655155.1 Filifactoraceae bacterium
TATCGTTAAAATCATTATATCATATTTATATTTTAAAGTATATATAAATCTATATATTGTGTTTTTCGAGATTAATTAAGTATTCCTTTATTTTTATACCGCCTGCATAACCAACATAAGAATTATTGTAGCCTATCACTCTATGACAAGGCACAACAATTGGTAAATTATTTTTATTATTTGCCTGTCCAACTGCGCGATAAGCTAACGGACTTCCTATTAATTTGGCTATATCCTTATAACTACATGTTGTTCCATATGGGATGTTCAGCAATTCATTCCAAACTTTAATCCTAAAATTAGTTCCTTCTTGTTTAAATTTAAATGAAAAATTTTTTCTGTAACCTAAAAAATATTCTATCAATTCGGCTTTTGCAGTCTTAATCTCGTTAGTTTCTTTTTTGTAAAATTCTAAAAATTCTCCTTCTTCATTAGGTAAAGTGATTTTTATTATATAGTCATCATCTACTACTATTCCAAGTTTCCCTATAGGAGTTTCAACAAATGATAAATATTTAGTTGTTTTATTTATATTCATAGATACCTCAACTTCTTAACTGAATATATTCCAATAGTTGATATTTAAGAAATTAATTTATACATTTCATTTGATAATTTTGCAAATTCTTTTATATCTAAACTTTCACCTCTTCTATTTTCTTCAATTTTTGCATTTTTTAATGCTAATCTAACTAAATCTCTTTGAAAATCTTCATAAGTAGATAATGAGTTATATATAGTTTTTCTACGTTTTGAAAAACTTCCTCTTACAACCTTAAAAAATAACTCACTATCGCTTATTTCAATTAATTTTTGTTTTCTAATCTCAATGGCAACTATAGCTGAATCCACAGCCGGCGGAGGAATAAATGCTGCTCTTGATGCCTTTCCAATAACTTCAACATTCCCATAATATTGAATTGCAACGGACAAACTTCCATAAGCTTTTGTAGATGGTCTAGCTGCCATTCTATCCGCCACTTCTTTTTGAACCATCACAACAAATTTCGAAAGTGGTATTTTACTTTCTAAGAATCTCATAATAATTGCAGTTGTTATATAATATGGTAAATTAGCTATAACTTTTATAGGTTGATTTACATCTAAATTTTTAATCAAAGAATTTAAATCTGTTTTTAAAATATCTTCATTTACTATTGTTACATTATCAAACTCTTTAAGAGTTTCAGATAATATAGGTATCAATTTTGAATCTATCTCTATAGCTATTACCTTTTTACTTTTTTTTGCTAACTCATAAGTCAATGTTCCAATGCCTGTTCCTATTTCAAAAACAATATCATTCTCGTCTATCTCACCTGCAGCAACAATTTTTTGAAGGATATTATTGTCTACTAAAAAGTTTTGTCCTAATGATTTTGTAAATGTAAAACCATATTTTTCCACTATTGATTTTGTTATCTTATGACTTGCCAAATTACCATTAATCATATATACCTCATATACTTATTTTTTTATAGCCATTATAGCTTTCTCTATTTCTTCTTTGGTTATTCCGTAGTTATTTAACCTTGAAAGAAATTGTTTACAATTGCCATAGCCTATTCCTAATATTCCGCCTACCAAACTTCTATTATAGCTTGCATTTTCACACATAGAAAAACCATAATGAATCATATCTTTATTTGTAAATAATTTATTTGATAAAACATTTTCATATCTAGCTGCATTTAAAGCTCTTATTATGCTTTCTTTGCTAGCATTTTCTACACCTATATCTCCATCTTTACTTGCATCTTCTTGTGGTATATAGGCATGCTTAGATCCTGGAACTAATTTTGAAACAGTTTTTCGAATTTTTTCTCCTGCATAATCAGGATCAGTTAAAATTATTAATCCTCGCTTTTCTCCTGCTTTTCTTATTCTCTCTTTAACTCCTATTGGAAATCCAAATCCATTGGTTGCTATGACCTCAGCATCTACAGCAGCTTTAACAGCAGATATATCATCTTTTCCTTCAACAACTATTACCTCTTTAATCATTTCTCATCACCTGCAGACTTTATTAAATCTCTAAACTCTTCAACTTCAGCATTATTATATAACGCTTTAACCTTGCTATCAAATAAATCCATCTCAAGTTTTGCTACAATACCTTCTTTTACTGACTCTAATGGAAGCGTTTCCCTAATCTTATCATAAACCTTTATTATATGATATCCATGTATAGTTTTTATTATCTTCGATACCTCTCCTACTTTTAAAGCGAATGCAGTCTCATCAAACTCATCTACCATTTCTCCTGCCTTAAAATACCCTAGATCTCCACCATTTATAGAAGTCGCTTTATCCTCAGAATATTTTATTGCCATTTCTTCAAAACTTTCACCTTGCTCTATTTTTTTTAAAACAGTTTCTGCAATTACAAATTTATTTTCTATTTCTGAATCCGAAAGAGTTTTAAAGTTATCATCAATTGTTTTAAATAATATATGAGATGCTTTAACCTCATCATCTGTAAACTTTGCAGTATTAGAATTATAATAATTTTCAATCGATTCTTCATTTATTTTATTATTTTTAGTTATATAAGTTTTATATTTTTCTAAATACAACTCATATTTAAACTGTTTTTTTAAAAAATTATCATCTATGTTATTTTCCATCAAAACAGTTTGAAATTCAGTGTTATTTTCATTTTTTTCTCTAAATGAAGCTAACTCATTGTTTATTTCATCATCAGAAATTTCAATACCATTTTTTTCAGCAACTTGTAAAATAAGTTCCTGAGTTATCATTCGATCAAATAGTTCCTTTTTAAAACTTTCTCGATATGTTATACCATCACCAATTTCTTGGTTCCAAACATCTTTTCCAAAAACAGACTCATATTGTCCTCCAAAAAGAACTATATTCTTCTCATACTCTTCTAAAGATATTTCTTTACCATTTATCTTGGCTATTATTGTAGCTTCCGAATTGACATTTGTATTATTACATGATACCAAAAATAACGCACTATATAAAGAAATTATTATTATTAAAAACTTTTTCATTAATATCCCAACCTTTTAATTATTTAAACATTATAGCATCTTTTCTAAAAAATCAACTATAGATGTAATCAACTTGTAACTATCTCTATTAGAAAAAATTTTTTTCACAACAAGATTTTTGTTATAATCATAAAACGAATACATATTTCCAACTTCTTTAATTACAGATATTTTTAACTTTTTACAAATACTCTTAAGATATGCAACTTGTAATAAAACTCTTACAGGGTCTGGTATGTCAGAAAATCTATCCTCTATTTCTTCATCTATCTCTAAAAGTTCTTCTTTTGAATTTATTGATACAATTTTTTTGTAAACTTCAATTTTATCAATTTCATTTTCTATATAATCATTAGGAATATATGCATCTAACTTTATAATTACTTCTGGTTCAACAATATCAGAGACTATCTCTCCTTGTAAATTCTTTATGGCTTCATCAAGAAATTTAATATATAGTTCATATCCAATTTCAGCCATATGCCCAGATTGACTTTCACCTAAAATACTTCCTGCTCCTCTAATTTCTAAATCACGCATTGCAATTTTAAATCCGGAACCAAATTCAGTGAATTCTCTTATAGCCTTAAGTCTTCTTTCTGCAATTTCTGTAAGAACCTTGTCTTTTTCATACATAAAATAAGCATAAGCTTGTTTATTAGATCTTCCTACTCTTCCTCGAAGCTGATACAACTGTGAAAGCCCCATTTTATCAGCGTCATAAATAATCATTGTGTTTGCATTAGAAATATCCAGACCTGTTTCGATAATTGTCGTAGCTAACAAAACGTCATATTTCTTTTCATAAAAATCTATCATTATGTTTTCTAGTTTCCGCGAGGACATCTGCCCATGAGCCATTGCTATTTCTGCATTTGGTAACAAACGCTTTAGCATTAAATACATTTTTTCCATAGTTTCAACTCTATTGTATACAAAAAAAACTTGTCCTTTTCGCGAAAGTTCTCTCTCAATAGAATCAACAATTATCCCCTCTTTTGCCTCTGTAACATAAGTTAATATTGGATAACGATTGTGCGGTGGCTCTTCTAAAACACTCATATCCCTAATTCCACTTAATGATAAGTGTAATGTTCTAGGAATAGGCGTTGCAGTTAATGTCACAACATCAATTGAAGATTTAAATTCTTTTAACTTTTCCTTATGCTTAACTCCAAATCTATGTTCTTCATCTATGACTAATAACCCTAAATCTTTAAATTCAACTGAATCACTTAATATACTATGAGTTCCTACAATTACGTCTATTAATCCTTGCTTCAAACGCTTTTTAATTTCTTCATGCTCTTTTTTTGTCTTAAATCTACTTAACACCTCTACTCTAATTGGATAATTCCCAAAACGTGCTTTAATATTTTTATAATGTTGTTGTGCTAATATTGTAGTCGGACAAAGAACTGCACACTGCTTAGAATCCATACAAGCTTTAAAAATCCCTCTAATAGCTACCTCTGTTTTTCCATAGCCTACATCACCACAAATAAGTCTATCAGTAACCTTTGCACTTTCCATATCACTCTTCATATCAATTATAGCCCTTAATTGATCTTGAGTTTCTTCATGAGGAAATTCATCTTCAAATTCTGATTGCCATATAGTATCCTCTCTAAATTGATACCCTTTTGTAATTTGACGTTTTGCATATAATTTAACTATATCTTTAGCAATTTCCTCAACAACCTTCTTTGCCTTAGATTTAGATTTCTTCCACTCAGAACTTCCTAATTTACTTAATTTTATTCCATTATTATTAGAATTTCCAATATATTTTTGAATCCTGTTCATTTGTTCTAACGGAAGATACAAGGTATCTCCCCCACCATAAATAACTTTTATATAGTCTTTTTTTAGTCCATCAAAATCTTTCTGTTCTAATGCTACGAAGTGTCCTATCCCATAAGTTTCATGAACTACATAATCGCCTTTTTTTAGTTCTATAAAACTCTCAATTTTTTTACTTTTATATTCTTTATGTTTGTTTATTTTTTTTAAAGCATTTTCTCTTGTATGTCTAAATATATCTTCACCTGAGAAAACTGCTATCTTCTCGTCAGTATAAATATATCCAGTTGATAATTTTTGATTTAATAAAATTAAATTATTTCTTTTGAAGATATCTTTATTATCATAAAAAATCGGGGAAAATCCTTCATCAATGAGTGCTTTTTCTAACCTTTTCAATATTTCTAATTTTCCGTCCGATATAATAACTCTATAATTATTTTTAATTAAATATAATAGTTCATCAAAAAACAACTCTATCTTACCTTGAAATTTTTTAACTTCTCTTGTATCAAAGTTTATAACTGCAGGTACATTAAACCCTACAATATGCTTGGGTAAATATGAATTTAAAACTATAATTTCATCTTCCATAACCTCTCTTGCATAGTCAACTGAAAACAACAATTTCCCTTGTTTTTTTAAAGCAAATCCTTTTTCTAAAGAGTTTTTAAAGTTTTCACTAAATTCATTAAAATAATTCCTAGCTTTCTCAAAAGCTCTATTAGGATCATTTATAATAAAAATATTGTCTGAAAGATTATAAGAAAAAATATTTGTATATTTACTATCATAAAAATAGTCAATATATTTTTCTATTCCAGAAAAATACGTCTTCATCTTTATTTTTTCTAAATCATATTTAATATCATCATTAGTAATATTTATAATTTCTTTTTCAATCATTTTAACTGCTGAATCAATATCCTTTGGATAAATAAATGTTTTTGCTGGTAAAATTGTAACCTTATTTTGCTTTTCTATTGATTTTTGTGTATATATATCAAAATTTCTCATTGAATCAATTTCATCACCAAAAAGTTCAATTCGTATTGGATTATCATTACCAGGAGAAAAAATATCAAAAATTCCTCCCCTTTGAGAAAATTGACCCACTCCTTCAACCTTATGTTCTTTCGTATATCCTATTTCAATTAATCTGCTAGATAATCCATTTATATCTAATACCGAATCAACATATATTTCAATTATATTATTTAAAATATTATTTCGTGGCATATATTTATTTAAAAGCGCATCAGAAGTAAGAACAATGGCATCCCAATGTTCTGTTGCCAGTTTTACTAACTCTTCAATTGCCTTAGCTTCATCTTTTCTATCTTTAGCATCAATTGAATAAAATCTTGTTTCCCTACTTTTCAAATACACAACTTCTAATTTTAAATCTT
>JBOFZL010000018.1:0-34067 GCA_051655155.1 Filifactoraceae bacterium
TTCGAGGCAGCTCGAAGAGATGTATCTAACTATTTAGAATATATTAGATATTTTTAAGCATGTCAATATCATCATTTGATAAGATGTCAATTTTAATATATTTAAAGTACTTTTTACTAAAAGCGCCCTTCGTACATTCTTCAAGCAGTGAAGCTATTATCTTCTTTTTGCCTTCGGTCAACGGACCAACTTTGTGTACATTTTTCTTTGCCATAAAAAAAGCCTCCTATGATATTTTTATTTTATCATAGAAAGCTTTTTTGTATTTTACAGACTTTTTTTCACAGTCTCTAAATTTTATTGAAAATTATTCACATTAGTGATTTTTTGAATTATGAAATATCCTCAATTATAAAAATATCAATTAAGTCCATCTCTATATTACTTATCTTTATCTAATTTTAATGTTCTTAACTTTAGATAATCTTCTTTACCACTTGTCCAGTTCTTTAAATTTATTAATCTCTCACCATTATCGCCATGCTCTTTATCATTGTAAGCATCTTGTAGTCTTTCGCATGGTAAATTTAAACAATGTCCACAATGATTATAGCCCTTATCAATTGAACATTTAGCAATTGAACATTCTCCCCAAAATGGTTTACCTTTAGATTTTTGGCAACCTGGACAATTTGTTTTTTCTCTCCACTCGCAAACTCCACAATACGTACCACACATACCGATCATTTGTTTATCCATATATAGGCCTCCTCATTCTAATATAGATACATAATTATTAGATTATAAATAGAAATCTTATATAGTTGCATTAAAATGTATGTACCAATTGTAGCATTTATTTGAAATGGTGTAAATAAAAAACAGAGTGTGTGAAAAAAGTCTGTAATAGGCTTTTTATGATAAGATTTTAAATGTGAGGCAGCTCGAAGAGCTGTATCTAATTATTTAGAATATATTAGATATTTTTAAGCATGTCAATATCATCCTTTGATAAGATGTCAATTTTAATATATTTAAAGTACTTTTTATTAAAAGCGCCCTTCGTACATAATTGAAAATTCCCCATAAACCTTACCCCGGTTTCTAAGCGGTTGGGTCCACTTTTTTGCAGCTTGTAGGGTTGCAAGATACAGTGATTTTAATAAGGCCTTATCACTTGGAAATACACTTCTTTACGCGTTTAATTTCTTGTAGGTACTATTAAAACTTTCTATTGCATTGGTTGCATATATTACCTTTCTTACATCTTTAGAAAACTTAAATATCGGTCTGATAACGTCCCAGTTCGTTTCCCAACTTTTCATAGCATTTGGATAATTATCATCCCATTTTGATTTAATTTCCAAAAGTTGTTCATAACCTAACTCTGCATTTGGAGCATGATAGATTGTTTTTAAATCATTTGAGAAAGCTTTCATATCTTTACTAGCTACATACTTTAGCGTATTTCTCACTTTTTCTCCTATTTGGAGGCTTATTAATTCTTTGCATCCATCTTTGTTAATCCCTAATATTACATAGGCTGCAAGTTTCTTGATTACATTCAGATTTTTCATAACCAAGATGATTGTCCATTTCTGATTCCATCATGCTTTTAATGGTTCATCCAAGCAGGTCTTTTAATGCCTCTTGAATGTCTTCAACGCTTTCGATATTGTACTCTTCAAGCAGTGAAGCTATTATCTTCTTTTTACCTTCGGTCAACGGACCTACTTTGTGTACATTTTTCTTTGCCATAAAAAAAGCCTCCTATGATATTTTTATTTTATCTATAGAAAGCTTTTTTGTAATTTACAGACTTTTTTTCACAGTCTCGATTTATAATAAATTAAAAATTTATTAAATTGAAATTTAGATTGGAATCCTTGGATGAAGAAGGATTAGTTCGGGTAAATTCCTTTTAGTGTAAATTGAGCTAATATATGTCCATCCATTTTTTTGTAAAGATTATTCATATAGAATCCATTTTCTAAATCTAAGGTAGTGTCTAATGCATATACATGTAGCTCGTATAGGTGAGGAGCATCAGGAGGTGCCATTCCTCCGTAGAAACTGGAAAGCTCCTTGCTTTGTTGTCCACCTTGCATACTTGTCCAACTATTTACCCCTTGGACAAAGTCTTTAGCAGTTTGACTTTCATTTTCTTTCAATTCTGTTCTTGTGATATTAGCTGCTGTCCAGTGAATCCAAGAAAAGCCACCACTTACAGGAAAGGCATCTTTATCCTCTAGAACCAGTGCGAAAGAAACTGTGTTTTTAGGTGCAGCTTCTATTTTAAACGGTAGTGAATATGTGGGCATACCGCTTTCGTTAAATTGACTTCCGTGTTTACCAAATTTAAGGTCTATTTGACCATTAACTATACCTGTGCTTGTGATTAACATAAACTTACCTCCGTATTTTAGTATAAATTATTGGATATTGATATCCTAATTAGCTTAATTATAACAATTAAAATTTATTTGTAAATTACCCACTTTTTTGTAAGTATATTATATTAATCCTTTTTCTTTTAGAACATCTTCCATATGGTTTTGAAACATAAAATCTATACCAAGTTCTTGCATTATAGTTAATGCTCTTAGAATTTTGACACCCCTTTCTTCAGTAAGAAAATATTCTACTTTTAGAGGGTAACCTTCAAAAATTTTTTTATCTACTAATCCATACTCCATAAGTTCTTTTAAGTGTTCCAAAAGCATTTTTTGAGTTATCCCTTCAATGTCGTTTTCTAATTTAGAAAGAGATGTATTACCAAGGCGTAGTCGCCAAAGTATTATTGGTTTCCACTTGCCTTTTATCATATCGTGAGTGAGTTCTAGTGGACAGGTGTAAAGTTCTCTTAATTTCATATTTATACCTCCTTACTTTATAAAATTATTTTAACATAAATTATAATTATATAAAATAAGGAGGTGAATATTGCTTTTAATATCACTTATTTTCTACTATTGCAACTAATTGTTCACCATTGACATCTATTTTAATAGTGGAATAAATAGGTATATCGCCTTTGATTATCATTTTACTTATAAGGGTTTCAATTTTACTTTGGATGTATCTTTTCAAAGGTCTTGCTCCGTATATAGGATCGTAGGCTTCTTTTATAATCAACTCTTTAGCGATATCTGTTATAAACAAATCCAATTGAATGTCTAATAGCCTTGTTCTAAGTTTTTGAATTTGAAGATCAATTATCTTAGTTACTTCTTCTTTTAGTAATGGAGAGAAGAAGATTATTTCATCCAACCTATTTAGAAATTCAGGTCTAAAGTTCATTTTTAATAAATTTTCTACATTTTCTTTGGCTGTGTCAGTAACAATGCCATCAGTGTTTATAGAATCTAATAAAAATTCACTGCCTAAATTAGATGTCATTATAATTATTGTATTTTTAAAATCTACAGTTTTACCTTGTGAGTCGGTTATTCTTCCATCATCTAACACTTGCAGCAATATATTAAATACGTCATGATGTGCCTTTTCTATCTCATCAAAAAGTATTACACTGTAAGGTCTTCTTCTTACTGCTTCTGTAAGTTGTCCACCTTCTTCATAGCCAACATATCCTGGAGGAGCTCCTACAAGTCTGGCAACAGAGTGCTTTTCCATATATTCACTCATGTCTAATCTTATTATATTTTCTTCTTTATCAAAGAGATTTTCTGCCAATGCTTTTGCTAACTCAGTTTTACCTACGCCTGTAGGTCCTAAGAATAAAAATGAGCCGATAGGTCTATTAGGGTCTGATATACCTGCACGAGAACGAATTATTGCTTCTGTGACTTTGGTTACAGCCTCGTCTTGCCCTATAACTCTGTTATGAAGAAGTTCATCAAGATGCAAAACTTTTTCACGTTCTCCTTCAAGAAGTTTAGTTACAGGAATGCCTGTCCAACGAGCAACTATTTTGGCAATTTCATCTTCTGTTACAGTATCTCTTAATAGAGTGAATTCTTCTTTTTTTTCATTGGCTTCTGCTGTAGAGATTTCTTCTTGAAGTTTAGGTAAACGTCCATACCTAAGCTCAGCTAATTTTGCAAGGTCATAGTTATGTTCGGCAACTTCCATCTCTTTATTTAATAAATCTAACTCAGATTTAAGGTTCTGAATTTTAATTATTGTTGACTTTTCTTCTTCCCACTTTGTTTTCATTTTATGAAGTTCATCTCGTAATTTATCTAACTCTTTATTCGTTTCCTTAAGCTTTTCTTGAGATAGCTTATCTTTCTCATGTTTTAGAGAAGCTTCTTCTATTTCTAATTGCATAATTTTTCTGGATGCTATATCAAGTTCTGTAGGCATTGAATCTATTTCTGTTCGGATCATAGCACAGGCCTCATCTACTAAATCTATAGCCTTGTCAGGTAGGAACCTATCTGATATATATCTGTCTGAAAGTTTTGAAGCGGCTATTATAGCACTGTCTTTAATGGTAACTCCATGAAATAGTTCATACCTATCTTTAAGACCTCTAAGGATGGAAATAGTATCTTCAACATTAGGTTCATTTGCTAAAACTGTTTGGAAACGTCTTTCAAGGGCGGCATCTTTTTCAATATACTTTCGATATTCATCAAGGGTGGTTGCACCTATACAGTGAAGTTCTCCTCGTGCTAACATAGGTTTAAGAAGGTTTCCTGCATCCATGGCTCCTTCAGATTTACCTGCTCCTACGATATTATGAATCTCATCAATGAAGAGTATTATATCTCCTTCAGAGTCCTTAACTTCATTAAGCACAGCCTTTAGTCTTTCTTCAAACTCTCCACGATACTTAGCTCCTGCTATTAACGAACCCATATCCAAGGCAAATATGGTTTTTTCTTTTAGGCTCTCAGGTACATCGCCTTTTACTATTCTAAGAGCTAATCCCTCAACTATAGCAGTTTTACCAACTCCTGGTTCTCCAATTAGTACGGGATTATTCTTAGTTTTACGAGAAAGAATTCTTATAAGATTTCTTATCTCACTGTCCCTACCGATTATTGGATCAAGTTTTTGACTTCTAGCTTTTTCAACTAAATCATAGCCATATTTGTTAAGTGCTTCATATAAGTCTTCAGGACTGTTGCTAGTGACTCTGGCGTTTTTTCTAATCTTTTGGAGAAGTTCTAAAAATTTAGATTTATCAATATTGAGCTCAGTGAATATTTGAGTTGTGTTTTCTGTAGGTCTATCATAGAAACCTAACATCATATGTTCTACAGAAACGTATTCGTCTTTCATATCCTTTGCAATTTTTTCGGCATGATTAAGAATTTTTTCCATTGCCATAGAAATGTAGACCTTATCCATGTCACGTCCAGAACCAGTAACTTTAGGTATTTTCCTCATAGAAGCTTCTGTTAAAGTTATAGCTGTATCTATGTTAATTTTACCTTTCTTATATATTCTTGGAATAAGACCTTCCTCTTGAGTTAGAAGAGCATAGAGTAAATGGATTGGCTCTATCTGTGTATTACTGTAATTTATGGCAATTTGTTGAGCCACATTAATAGCTTCAATAGATTTTTGAGTTAAATTTTGCGTATTCATTCATATCACCTCATTATATTAATTTTTCGTTTTTTTCTAAATAAGATATATAGTATTTCTCGATATCTTTAAGATTAAACCTATCGAAGTAGGTTTTAAGTGCAGCGTCAAAGGTTCTGATATAATTTGCTATAGTCTTGCTTAAGATATCACTGTTAAGGGACAGGTTATCATGACAGATGAAAGTTCTATTAAGTCGACCTTCTCCTATTAGATATTCAAGTTCATGTTTAGGAAACATTCGTCCTAGATACTTTTCTTCCACAGCTATCCATACTCTAAAAAATTCATCTAACAGTTTGAGAAGTTCATTGCTTTGGGTTCTAAAATTTATTTTTAAAACTCCGATTTCACGTCCTTGAGCCTTGTTAAATTCTACTGTGTATTTTATTGTGGGTCTATACTTATAACTAAGAGAACTTTTTATGTTAATAGATTGATCTGAGGGAAGCTTTTGAACCTGAAAAGTATTCATATCATGAATAATATCAGTGATTTTTTCTACTATTTCTCGTACTCGCATTTCTGGAGTGGTAAAAGAAAGATATTCAGCAAGAATTTGATTAATCATATTGGACCGATTTGTATTATTTGTATAGGCTAGTTTATCCACTTTGACGATTAAGTCATCCATAAGCATTAAACTATACATACTTTTTTTCATTTTTATCACCTCGAAAGTATTGTAAAATGATTTATGTAATTTGTCAATATATTTATATAAATTTATAAACGAAAATTCTTGGTAAAAAATTTATATTGTGTTTGAAAAATGAAGGCGGAATTTTTTGAAAACAATCTTGACAATAAAGGTAAAGGATTGTATTATAGAATATATCAATAAGTTTATTATCTTCGTTAGGGAATAGATATATTTCTTAAGACCTAACATTATAGATACGCTATAACAAAAAAGAGACTTCCTCCCAAGTCTCTTTTTTGTTATCTAAAATCTTTAATATATTAAAAAACTTATATAATACACTCGAACTATATGATAAAATAAAACGTAAAAGAATAAAGTGAAAAAGGGATGTGTTGAGGATGAATGTTTTGTTTGATGAAAAAAAAAGAAGATTAACTGATATGTCAACATCTGCAGGTTGAGCGTCAAAAATAGGGCCAAAGGATTTGGCGGATGTATTATCAGTTATACCTAAAATATATAATGAAAACCTTCTCGTAGGCTTAGAAACTTCGGATGATGCAGCGGTATATAAGCTTAATGAGGGACAGGCGATAATAAATACTCTAGATTTTTTCCCACCTATGGTAGATGATCCGTATGTATACGGAAAGATTGCTGCAGCTAATGCGCTATCAGATATATACGCAATGGGGGGAAGACCTTTAATTGCCATGAATATAGTATGTTTTCCAAGCTGTGAAGATATGGGAATTTTAAGAGAGATTCTTCGTGGTGGTTATGAGAAGGTGGCAGAATCAGGAGCCTTGTTGGTGGGAGGACATACAGTGGACGATAAAGAACCGAAATATGGACTTTCAGTTACAGGGATAGTTAAACCTGATGGGGTCAAAGCCAATTGTGATTGTAAGTTAGGAGATGTTTTAGTGTTAACTAAACCTATTGGGGTGGGAGTATTTAATATGGCATTAAAAGCAAATTTACTTACTCAAGAGCAGTATAACCAAGGTGTAAAGAGCATGGAGCAACTTAATAAGTACGCTGCTGAAGCTTTTGATGGAATTGAAATTAATGGAGTAACAGACGTTACAGGATTTGGTCTTTTAGGTCATGCTTTGGAAATGGTCAAACCAACGGGTTTAACAGCAATAATTGACAGTAAGAAAGTTCCGATACTAGATGGAATGAAAGAGTTTGCGACTATGGGTATCATTCCTTCGGGAATGTATAAGAATATAGATTATATTTCTCCTGATGTATCCATGGGAGACAGTGTTGATAGAGCTATTCAAGACCTGTTATATGATCCGGTAACATCCGGGGGGTTACTTGTGAGCCTTCCAAAAGAAGAAGCCGCAAAATATGTGGATGCACTTAAAGCTAAAGGTACTATGGCATATTCAATAATAGGATATATTGCGGAAAAAGAAGAAAGTTATATAAAAGTTATATAAAACTACATTTTAGGAGGGGTTTATGAAGCATTTGCTTAGAGAATTACCATCAGTTGATCAGGTGGTTAGAGATGAAAGACTTAAACAACTTAGAACAAAAATGGATCAAGAGCATTTAGTCACAAGTATAAGAAATTCCATTGATGATGTAAGGGCAAGTATATTGGAGGGCAAGTATCCTTATAGTTATATCAACGTAGATAGAATAGTAGAAACGGTATTAATAAGTCTGGAAGTCACCAACAGTGTAGGGCTAAAATCATTGATAAATGGAACGGGAGTAATATTACACACTAACTTGGGAAGAGCTCCAATGGCTGCAAGTATAAGAGAAGAATTTAATAAGATTCTTTTTGGATACTGTAATCTTGAATATCAGATAGATAAAGGGGTTAGAGGTTCACGTCATGATCATCTAAAAGAAATTATTCAAAGACTGACAGGGGCAGATGATGTGATAGTGGTAAATAATAATGCAGCCGCTGTAATGCTGGTACTTTCCACATTGTGTAAAAATAGGGAGGTTATAGTTTCTCGTGGGGAGTTAGTTGAAATTGGAGGTTCTTTTAGAATACCTAAGGTTATGGAACACAGTGGTGCAATTTTAAAGGAAGTGGGCGCTACTAATAAAACCCATATTAATGATTATGAAGAAGCTATAAATGAAAATACATCAGCTCTCATGAAGGTTCATACCAGTAACTTTAAGGTTACGGGTTTTACTTCAAATGTATCAATAAAGGAGCTTAAACCATTAGCTGAAAAATATGAACTTCCAATAATAGACGACTTAGGAAGTGGTGTGTTTGTAGATCTAAGAAAGTATAATCTTGAGTATGAACCTACAGTAAAAGATAGTTTAGAACAAGGCTCTGATATAGTTACCTTCTCAGGAGATAAACTCTTAGGTGGTCCGCAGTGTGGAATAATTGTAGGTAAGAAAAAGTATATAGATATGATGAAAAAGAATAATTTATTAAGGGCATTGCGTGTAGATAAACTAACAATTTCTGCCTTAGCGCTCACCTTTAAACAATATCTTGATTCTGAATCTATAGAAGAAAATTTGCCAGTGTTCGCAATGTTAAGCCAAACTGAAGAGCAGCTTAGCATAAAGGCAGAGGCTTTAATCGAAAAAATAAATTCAAGGGTACAAGCAGAAATTTTAACGACTCCGATAAGCTCGCAGGTTGGAGGGGGAAGTTTGCCGTCACAATATATGAAAAGTTATGGACTTTCTATAAAACCAACGAACATGACCATTAATAGCTTTGAAGAGGCTATGAGAATAACTGAACCACATATTATTGGGAGAATTGCCAATGAAGAGTACCTTATTGACGTTAGAACAGTTTTTGATAATCAACTAGATACAGTAGCAGAGAAAATAAATAAATTATTAATATAGGTAGGAGTATAAAATGAACCATATTATAGTAGGCACAGCAGGGCATATAGACCATGGTAAAACCACTTTGATTAAAGCCTTAACAGGAATAGATACCGATAGATTAGAGGAAGAAAAGAAACGTGGGATATCCATAGACCTTGGTTTTACTCACTTTGATATTTCACCCACTGAAAAGATAGGGATAATAGATGTTCCTGGTCATGAAAAATTTCTTAAAAATATGCTTGCAGGAGTATCAGGTATGGATATGATTCTCTTGGTAGTATCTGCAGATGAAGGAGTTATGCCACAAACCAGAGAACACTTGGATATACTTGATTTGATTGGAATGAAAACAGGGATAATAGTAGTAACCAAAATAGACAAGGTGGAAGAGGAGTTTTTACCCTTGGTGGAAGAGGATATAAGAGAATCCATACAAGGCACATTTTTAGGAGAAGCGCCTCTTGTGTTTGTAGATTCAATTAGTAGAAAAGGGTTAAATCAGCTAGTAGATAAGATTAAAGAGCTTTCTTATAATCTAGAAGGAAGAGATAACGATGCACCTCCAAGGATGAATATAGATAGGATATTTTCTGTAAAAGGATTTGGATCCGTGGTTACGGGAACTTTGGTTGAAGGAACTATTAATGTAGGCGATGAATTGACAATCTACCCTAAACTTATATCTGCAAAGGTTAGAGGTATACAGGTTCATAACTTAGACAGTGAACAAGCCTTTGCTGGTCAAAGAGTAGCTATCAACCTTGCCAATGTTGATAAGGATAAGATAGAGCGAGGTGATGTATTGGCAAAAAGTAATATGATGACACCAACTATGATGATAGATGGAAAAATTAGAGTTGTGAAATCAGCCAGCAAAGACATAGAGCATTGGGATAGAATAAGGGTGTACCATGGAGCGAGAGAAATCCTTGGAAGGATAGTGCCATTGGAAGATAATCTTATTCCTAGGGGTGGAGAAGCTTATGCGCAGATAAGATTAGAAGAAGAATTAGCTTGTAAAGCGGGAGATAAGATTGTTATAAGATTATATTCTCCTATGGAAACTATTGCAGGAGGAATTATAATAGATGCCAACCCTAAAAAACATTCAACTGCTAATGAGGATCTGGTAGAAAGTTTAGAATTGAAAGCTCAGGGTGATCAAAAAGAAGTGTTGGAAAACTTTTTGATTTCAGCCAAAGATTTTGTCGAGATAAAAACTATATCAGAAAAACTATCTTTGACAACAGAATTTATAAAAATAAACTTAAAAATCTTGGAAGATGAGAAAAGAGCATTCATAATACAAAATTTGGTGGCAGCCGTAAAAACTATAGACAAAATTGCTCAAGACTGTAAGAGTCTATTGGAAGGTTTTCATCAGCGAAATCCGCTAAGATTAGGGATAAATAGAGAAGAGTTAAAATCGAGGTTAAAGCTGAATCTTAAACCTAAAGAATATGATATTCTTATTGAAGAACTTATAAATAGAGAAGTAATTAAGGTTGTAAATTCCATAGTGAGTATAAAATATTTTGAAGTAAGCTATAGCGAAGCTGAAAAGAAAATTAGGAATGATATAAATGGACTAATCAAACAAGATGGACTTATGCCAAGAAACATTAATGATATAATAAAAACTAAAGAATCAAGAATAATCTTAGAGTCTTTAATAGAACAGGGACAGTTAATAAGGGTAGATGAAGATTTGATATATCATAAAGATATAATCCAAAATTTAAAGGCCGATATTGCAGAAATAATAAAATCTAAAGGCTCATTAGAATTAAGTGATTTTAAGGAGAAGTATGGATTAAGTCGTAAGTTTACTATAGCCTTATTAGAGTATTTTGATAGGATAAATTTCACTAAGAGATTAGATGGGAAAAGAGTTTTAAATAAATAGAAATTGGTGGGTTTGTGTAAAGGATTTAGATCTAAATGCAAATAAATTGGGCATAGGGAAAATCCTTTATTTTTCTAATGTTTAGATGAGTTTATGTAAGGAAAATAAATTCTGCTAATTCTTATTTTTTGGAAATTAACAATAAAAGAAGATTTTAGATAAAACAACTTGAAATATGAGTTTGGTTATGTTACAATATTAGGCGTTATGGGAGTAGATGGGTGCTGGTGTGCCCGCTGGTCTTCAACACCAGTTCGAGGGGTTAAGAGCTTCTTGGGTGGGTTCGATTCCCACATATTCCCGCCAATTTTGCATGGGAATAATGACTGTGATTATTGTTAATGAAATTTGAGAGGAGTATTGTGATGAAGGTATTAGTTATTAACTGTGGAAGTTCATCTCTTAAATATCAACTTATTGATATGAGCAATGAAAGTGTACTTGCAGTTGGGCTTGTTGAAAGAATAGGGATAGAGGGGTCTGTTATTAAGCATGAGATTCCTGATATGGATAAGGTTGTTATAGAGAAACCACTTAAAGATCACAAAGATGCAATTAACATGGTGTTAGATGCTTTAGTAGATGATAAACATGGAGCAATCAAGTCTATGGAGGAAATTTCAGCTATAGGACATAGAGTTGTTCATGGAGGAGAAAGTTTTGCTGCTTCTGTTGTAATTACTGATGATGTTATAAAGGCTATAGAGGATTGTATTGATCTTGCACCACTTCACAACCCACCAAATTTAATTGGAATTAATGCTTGTAAAGATATTCTTCCAAAAGTGCCAATGGTTGCAGTTTTTGATACAGCTTTCCATCAAACAATGCCAGAGTCTTCTTATCTTTATGGTTTACCATACGAGTATTATGAGAAGCATGGGGTTAGGAGATATGGTTTCCATGGAACATCTCACAAATATGTTGTTCAAAGAGCAGCTGATTTATTAGGAAAAGATGCTAAAGAACTTAAGATAGTAACTTGTCATCTTGGAAACGGAGCATCTGTTGCAGCTGTTGAAAATGGAGTTTGTGTTGATACATCTATGGGACTTACACCTCTTGAAGGTTTGATTATGGGAACCAGATGTGGGGATATTGATCCAGCTATTGTTGCTTTTGTTATGGAAAAAGAAAAACTTTCAATAGCTCAGATGAATGATGTTATGAATAAGAAGTCAGGGGTTCTTGGGATTTCAGGAGTAAGTTCAGACTTTAGAGATATTGAGGGTGCAGCTGAGGCTGGTAATAAAAGAGCTAAAGTGGCATTAGAAACTTACTATAAGAGAGTTAAAAAATATATAGGTGCTTACATGGCTGAAATGGGTGGAGCAGATGCAATAGTGTTTACTGCAGGGCTTGGAGAAAATTCAATTGATGCCAGAGAAATAATTTGTTCAGGTATGGAAGCTATGGGAATTGTTGTGGATAAAGATGCTAACAAGGTTAGAGGTAAAGAAAAAATAGTATCAACAGCAGATTCAAAAATTAAAGTTTTAGTTATACCAACAAACGAAGAGTTAATGATAGCAAGAGATACTCTTCAGTTAGTAAAGTAATTTTACTTGACAATATTCAAGAGTATTTGTATAATATCATTTGTTGATTTTTGTTAGGAGACTTTATGCTAATTAATATAGGTGAAATTCTATCAGGACGTAGAAAATCAGTTGTTGTAGATTGCAGCATAGGTCTTGATGACATTAATTTAAATAAACAAAATTTAAAATTTGTTAGTCCTCCAGTTGTTAAAGGAAAAATTCTAAATGTAAATGAAGAGCTTATTTTCACAGGTGAATTATATTCTAAGGTTGAAGTTCCTTGTGATATTTGTAGTGAGATGGTAGAGATTCCTGTTGAAACAGATTTTGAAGTGCATCTTGTTAATAATCCAGAGTCATTTATTATGGAATATGATACTTATATTTATACAGCTGATAGTGTGGATATAACTGACCTTATAGCCATAGAGGTATTGGAAGAAATTCCAATGAGGGTTGTATGTAGAGAGTATTGCAAGGGACTATGTCCTACTTGTGGTATTAATCTGAACATAGGAAGCTGTAACTGTATAGAGGATGAAAAGGTTATAGATATAAGGTTGCAAAAACTAAATGATTTAATAAAATAATTAGTGAAGGAGGGGACAAGATGGCAGTACCAAAGCGTAAAACAGCTAAATCAGCTACTCGTTCAAGAAGAGCAGCAAACATGAAAATTTCAGCTCCAGGTTTAGTTAAATGCCCACAGTGTAGCGAATTAAAACTATCACACATAGTTTGTCCAGAGTGTGGGTACTATAAAGGCAGAGAAGTAGTTTCAAAATAGTTGCATATAATTAACTGAATAGACATTAGTTTTAAGCCTTAATAAAATAAGGACTGGTTCATATTTTTAGAGTCAGTCCTTATTTTTATTTGGATATTCAGAAATATTGGTTGTGTTCAATAATTGTAATTTTTGGCACCTGTAAAGAAAAGCGAAATGCCTAAAACAATAAATGAAAGTTTTACATAATTTGTGATTTTAATATAATATTTAAATATAATAGTGGGTCGTTATGTTGACGGGAGATTATTTGAATGGTAAGATAAAGACACAGGAAGAAAGTGGTGCTATGAGTGTAGAGTTGTCACAGATGAAAAGGTAATAAACCTTTAAGCAAACATGTCACTATGAACTATAATGAAAAAATTAAAGGGATTGTATCCTTTTAAGTGTAATACATACAAATATTTTAAATAAGTTTTGGAGGTCGGAATGGATAAAAAAGTAAAATTTACGGCTAAGCTAATACAGCCAAATGAAAAATACTTAGGGAGTTATCTGGAAGCCTGTGAGGATTTTGAAAAAAGGAATTTGAAGGAGTTCTTTCATAACCCTAATGAGTTTAACAATTGGAAGTATAATATATGGGAAACCTTGGAGAATGAAAGAAGGGGAATAAATTTGCCTGAGGGTTGGGTGCCATCCACCACATTTTGGTTGGTAGAAGGTGATAGTTTTATTGGCAGAGGCTGTATTAGACATAGATTGACACCCACCTTGGAAAAACTTGGAGGTCATATAGGTTATGCAGTAGCTGCTAGTAAATGGAATCAAGGTTATGGCACAAAACTTTTAGAACTGCTGTTGGATGAAGCTGGAAACATGGGTTTAAGTAAGGTTTTAGTAACTTGTAGTGATATTAACTTTGGCTCTATTAAAGTGATAGAAAATAATGGGGGGATTTTGCAAGATAAAGTAGAAGTTGGAGAAGCGAAGCGACTGACAAGGCGTTATTGGTTCAATGTGAAAACTTTGTAGTTGGAAAGGATGAACAGAAATGAGAGGAAAACAAGAAGTAGGAAAGTGTAATACAAAAAGGCAGATGTTTATTGCTGTAGAAGGTTCTGGACTTGGGTTAATACTGACGACTATAAGCATCCAAAGCCCAAATAACAAGGGGATTTTGTCTATTGTAGGCTGTACTATGATAGTCTTGTCATGGATGTATCAAAAATATCAAGAAAAAAATTGCAGAGGAGAACAACAGCTGAGCAAAAATCTTTTAGGATTTTTACAAGGTGGAGGATTAGGCATCATTTTGGCTGCAATAGATTGGACAGCTAAAAGCAGGTTATGGGGGACGGCATTGGCAGGGGCTATGATGATAGCTTTTGTATGGATATATAAGTGGATCTTAGAAAAACTTGAGAGTAGATAAGGTTGCTATTGTTGAAATGTGATTTTTAAAAATTTAAATTTAAGTTTTACCATACTAAAATAAATGTTGAAGATTTATCTTGAAAGTCAAAAAAGCATATTGTATATGCTTTTTTTGATTTTTCTTAGAAAATGTTATACAATGGTGGTAGTACATTTTTTAGGAGGAGAATATGAAGATAGGTATAGATGTAATGGGGGGAGATAACGCTCCTGTATCTACGATTAAAGGGGCTGTTATGGCACTTGAGGAATTTCCTGAACTTACTATGGTGTTAGTAGGAGATATGGGAAAAATAGATGAGCTTTTAGAAGAAGAAAAATATGATAAATCTCGTGTTGAGATAGTTCATGCGTCAGAGGTTATAGAAAATGAGGATAAACCAGTTAAGGCAATTAGGAGTAAAAAGGATTCGTCTATGGTAGTAGGGCTAAAGCTCCTAAAAGATAAGGTTATAGATGGGTTTGTTAGTGCAGGAAACACAGGAGCTTTGCTGGCTGGAGGAATATTTGTAGTAGGTAGAATTAAAGGGATTGATAGACCAGCTCTTGGTGGTTTTTATCCTACTTTAAAAGGAAGTACGGTTATATTAGATGTAGGTGCTAATGCTGATTGTAAACCTCGTAACTTAGAGGAATTTGGGGTTATGGGAGGGTTATATGCCAAAGAAGTTTTGGGGCTAGAAAACCCGAGAGTTGCATTGGTAAACATTGGAGCTGAAGAAACTAAAGGGGATGAACTATATATTGAAACACATAAGTTATTGAAGGAGTCAAATTCTATTAATTTTGTGGGGAATATTGAAGCAAGATATATACCTGATGGAGATGTAGATGTAGTTATATGTGATGGTTTTACAGGTAATATTATAATTAAAACAACTGAAGGTGTAGCTGCAGCTTTAATGAAAAGGATGAAGGAGTGTTTGTTAAGCAATTTAAAAGGAAAACTGGGTGCAGTTTTAATTAAGGATAATCTTAGAGAATTGAGAAATATGTTTGATTATGAGGAGCTAGGTGGGGCACCTTTGTTAGGTTTAGATGGAGCTATTATAAAGGCTCATGGAAGCTCAAGCCCTAAAGCTATTAAAAATGCAATAAAAGCAGCTAAGGTTTTTCATTCTTCAGGAGTTTTAGATAAGATTAAAGCATATAGTTTTGAAAAAACTTTACAAGATTAAGTAGATTTATGGTATATTATAGTATATAAATAGAAGCTGATATATGAGAATAGGAGGAAGTTATGGATATAAAAGAAATGGGACATATTAATATTTCGGAGGATGTTTTAGCCACTATAGCTAGTTTAGCAGCATCAGAGATTAAGGGAGTTGCTAATATGCAAGGCTCTGTAACTGGTAGCATAAGTGAGCTCTTAGGAATGAAAAATTTTTCAAAAGGGGTAAAGGTCATTTTATCAGAAAACAAGGCAGTGATTGATGCTCATATTATGGTTGAATATGGTTCTATAATTCAAGATGTTGCAACTAAGGTTCAAGAGAATATAAAGTCTACAGTTGAGTCAATGACAGATGTAAATGTAGAAAGTATTGATGTATATATTGAGGGAGTAGTGTTGCAGCAGGAACCGAAAATAGAGGCATAAGCACAAGAAAAGTATTTTAGATTGTAACATAATAAATATAGGAGAAATTATGAGTAGAAGAAAACAAAGGGAAGAGGCTATGTTGTTAGCCTATGAGATGGAGGTTCATAAAGAGGAGGAACTTGCTTATCTAAAAAGCTATTTTGAAAAGCATGAAAAGGATATAAATAAAAATGAATATTCATTTTTAGTGCTGAAAAATATGTTAGTTAATAATGCTCCTATTTTAAAGGCTATTGAATTGGGCGCTGCAAAATGGAAGATTCAAAGAATTTCAAAGTTAGACTTGGCTATATTAAAGATAGCAATTACAGAATTGATTTTCGTTGACGATGTTCCAGCAAAAGTATCGATAAATGAAGCTGTAGAGTTGGCAAAAATTTATTCAGGAGAACAGTCCTATAAATTTATAAATGGAGTGCTACGATATGTAAATGATAACATAGGAAATTATGCAGATAAAGAGCTGTCGTATTTGGATTTACTGATGGTTTTAGTGGACAAAGAAAAAAAGGAAGAAGAGGCAGAAACAGCACGCTTAGAGGAAATTGCAATAATTGAAAAGCGTCTTGATGAAATTCGTAAAGCTAAAGCTATTAATAATGAAACTTTAATAACAGATGAAAGAGAAGTTCCTGAAATTGATGATGTAGTTTTTTTAGATATAAATGATTAGCTACTGTTAGGCTACAACTTGTTTGTAGTCTATTTTCTTGGAGGTAAGATGAACTTTAATATAAGTGAAGCGCAAGGGATGATAGTGGATTATAGGGTAGATGAAAGTACGAGAAGGTTCTTAGAAACCTTAGACAAGGAAATTTTTTATACATTTGAATCGAAACGTACGATGAAAGCTGTTAATGGGCATCCAGATATGCTTGCTTGTGCTATAAATAAAATTACTGTAGTAGATATGAAATTTTTAGAGCTTTACAAGGAGAGATTAAGCGATTATAATGTTATTTCAGGAGAAAGTAAATTGGCTCCAAATTATCCATATGATATAGCTTACAATGTTGCTATAGTGGGTAATTTTGCTATTGGAAAAATAAAACATATAGATAAAATTTTGCTTGATGAAATTAAGAAGGCTGACTATACGATTGTGGATGTAAATCAAGGTTATGCAAAATGCTCAATAGCTATTGTTGATGAGAAGTCAGTATTAACCAGTGATAGATCAATAATAAAAGCTTGTAATGAAATATTAAATGTGGGAGTTGTTGAAAATGATGAGGGAATAGTACTTGATAATATGTATGGCTTTATCGGAGGAGCTAGTTTTACTCTAGGGAAAAGACTGATATTTTTTGGAGATTATAAAACTCACAGAGATAAAAATTTCATAAAAAAATTTTGTGAAGAAAGAGGAGTCGAACCTATAAGTATAGGTAATGGGAGATTAAAGGATTATGGCGGAATAGTGCCATTGTACAAAAAGTAAAAAGGGAGAATATGTATTATGGAAATGATGATAAAGGCGGTATTTTTAATTTTAGTAGGTGGAATTATAGGTTGGGTAACTAATGTTATTGCAATAAAGTTATTGTTTAGACCTTTGAGGCCTATAAAAATACTGGGTATTGAATTTTTAGGGTTAATACCTAAAAGAAGAAAGGATATAGCAAGGTCTATTGGAGAAACTGTTCACAATGAATTAATTTCTATGAGTGAAATTTCTGATAAGTTACTGACGGAAGAAAATAAAATGTGGATTTTAGAAAATATCCTGACTGAGATTAATAAATTTATAAGTGGCAAATTAGGAATGTTAGCTATGTTATTGCCAGCAGAGAAGATTGAGGAGATGGCAAGGAAGGAGTTGCCTGCATATATAGATAAGTTTGCTGATGATTTTGCAAATAAGGCAGCTAATCAGATTGATATCGGACTTATGGTTGAAGAGAAGATAAATGAATTTCCTTTAGAGAAAACAGAGGAAATAATACTTTCCATTGCAAAAAAAGAACTTAAAGCAATTGAGGGTTTAGGCGGAGTATTAGGCTGTGTAATAGGATTTATACAGGCTTTAATAATAGTTTTTTTCTAATTGACAGATTTATATAAAAGGAGTATAATCAACTCATTATAAATATACGTTGAAAAGGAAAGTAGTTTCAGCAAACCTTACAGAGAGTTTAACATGGTGAAAGTTAAACAGGTGCAGTTGTTATGAAGACCACCTTGGAGTATTTTCCTGAAAAGGAAACGGGAAGCCCGTTATAGCCTGAAGAGAAGCAAGTTGGGTGGAACCACGATATTATCGTCCCAAGGATGTATTTTGTACATTCTTGGGATTTTTTTATTAATTTTATAATTTGAGAGGAGAAAGAGATGCTAAAAATATCTTTGAAAGATGGAAGTATTAAAGAATTTGATGAGGGAGTTTCAGCACAAGCTGTTGCGAATTCTATAAGTGATGGTCTTGGAAGAGTTGTGGTAGCTGCAAGACTAAATGGAAAGATTGTAGATTTAACTAAAGAAATTAACGAAGACGGAGAAGTTGAATTTCTTAAGTTTGAAGATATAGAGGGGAAACATGTATTTTGGCATACTTCAACTCATATTATGGCACAGGCAATTAAACGATTATTCCCAGAGGCGAAATTAGCAATAGGACCTGCAGTGGATAACGGATTTTACTATGATATAGACTTAGAGCATAGGTTAACTCCAGAAGATTTGGAGAAAATTGAAGCAGAGATGAAGAAGATAGTTAAAGAGGATCTACCTGTAGAAAAATTTGAATTACCTTATGAAGAAGCTGTTGCGCTTATGAAAGAGAGAAAAGAAGATTATAAAGTTGAGCTTATTGAGGATTTAAAAGCAGCAGGAGAAAGAATGTCCTTTTATAAGCAGGGCGAATTTATAGATTTGTGTGCAGGTGCTCACCTGCCTAATACTAAAAGGGTTAAGGCAGTTAAGGTACAAAGTGTTGCAGGCGCATATTGGAGAGCTGATCAAAGTAACAAACAGTTACAGAGGGTTTATGGAGTTTCTTATGAGAAGAAAAAGGATTTAGATGATTATTTAACTATGCTCGAAGAGGCTAAAAAGAGAGACCATAGAAAGCTAGGAAAGGAATTAGAGTTATTTGCTATCCTTGAAGAAGGGCCGGGATTTCCTTTCTTCCTTCCAAATGGAATGGTGCTTAAAAATGAACTTTTAAAATATTGGAGAGAGGTTCATAGAAAGGCTGGTTATGTAGAGATAGAAAGTCCGATAATCTTAAACAGAGCCTTATGGGAGCAATCAGGTCATTGGTTCCACTATAAGGAAAATATGTATACAGTGCAAATAGACGAAGAGGACTTTGCAATAAAGCCAATGAACTGCCCTGGGGGTATGTTAAGTTACAAGACAAAGATGCGTTCTTACAAAGATTTTCCAATAAGAATGGCAGAGGTAGGACGGGTTCATAGACATGAGCTTTCAGGTGCGTTGCACGGACTCATGAGGGTTAGAGCATTTACACAAGATGATTCTCATATCTTTATGCTACCTGAACAAATCAAGGATGAAATTAAGGGAGTAGCAACCTTAATTGACGAGGTATACAAAAAATTTGGATTTAGCTATCATGTGGAATTATCAACAAGACCGGAGAAATTCCTTGGGGAGATTTCACAGTGGGATGAAGCTGAATCAGCATTAAAATCAGCATTGGAAGAGTTGGATTTAGACTATAGGATTAACGAGGGAGATGGAGCTTTTTATGGGCCTAAGATAGATTTTCACCTAAGGGATTGTATAGGAAGAACTTGGCAGTGTGGAACAATACAACTAGATGCTCAAATGCCTGAGCGTTTCGATTTAACTTATATAGGTAAAGATGGAGAAAAACATAGGCCAATAATGATTCATAGGGTAGCCTTTGGTTCAATAGAAAGGTTTATAGGAATACTGATAGAACAATATGCAGGTAAATTTCCAGTTTGGTTATCACCTGTGCAGGTAAAAATTTTGCCAATATCTGATAAATTTATGGACTATGCACAAGAAATATATGATATACTATTCGAGAAGGGATTTAGGGCAGTGCTTGATGATCGAGCAGAGAAAATTGGCTATAAGATTAGAGAAGCTCAATTAGAAAAAGTTCCTTATATGATAATAGTAGGTGAAAAGGAAGTAAATGAATCTTGTATTTCTGTAAGATCAAGAGATAAAGGCGAATTAGGACAGCTAAAGGTAGATGAATTTGTAAAAGTGATCAGCCTTGAAAATCAAGAAAGAAGAGATTCTTAAGATAATTATAGAGAGGTTGATATAAAATGATGGTACCTATTTACGAGGAGATGTTATTTAACTCTGCTCCTCCTACGGTCACGTATTTGCAAAATGGGTTTTTAGTTTCTATGTTTAATGATAAGATGCCGTGTACGTTATATGCAGTGTCAGACAAAAAATCTAATCTAAAAAATAGGATATTAATGAATGAAACTACTTTGGAAATGCAGAACTATAGACCATGTTATAGATTAGTAGAAACAGAAGATTTTAGTGATTTAGAGTCTACTCTACAGCACTTGGGATACAAAAAAACAGAACAAGGCTATGTTGTTGGATTGGAGATAAAAAATTTACAAAAGGAACTGTTTACCTTTGCTAGTTATATACAAAATGGGGTTTTTGTAGATACAGATTTTACAAATGATTGGTTTGAGGACTATGTGTGTTTGAGAAATTTGAAGCAAGAATGGGCAAATCTAATAAGCACAAATGTTCAAAATTCTAAACTAAATCGATATTACTTTACCTTAGTAGAAGAAGGTACTATGATAGGAATGGCGTATGCTTTAAGTGATAGGGGTATGTTGATAATAAAGGATATAATATTAAATGCTAAGTTTAGAAATCTAAAATATGGAAGAAAATTAACTATGAGCATACTAAGTTTTGCACTTAACAAAGGGGCAGATAAGGTATTGGCAGAAGTTGATTCAGAAAATGTACCAGCACTTAAGATGCTTAGAAACATAGGTTTCTCTATGGAGTACAGATATTGGTACAGAGAAAAATAATACTTGACAAGAATCAATTTATCTAGTATACTCACATATGTTGAATAAGTAGAAGACCTGCTTCTCACCTTATAACTATGAGTTCATAAGGTAAATAAGATTAAGTGAGATTGTATTTTATTACACTAATTTTGTGGCGGGTAGATGTCTATCCGCCATTTTTATGTGCAAGTATTCTATATGAAATAGATGTAAGATACTTAATTCAAAGTAAGGATTAAAGATGGAGGTGTATCTTTATTAAAGAGCAACAAATTAATGAGCAAATTCGTGACAAAGAGTTAAGGATTATTGATGAAGACGGAAGTCAGTTAGGGATAATGTTATCTAAGGATGCTCAAGCATTGGCCACCAGTAAGAATTTGGATTTGGTTAAAATTTCGCCAAATGCGACTCCACCGGTGTGTAAGATAATGGATTTTGGTAAGTATAAGTATGAAGCTGCCAAAAAAGAAAAAGAATCAAAAAAGAAACAGAAGGTAATTGTGGTTAAAGAGGTGCGTTTAAGACCTGTAATTGAGGATAATGACCTGAAAACCAAAGCTAAAATGGCTTACAAATTCCTAGAAAATGGAGACAAAGTTAAAGTTGCCGTAAGATTTAGAGGTAGAGAACTTGGTCACAAAGAAATAGGAGTTCAAGTAATAAATAGCTTTATAGAATTAGTACAAGAAGTAGGAACGCCTGATAAAGCGCCTAAGCTTGAAGGGAATAATATGATACTGATGATAGAGCCAAAGAAAAATTAATCAAATAGTAAGGAGGATACTATAATGCCTAAAATGAAAACTCATAGAGGTGCAGCAAAGAGATTTAAAATGACTGGAACAGGAAAACTTAAAAGATCAAGAGCTTTTAAGCGTCACATACTTACTAAGAAGTCTTCAAAAACTATTAGAGGACTAAGAAAAGCAGGCCTTGTATCAAAAGGCGATCAATCAAGAATTGCAAGATTATTACCATATCTATAAAATAAAGGAGGAAGCGTAAATGGCTAGAGTAAAAAGAGCAGTTAATGCAAGAAAAAAACATAAAAAAATCCTAAAGCTAGCAAAAGGCTTTAGAGGAGCGAGAAGTAAACTGTTTAGACCAGCTAATGAGTTTGTAATGAAGTCACTAGCTCATTCATATAAGGGAAGAAAACTTAAAAAGAGAGATTTCAGAAAACTATGGATTGCAAGAATAAATGCAGGTACTAGAATTCATGGTTTAAGCTACTCAAAGTTTATGCATGGACTAAAGGTTGCAAACATTGAGCTTAATAGAAAAATGCTAGCAGAAATGGCAATCCATGATGCAGAAGGTTTTGCGCAATTAGTTGAAACTGCAAAAAAAGCAATAGCTTAATATATTAAATGTCGGACTACAGGAAGAACTTCCTGTAGTTTTTATTTTATTTTCCAAAAGACTTATGTTATACTATTAAAATGAATATATAGGAGGAACTTTATGGAAAAGAAAATCATTTTTAGTGGAGTACAACCATCTGGTAAAATAACTTTAGCCAATTATCTAGGAGCTATTTCAAACTGGGTTACTCTGCAAGAGGAGTATGATAATTATTTTTGCGTGGTTGATATGCATGCAATCACTGTTCCACAAGTACCTAAGGATCTAAGAGAAAATACTTTAAGACTTTTTTCTCAATACCTAGCTTGTGGACTTGATACAGATAAGTCTACACTTTTTATACAGTCCCATGTACCAGAACATGTGGAGCTTGCTTGGGTATTACAGACCATGACCTATATGGGTGAGCTTGGACGTATGACTCAGTATAAGGATAAAGTACAAAAGGGTGGGGAGAACCTTAACTCTGCATTATTTACCTATCCTGTGCTTATGGCAGCAGATATTTTGTTATATTCGTCTAATTTGGTGCCTGTAGGTGATGACCAAAGACAACATGTGGAAATTACTAGAGATATAGCAGAGCGATTTAATTCAAGATATTCAGAAACATTTGCAATACCTGAAATATATACGCCTAAGATTGCCGCAAGGGTTATGAGTTTACAAGAGCCACATAAAAAAATGAGTAAGTCAGCAGAAAATGAGAAAAGTTATATAAGTTTAATGGATAGTAATGATATGATAATTAAGAAAATCAAAGGGGCAGTTACAGATTCTGAAGGAATAGTTAGATATTCCAATGACCAGTTGGGAATCAAAAATCTAATTGAAATCTATTCTAAAATAACTGGGGAAGATATAGATTCTATAGTCAATAAGTATGAAGGCAAGGGCTATGGAATTTTCAAGTCAGATTTAGCAGATGCTGTAGTTTCTGTTGTTGAACCTATTAGAGATGAAGCTGATAGAATTTTTAATGATAAGGCATATCTTGAGGCTATATATGCTAAGGGTGCTGAAAAGGCGCAAAAAAGAGCTGGGAAAATGATGTCAAAGGTGTACAAAAAAATTGGAATGATACCAAAAGTACGCTAGTTGGAGGCAAAATGATATATGGAGCAATTATAGTTTTTCTTGTAGGGATTGACCAGTTAACTAAATATTGGGCAAGAAATTATTTGTCAGAGGTTGACTCTATAGAGATAATTAAGAATTTTTTACACCTAACATATGTGGAGAATAGAGGGGCTGCTTTTGGAATGTTCCAAGGTGGTAGTTTTATCTTTGGGATTATAAGCATTATAGTTTTACTTGGATTATTTATTTATCTTAACAAGTCAAAATCGCCTAAAGTTCAATATTTTATAGGTTCTATTATAACGGCAGGAGCTTTAGGTAACTTAATAGACAGATTTAAATTTGGATATGTTACAGATATGATAGACTTTAGAGGAATATGGCAATGGGTTTTTAATGTTGCAGATATTTATGTAGTTTTAGGTGGAGTTGCTTTTCTTTGGGTTATCATGATTGAGGAAAGACAAAAGCAAAGCGTAGAAGCGAAGAAATAAACAAAAGTTTCTGTAAAAAAGTTCTTAATAGAAAAATCGCCCAGAAAATAAAGTCTGAGCGATTTTTTAATATTACTTCTTTCTACAGTCAGCATTTCCAATATGTGTTATAAAATTTCCTTCTTTAATTGTTTTCCCTCCATATCTAAATCCAGCTGGAATTGGTAAATCTCCGTCGTTAAAAGGATTTTTATCAAAGGAGGTAGAATCATTCATATTGGAAACCAACGAAATAAAAATTATTAAAGACTATGCTGAAGATATGATTGACTTGTTTAACCAGTCAGATTCAATGAAAGAAGGAGAAGAACTTTATTTAAGTAGAGAGAAGATTTATGTTAATAAAAAAGATTTTGAAAAATTAAGAAAGATTTTACAGATATAGCGATACTTTTATTGCAATGAAATATCATTTATGTTACACTATGTATTTTTTTATTACTTATAATATGAGATAAATGATATTATAAGGCAAGATGAATTTATTCAAAATTTCGGCATATTTTTAATAAAATTAAAAGAAAGGATTATTTTGTTATGAAAAAAAATATTTCTTATGTTTTCAAGTTTTTACCAAGTCTTGCTTTTTGTTTTATATTTGTTTTGTTTTTACAGTATGCTGATGATTCTTTTGCCATTAGCAAAAACAAATTTGCCTCACCTATTGACCTTCCTGTCAAAATTAATGATGATGCTACCAATATAAAAGTTTACAAAATTGATGGGATGCCTTATTTGCCTTTAAAAGACATCTCCGACAACACCAAACTTATGGTTTACTGGGTTCCAGATAAAAATAAGGTTGTGATTAGAGATAGTTCGGCTATTGTACTCAAAAAGATTAATGGGGGAAGTCATGTAGATATGCACTCTTGGTATAGTAAATATAATTCTTACCACGATATCAATGGTAAACCCTCTTCAGATGTGATTCCTTATACCTTTGACTACAGTTCTCTCTGGCATCACGAACATGAACTCGTATGTGGTGTTCCGATGTCAAAAAGCCTTGGATTCTATGTAGAACAAGAGATTTTTTTTGAATATATATATCCTCTTTTTGGCAATATTATAAAAGAGAATGAAGCTGTTTTTAATTCCATGAAAGTGAAGAAAGAGCCATTTATAAATCCTTATGATAATTATTTTGCCATTGGAAAAAATAAAACTGCCATCCCTGCCAAATATTCTATAGAAATCAACGGTGATGCCACTAATATTAAGACTTACACCATTGATGGCAGAACTTATATATCTATAAAGGATTTATCAGAAAACACCAACATTGTTGATCCTAGTTGGCTCGATGAGAGTGATATTGATATTACAGATGGTTCTTTTATTGTAATTAAAAAGATTAATGGAAAAAGTTATGTGGATATGAGTTACTGGTTTAATAGGTATAAACCTGACCAAATTGTAAATGGAAAAATTGCAAAGGACGCTCTTCCTTATACTCTTGACAATAAAGCTATTATGCATGGCACTAATTTAGTAGCCAATATTCCTATGGAAAATCTCAACCTATTTGGCTGGTATATAGAGCAAGAATACTTTTTCGAGAAGGTATATCCTCTCCTTGGCAATGTTATAAAAGAGAATGAAGCGGTTTATAATTACTTTAAAAAAGATACTATAATGAAAATTTATGGACCATAAAAAAGTCCGTAAATACAAAAAGCTTTCTATGATAAGTTCATATCATAGAAAGCTTTTTGGCAATATTTTTATAATTTGTAATTTTTGTTTATTGGTTGTAAGTTTTTCGCTATGTAAAATAAATTAAATTAAATGGAGAGAAGAATAAATATATAGAGACTTTATATTAATAAAAAAGATTTTGAAAAATTAAGAGATATTTTATAAATATAGTGACACTTCTATTGTAACGTGATATCATTTATGTTACATTATAAATGATAAATACCATAAGGTAGGAGGAGTTATTATGGCACTTAAAAGTGATAAGACAAGAATACTTGTAAATATTCCTATAGATCTAAAAAAAGATTTAGAAGAAGCTGCAAGACAAGATAACAGATCAGTTAGCAATTATATTTTAACGTTGTTAGAGAAGCATCTTAAAGATAAGAAATCATAGATTATTTTAAGTTACTTACCTAAATTTCAAGTATCTTTTTAAAAGATAATCCATATTCTAATTAACTATTATAATAAATTTAGAAAGATGGATAGTTTTGTTGTAAAAAATATTTCGTGCATTTTGATTTTTATTGGATCTTTATTGTTGTTTTATTATATAAAGAATCGCCATATTCAATGGTTGCAGTGTATGGCGATTTTGGATTAATGACTTTTTGTAGCCATTTTTTGATTTATTTTAAATGGATTTTAGCAGAGTTAAAACTCTCCTGCAAACTTTTCTCCAAGATACTTTAGTATTTCTTCTCTTGGGCTATCTGGAGTTAGTAGAAATTCTTTTTCTTGTTCTAAAAGTACTATCCTCACATGACAGTCGCCAGCTTTAAAAAATTTTTGAACAGTTTCTTCTCTTATTTCTCTTTGTCTGGTTTTGCTTATTTTCTTCTTTTCGTATTCTTTTGTAAAATGATATCCTTTAAGTCCTATAATTTTTGTGTAAATATTTTCCATTAGAAACTCCTTAATATATTAATCTGTATTTTATTTTATCATAACATAGTTATTATGTATATTAAATAAATATATTATATTTGGAAACAAGGGGTAAAAGTAGGAAAAAATTATGCTTAAATATATTATTTTCTATTGACTATGTGTTATACTTAAGTTCAGAGTAAATTAGAATATTTTATTTAATTAATTATTTAGATATTTGGGGGAGGAAATGGACAAGATTAAGGGTCATACTTATATGATTATGGGAGGGACAAATACAGGAGTATTTGCCTTTCGTGATGGGTCCACTTTGCTTATTGATCCAGGGCATTCTAAAGCAAGGGGGCGGCGACTTGTTAAGATTCTTGAAGAGAATAAACTTAGAACTAGGTATTGCTATGCCACTCATGAACACATGGATCACTTTGAGGCTTATTTCTCAATAAAGGAGGAAAATCCAAGTGTTGATTTTTTATGTAATGAATATGCTAGAATATTTTTTGAGCAACTATATTTAGGGAATATGATTATGTATGGGGCGATACCAAATAAGATGCTTGGAGAACTGGCAAGACCATTTACAACTTATATAGAAAACCTAAAATCGTTAGTAGAGGGTAGGATAAAAATAAATGATAAGGAATTTATGTTAATTCATACGCCTGGGCACACCATGGGAGCTGGAAGTATAATGACAGAAGATAAAGTTATTTTTGTTGGTGATAGCATTTTTGATGAAAGAATATTAGATAAATATAAGATTCCGTTTATTGTGGATACCGATAGATTTGAAGCTTCCTTAGATAAGTTGGAGCGTATTGATTTTGATTTTGGGGTTATAGCTCATTCAAAAACCCCATATACCAAAGCTGAAATTTCAAAAATAATAAAAATAAATAAAGATAAGATTTATGAGTTAAGAACACAAGTATATGAACTTTTGTCAACTCCTTATTCTAGGGAAGAACTACTTAAAGATTTGATGATTTTGCACGAGGTTGAAGTTAATCCTGAGATTTATCATTATAATAATGCTACAGTTGGGAGTTTGCTTTCTGGATTGATTGCTAAAGATGAAATTACTTATAGCGTAGAAGACGGGCGTATAATTTATTATAGATAGGGTGGATTTTATGGAACTCAGAGAGTGGAAGGCTATATTGATGCCGTATGAATATGCGGTAGAAGAGTTAAAGGTAAAATTTAAAAATTACAGGCGAGAACTTAATTCTAGCGGAAAATATTCACCAATAGAGTTTGTTACAGGTAGAGTGAAAAAAATATCCTCAATTTTAGAAAAATGTAATAGGCTAGATATAGATATTTTGGATATTGAGCAAAAAATGGAAGATATTGCAGGGATAAGAATAATGTGCCAGCTTGTAGATGATATATATACTATGCTTGACCATATTAAGTCACGTAAAGATATGGAAGTGATATATTGTAAAGATTATGTTAAAAATTTCAAGGAAAGTGGTTATCGTAGCTATCATGTAGTTATTAAGTATCCTATTCAGACAGCTGATGGAATTAAGGACATTTTAGCAGAGATTCAAATTAGAACTTTAGCCATGAATTTTTGGGCTACTATTGAACATTCGCTTAAATATAAGTATGACCAACACTTACCTGATGAACTTGCTGAAAGATTAAAAAGAGCAGCAGATGCTGCCCATCAATTAGATGAAGAAATGCGAGAGATAAGGGAAGAAATTGTTCGTGCACAGGTTAGTTTTGGAGTTAAATCAATGATTGTTAGAGAGATCACTGATGGGATAGAATTTTTGTTGAAAAAGGATTTTGTTGCTGAGGCAGAGTTGTTCAAGGCAAAGTTAGATATTTTAAATGAGGGTTCAGAAAATATGGATGAACTGGAGCTACTTAGAGGAAGGGTGGCTCAGAGGGTAGTTAGGGCTAAAAAACAGATTGAAAAGGCTTTAAAATAATAGTTTGGGGGCTGTATGAGTATTTTTGCTATAGGAGATTTACACCTATCTAATGAGAGTAATAAGCCTATGGATATTTTTGGATGGGTTAATCATAAAGAAAAAATTTTTGATAATTGGAAGCAAAGGGTTAAGTCAGAGGATTTAGTGCTATTAGCGGGAGATATTTCATGGGCTAATTACTTAGATGAAGCAAAGGCTGATTTAGAGGATATTTGTTCAATGCCGGGGAAAAAGCTTATTGTTAAGGGGAATCATGATTTTTGGTGGTCAACCTTAAAAAAGATGAAAGAAAATTATCCAAATCTGGATTTTCTTCATAATAATGCTTATGTGTATGGAGATAAGGTTATTGCTGGAACAAGAGGGTGGATTTTATCAGGGAAAAATAAATTGTCTTTAGAAGATGAAAGAATTTGTCAACGTGAAGTAGCTAGACTTAGACTTTCATTAGAGGAGGCTAAAAAGTTTAATAAAGATATTATAGTAATGATGCATTATCCGCCTATGAATGAATTGTTCGAGGATTCTTTGTTCACAGATTGTATTAAGGAATATGAAGTTAAGGCAGTGATTTATGGGCATCTACATGGGAAAGATGGTTTTGGAGCAGGTTTTTCAGGTATGAAAGATGGGATTGAATATTCTCTGGTTTCTTGCGATTTTCTTGGATTTAAATTAAAGTGCATTGAAAAGTAGGAGGTATATATGAAGGTTATTGATCTTAGAAGTGATACGGTTACTCAGCCTACAGAGGCTATGAGAAAAGCGGCTTTTGAGGCTGTAGTTGGCGATGATGTTTATGGGGATGATCCGACGGTAAATGAATTACAAGCGTATGGTGCAAAGCTTTTAGGTAAGGAAGCTGCACTTTTTGTTCCATCTGGAACTTTTTGTAATCAATTAGCTCTTTATAATCATGCAAATAGAGGGGACGAGGTTATCTTACCATCTGAGTGTCACATTGTTCAGCATGAATCAGGGGCTGCTTCAATCATTTCTGGGGTACAACTTAGGACGATTAAAGGTATTGGAAGTGAAATGCCTCTTGATATAGTTGAAGAGGATATAAGGAAATACGAAGATATTCACGTGCCGTATACTAAACTTATCTGCGTTGAAACAGCATTTTCAGATGGTTCTGTTATGAGTTTAGAATATCTAAAAAATCTTAGGCGTTTAGCTGATAAATATAATATTTCCATTCATATGGACGGGGCAAGGATTTTTAATGCAGCAACCCATCTGGAGGTAGAAGTAAGGGAGATTGCTAAGTATGCTGATTCTATAAACGTATGCCTTTCCAAAGGGCTATGTGCTCCTGCTGGATCATTGCTGGTAGGAAGTAAGGTCTTTATTGATAAGGCAGTAAGAAAGCGTAAGATTATGGGTGGAGGAATGCGTCAAGTAGGTATTCTTGCGGCTCCGGCACTTATTGCACTTAAAGATATGACCTCTAGGTTAAAAGAGGACCATGATAATGCAAAATATTTTGCTGATAGACTTATGGAAATTTCTGGAATCCAGGTAGCTAAAGATAGACTTGACATTAATATGGTTTTCTTTAAGGTTACAGATCCAAGGTTATTTGGGTTATTTACAGAAGATGAAATGCTAAAGCATAACATTATTATAAATCCCATTGAAAATGGTGAAATGCGTTTCGTAACGCATTATTATATTGATAAAGAGAAAATTGATTATGTAATAGATGTAATTAAGAGGTACTAAAATGAGAAAAGCACTATTTGTTTATAATCCTATGTCAGGGGATAGGTTTGTTGCTAATAACTTAGATACAATATTAAGCATATTGCAAAGCAAAGATTTTGTATTAACCATATACAGAATTGGATATATGGACGATAATCCAAGGAAGCTAATAAAAATGGAAGATATGGAAATTATAATTGCAGCAGGTGGAGATGGTACGTTAAAAGACGTTGTTCAATGGATGTTCGATGAAGGAGTTGAAAAGCCATTACTAGCGTTAGGGGCAGGGACTTGTAACAATTTTACTACCAATATTGATATAGTTAAAGATATAACCTTAGCTTTAGATGCTTTACTTGAAGGAAGAGTAAGGAGTGTAGATATTGGGCTTATAAATCATGAAATAGTGTTTTTATCATCGCTGGCCGGAGGTATGTTTGTAGATACTTCTTATAAGACAGATGGAAATCTTAAACAAGTCTTAGGGCCACTAGCTTATTATCTAAAACCTATTAATGAACTTACAAACATTAAATCTTATAAAGTAAGGGTAGAAACTAGGGATGAAGTAATAGAAGAATCAGTATTTCTATTTTTATTATTAAATGGAAAGAGCGTTGGCAATTTTCAAAATTTTATAAACTTAGCGGATGTTTCAGATGGTATGATGGAAATGGTTCTAATACTGGACACAGGAAATCCCTTAGAATCAGCAGATTTATTTTTTACCATAGTAAGAGGTGAAAGTTTCGTTAATAAAAATAATGTCATTATATTAAAGTCAGATTACTTTAATATAACTACTGTTGATGAAGATATGAAAACTAGCATAGATGGAGAAGCCGGTATTAAAATGCCATTTGAAGTAAAGGTCATTAAAGAGGCAATAAAGGTCTTTGTTCCAAAATAGTAAGGAGAGTAATATGAGAATTTCTGAGAGAATATTTAAGTCAAAGAGTGATGGTTTAGATATTACATTTTATACTTTTGAACCTGAAACAGATGCTAAGGCAGTGATACAAATGACTCATGGAATGTGCGAACATTCAAAAAGGTATTTTTGGGTCATTGAACAATTAGTAGATCAGGGATATGGAGTATACATTCATGATCATAGAGGACATGGCAAATCCAAGGGGGAAAAATATGGACACCTTGGAAATGGTGATATTTATGGGATGATGATTAGAGATATGAGAAGCGTAAACAGAATAATAGAAAATGAACATCCTAAATCAAAGATTATTATTTTAGGACACTCTATGGGATCTTTTTTAGTTCAGAGATATATACAGATTTATCCGGATACAGTGTCTGCTGTGATACTTTCAGGATCAGGTGGTAGAGATCAAATAATTCCCAATAAAATGGCAAAAAATATAGCAAAGATTAATATGAAAATTAAAGGGACAAAAACTTATGATAAATCTATAGAAGCTTTACTTATGTTGAATTTTAATAAAAGGATAAAAAAAGGCAAGACTCCAGTTGATTGGTTAACAACTGATGAGGAACAAATAAAGATGTATTTAAAAGACGAATCAGTAGGTTTTCCTTTTAGTACATCTTCGTATTATTTTTTATTTAAAGGAATTAGCGAGAACTTTCACAAAGAAAATCTTAAAAGAATAGATATAAGTATGCCGTTCCTTTTATTTTCAGGTAATGATGATCCTGTGGGCAACTATGGAAAAGGGGTATTGGATTTAGTGAAAATGTATAAAGAACTTGGTATAAGCAACATAACTGTAAATTTATATAAGGGAAAAAGACATGAAATGCTGAACGAAACTAATCGTCAAGAGGTACTGGAAAATATATTAGCTTGGCTAAAAAGTATAGTTTATTAAGGAGAACAAATGAACAAAGAGCAGAAAATTAAAAATGGAGAAGCGAGTAACAATTTTTTAAAGGGAGCTGTCATATTGGGAGTAGCAGGAGTGTTAGTTAAGGTATTAGGAGCTATATTTAAAATACCACTAGCAAATATTATTTTGGATACAGGGATGGGCTATTATACTGCTGCATATCCTATATACGTTATGTTACTATCAATAGCTACAACGGGATTTCCAATAGCAATATCAAAAATGGTATCTGAGCGTAGAGCTCTTGGAGATTCTAAAGGGGCACATAAAGTTTTTAAAACAACAATGATTATATTAATTTTGATAGGTATAATTACATCAACAGGAATATACTTCGGTGCAGGATATATTGTGAATGTAGTATTAGCAAACGAAAATGCATTTTATCCTCTTATAGCCTTGGCACCAGCACTATTGATAGTACCAATAATGGCAGGTTTTAGAGGATATTTTCAGGGTAGAAATAATATGTCACCAACTGCAATATCTCAGATTTTTGAACAATTAGGACGTGTTATAATAGGTTTGTCATTAGCTATAATTTTACTTCCAAAAGGGCTAGAGTTTGCTGCTGCTGGAGCTTCGTTTGGAGCAGTGGCAGGTGCTGTATTTGGACTTATAGTAATCTTCATAATATACATTAAAAATAAGGGATTAATAAAAAAGGAACTAGAATCGGCAGCATTTTTTGAACCAGAACCAGTAACAAAAATAATAAAAGAACTTCTTATGATAGCTGTTCCTATAATTATAGGAGCGTTAGTTATGCCGCTAATGTCTTTTATAGATGCAGCAGTTGTTATTAGGCGATTAAGAGATTCTGGATTTGACTATGAAACAGCCAACGCTATGTATGGACAACTAGGCATGGGAGCAACATTGATTAATCTGCCTCAGATAGTTACATCAGCCATAGCAATATCAATAGTTCCAGTGATTTCTAGATATTTCACTATTGGTGATATGGAATCTGCAAGATATAATGCGAAATTAGCAACAAGAATAACAACATTGATAGGATTGCCAGCAGGAATAGGATTGATGGTGCTATCAGAACCGATAATGAGACTTCTATATGCAGGAGTATATGCAAAAGAACCTGATAATAATTTGGCTATGATATTATTCATGTTGGGAATGGGAGTAGTATTTTTAAGTTTAATTCAATCGTTCACGTCTATATTGCAAGGTATGGGAAAAGCATATGTGCCTGTGGTCAATTTGTTTATAGGAGCTGTGGCAAAAATTGCCTGTACCTATACTCTAACAGCGATACCATCTATAAATGTATTAGGTGCAGCGATAGGAACAACTTCAGCCTATATAATTGCAGTGGTACTAGACTTTAGGTCAATGACGAAGGCTTTAAAACTTAAATTTGATGTTAAGGAATTTCTTTTAAAGCCACTACTTACAGCAGGGATAATGGCAATAGCAGCAAGGATAGGTTATAGCGTATTTGGGGGAATTACCTTAGGAGCAAGCCCTAATTTTATGAAAAATCTCTTAGGAACAGTAACGGGAATGGGACTTGGGGGTATAGCTTATATAGTAGCCCTATTTAAAACAAACACAATAACTAAAAAAGACTTTGAAAACCTTAAAAAAGGTGAAAAGATAATAAAAGTTTTAGAAAAAGTAAAATTAATCTAAAAAAGTATTGACATAAAAAAGATATGATGATATATTAAACGAGGTCGTCCGAGAGGGCGGCCTTAAAAAACACCGAAAACAAAAAGCGAAGAAAAAAGCAAAGAAAAAAGCAAAAAAGAACTTGAC
>JBOFZL010000019.1:0-4293 GCA_051655155.1 Filifactoraceae bacterium
TGCCATCATTTGGTGACATAAATATTACTGAACCGCATAAAAAGGATACACCAGTGATTATATTAGCTAAGATACGTGAGGGATCTGAAGTATTTAATCCATACTTAGATATTATTGTCAGAAGAGTAGCTCCAATACATAGTACTGATGCTGTACCAATTCCAATTGAACCATTTGAGCCATATCTAGATCTTTCAATTCCAAAAATATAACCAATGATAGATGCAAGTATTAACTTAGGTAAATAATCCATTAATTCCATAATAGAAATTCCTCCTTTTTTTATTAGAGTATTGTTATTTGGTATGATTAATTAGTTTTATTAATAGAAATCAATAAAACTGACTAAAATACATTAAGATTAAATTATATATACTAATACATAGATTTATGCTAAAATTTAAGCAAAGAAATCGAAAATAAATAGCAAAAAAGCCAGGAGTGTAATAAGTTTGGCGACTTACTCCTAGCTTTTTATATAAGCACTCTTGATAAGAGAGAACTCTCATAAGAGAATTTTTTATATTGTTATTATGTATTAATATTATCATATTAATTCTTAAACATCAATATTTTTGATATTTAAAACAATGTAAAAAATAATTCATATACAAAAGCTTAAAAACTATATTAAGCTTTACTTGTTATGAAAACGATATCGGGGGATCTCCTTATCTTTAGGGACAACTACTAACGGTACAGATGGAACTAGAATAGTATTTTATCTTAATGCAAATCAAAGTAGAGTAAAATATATAATTGCTAAACCTTCATCGCAAGGTGATTTTACAACACTTGTAAATGCAGCTTTAAGATCTTATAATTCTCCACCAATACTTCGAGTTAAATATCTTAGTGGAGATGGATGGCCTTATACTACAAATGGTCACTTCTTAAACTTATCAGGTCAAAGAATGAATGCTACTAGAATAGAGCACAGACTTACTGATCCATATATACAATGGAAACAACCTAGTGTATCATCTGGAACGTTCTATAGAGACTCTTCTATTACTTACAAAGGTATCAGAAATCATTTTGCACAACATTTCTACTATTAAATTTCAAGTTGTGTTCATTAACTAAAATAATGAAGCTCTATTTGATAAGTTATATTTACCAAATAGAGCTTTTATATACATAAGGAGATTTTAAATGAAAAAATTAGCTGTATTTATATCTATATTACTAGTATCTTCTCTTACAATAGGATGTCAAAATATAGATATAAATGAAATAGAAAATAACAAGACTTTAAACTCAACAGAACTATATATAGAAGAAAATGTTAAAATTCTAGCTTTATTTGAAAATAAGTTGTTTTATAAAAAAGAAATTCAATCTTTTTCGGATATAGCAGATGATGAATATTTCATACAAGATATTGAGACTAAAGAAAGTAAATCAATAGGAGTTATTGAAGATATAAATATTGATTCTGGAGATTTTCAAGTTATAAATAATGAAGAAATATATATTAGTCCTGGAGTATATAAAGATAATGAACTTGTAAGTCAACTTACAAAGTTAGATATAAATAATACAAAAAAAGAAATAATTAGTGAAGACTCAGATACAAATCCTTTAATATATTTCAATAAATTAAATAATGAAGAATTTATTATACATGGGGCGAAGTTTAATGAAAAAAGTAATGAATATAACTACTACATAGATATTTTTAATTGCAAAAATAATAAAAGAAACACCTTGATTAAGTCAACTTATGGAATGAATAGTCAAGATGGTCGTGCAATTGTAAGTGTGAGCGTAAATGATGATAAAATATATGCATACATAATGGAACAAACAGACAATAGTACTAAACATTTAATAGAAATATTTGATCTAAACGGAAATCTATATAAAGTTGTAGAGTTAAAGGATCTTGATAATTATCTTGTAAATACAAATGGTGATATAGATTCAGTATTTAATTTAACAGCCTTCAAAAATTATTTACATATCTATACATTGAATGGTACAAGTATATTATTTAAACAGAACAATAATAATATAGAGTATATAGAATTAGGTGAAAACAATAGAATGCAATTAGTTGATTGTTAAAAATACAGGCGGCAGCCTAATAGAAGTTTCATTTATACACTCAGATCAAGGTGTTCATTACACAAGTCCTAAATTTCAGAATAAGGTTAAATCTATAGGGTTAGGAAAATCTATGTATAGAAGGGGAAATTGTTGGGATAATGCACCTCAAGAATCATTCTTTGGTAATTTTAAGGATGAGGTTGATCTAAAAAAGTGTAATAATTTATATGATGTTGAAAATGAAATAAATGAATATATGGATTATTATAATAATTATAGATACCAGTGGAATTTAAATAAGATGACCCCTATTCAATATAGGGATCACCTTCTAACAGCGTAGTCTTTTATTAATTGTCCTTGACTAAGGGTACATTTTAATTTTGTGATAGTACTGAAAATATACACACTTATAAAGATCAGCCAATATGTGAAGTTTGTTTAAAAGATATTGGCAATAGATTTAATAAATATAAAATAAATTCAAAAGTATTTTGAACTAAAAGAGTAAAAATACTTTTTTAACACAACTAATATAGAAGTAGTATCAAGAAAATAAGAATCTTCAAGTATAAGAAAATTTTTAATTGATAATTTATATGTACAGCAAATAATAGTATAATTTTTTATAATACATTTAAAATTAAATTTAAAGAATATTAATATCGATAAAATAAAATTATATATATTACTTGAATATAGTTGATAAAAAAGTTATTATTATTTATTGATGTATATAATTATTTGAATTAATGAAAGGAGTTAATATATGAATGTATCTTCGATAATAGTAAATAAAGAAAAATATGATTCATATTTTGATAATACAGTTAAAAATACAATTATACATGAGTTAAAAAGTATATTTTTAGGAGTTATATCTATTGGATTTGCATACCCATGGATTTTGTGTATGAAGTATGAATCAAAGTATAATCACACAGTTATATGTGGCAGAAGACTTAAATTTATAGGAAATCCAAAAGAGTTAATATCACATTGGATATATTGGTGGTTTTTATGTTTAATAACATTTGGGATTTATGGATTAGTTGTTAAAGTAAGATTTGAACAATGGGCAACTGCAAATATAATATTTGAAGATGAATACAACAAATAAAACTAAATAATAATAAAAAATAATAAGGTATAGACATGTCTATACCTTATTATTTTTTATTATTATTAACGATTCCAACAAATGTATGAAATTTAATTATACTATTTTAAATATGATTAATAAATAAAAATAAAGCATAATATAAATTCAAAGTATTTTTGAATTAAAAGAGGAAAAATACTTTTTTAATTCAATTAATACAAATTAACAACAAGTTATTTAAAGTGTATATATTTTATATGAGAAAAGAAGAGTTTAATAAATTGGATATAATAAATCAAGTAGATTACCTAAATAATAATTTGAAAAATAATATATTAACTAAAATATGTAGAGATATATTTTCAAGATATGGATATTTATTTGATAAGACCGAGAGTAGATATATTAATGCTAAAAGTACATTAAAAGATAAAATAAAACGCTTAGAATCGAAATTATAATGTCAATATTTATTTTAGATGGCTCTAATAGAATATATGGAAAATCACAAAAAAGAATAAAATTTCAAAAATGGAATATACGCTCTAAGTTTATCATACTAAATTCAATACAAATGTGGGATAGTAATAGATATATGGAGGGAAACGTTAAATTATTAATGGTATTTATAATTTACAAAATTATTTTTAGTTATTTAATATTGTCTTTGGCATCATGGATTATAAAAAAACTGAACAATAAAAATAAAGTGAATTGTATAAAATAAAAAAAGTTAAATTAACTTTTGTTATGCAAACCTAATCGTAAATTAATACCCAACTGTTAGTATCAGTTAGATAATAAATGTAATTCTTAGAAACTATTGCTACTAAAAAGTAACTGTTTATACAAGATTATAACTAAAAAAGGTTTATAAAATTATCGAGATATTCTCACAGTTGAGGATTTAGTACAAGCTTTCAAAATAAAAACTGAATAGATAGGGTTTTATAAGTGAGAGTGCTTGCCCTAGAGCAAACCAAATGGCTCGATATAGTACAGGGGTATCCTACTAAAAACTTGGGTTAAAGTCCCAATTGCATATGTTTATGTCTGTGACTCGATACTACAATATTGAAATCGAGTTATAATGTGTTATATTAGCTGTATCAGTCCTAGGCGTTCCATGATCGTATACA
>JBOFZL010000020.1:0-9308 GCA_051655155.1 Filifactoraceae bacterium
AAAGAAAGTGAATCAGTTTCAATTAATGGGGTATCTCCACATATGACTAGTACATTATCGTCCTCTTCTATATAATCTATAGCCATCATCAAAGCATGCCCTGTTCCTAACCTCTGTTCTTGGAGTACAAAAGTTCCCCTAGAACCAAAATACATTTTTATTTCTTCTGCCTTATGACCAATTACAATAATCGGTTTATCTTTTGATAATTTTTCAGCATTTGAAATTACATACTCAAGCATAGGTAAATTGCATACCTTGTGCATAACCTTTGGAATATCCGATTTCATTCGTGTTCCTTGTCCCGCTGCTAAAATTACTATTTTAGTTTTCATAACTCCTCCAAACTTTAAATCGTTACAACATATTTTACCATATAAACCCTAATATTTGATAAATTTTTTAATCTTTTAAAAAAATTTTTACTACGTACTATTTAAGAATACGTTTTTTTCAAGCTATAATAATTTTGCAACTTTTATTTCATTTATTTGTCAATTTAATTTATCAAATTTTACCTTGATTTATCAATGTTTCTATATTAAAATTGATATTAATTATGCAAGATTGACTTTATTAATCTTGCGTGATATATTTAGTAAAGATGAAATTAATAACTTAAATTACAAAATAATTAAACTATAGGAGGGATTTATGCAATATAAAATAAAACAGTTTAAAAAAGTATTAGTGGCAAATCGTGGCGAAATTGCTATACGAGTATTTAGAGCCTTATCAGAGCTAGGAATTAGAACTGTTGGAGTATACTCAAAAGAAGATAAATTATCTTTATTTAGAACAAAAGCAGACGAATCATATCTAATAGGTAAAAACAAAGGTCCTATTGATGCTTACCTTGACATGGAAGGGATAATTAAAATCGCAAAATCAAGTCATTGCGATGCTATTCATCCTGGTTATGGATTTTTATCCGAAAACCCTATCTTTGCAGATATGTGTAGAAAAAATAATATTGAATTTATAGGACCAAGTTCGGATTCCATGAACATGATGGGAGATAAAATAAGCTCAAAAAAAATAGCTGAAAAATGTTGTGTTCCTATAATAAAGGGAACAAAAAGTGCAATCAAATCATTTGAAGAAGCTCTAGAAATTGCAAATAATATAGGTTATCCAGTAATACTAAAAGCAGCTAATGGCGGCGGCGGACGTGGTATGAGAATAGTACATTCTCCTGAATTTATGGAAGTCGAATTCAAAAACGCTATGAATGAATCTATTAAATCATTTGGTGATAACCAAATTTTTATGGAACAATATTTAATAAAACCAAAACATATTGAAGTTCAAATATTAGGAGATAATTATGGAAATATTGTTCACCTTCACGAAAGAGACTGTTCGCTACAACGCCGACACCAAAAAGTTATAGAGTTCGCTCCTGCAATCACTCTATCTGAAAAAGTTAAAGATAATATATTTAAATCAGCACTTAAATTAGCCAAAGAGGTTAATTACCATAATGCAGGCACTATGGAATTTCTAGTTGACGAAAAAGAAAATTACTATTTTATAGAGATGAACCCTCGAATTCAAGTTGAACACACAGTCACAGAAATGATAACTGGAATTGATATAGTTCAAAGTCAAATATTAATATCTATGGGATATCCTCTTGACTCTAATGAAATAAATATTAAATCCCAAGATGACATTAAAATTAATGGTTTTTCCATTCAGTGTCGAGTTACCACAGAAGATCCTACTAAAAATTTCATGCCAGATACTGGCAGAATAGCTGTATATAGGTCAGGAGCTGGATTCGGAATACGTTTAGATGGTGGAAATTCATTTACCGGTTCAGAAATCACCCCTTATTATGATAGCCTTCTTGTAAAAACTACTTCTTGGGATAGAAGTTTCCATGGCGCAATAAGAAAAATGCTCAGAGCACTTAGAGAATTTAGAATAAGAGGTATAAAAACAAATATTTCATTTTTAATAAACGTGTTAAATCATGAAACTTTTAAAAATGGGAAATGTTACACTTCTTTCATAGAAGAAACACATGAACTTTTTGATATTAAATCTAGTAAAGATAGAGCTAGTAAATTAATTAATTTTATCGGAGATATAACAGTAAATGAATCCAAAGATATTTTGACCCCAAAATTCGAATACAAAAAACCTAAATTTGATATTATTCCTGAAATTACTGGAAATAGAGATTTATTCCAAAAACTAGGAGCAAAAGCCTTTACACAAAAAATAATGAACGATTGCAAACTTTATGTTACAGATACAACAATGCGTGATGCTCATCAATCTCTCATGGCAACAAGATTAAGAACATATGACTTAAAAAATATAGCTCCATATTGCAATCAGGTGTTTAAAGATCAATTCTCGATGGAAACTTGGGGAGGCGCAACTTTTGATGTCGCTTACAGATTTTTGAAGGAATCTCCTTGGGTAAGATTAGAGAAATTGCAACAGCTTATGCCAAATGTTCTTCAGCAAATGCTGCTAAGAGCATCTAATGCTGTTGGCTACAAAAATTATCCAGATAATGTTGTAACAGAGTTTATAAACATTGCAGCTGAACGTGGCATAGATGTATTTAGAATTTTTGATAGTTTGAATTGGATAGAAAATATGAAAAAACCAATAGATACTGCCCTAAAAACAGGAAAAATAGTCGAAGGTGCAATTTGTTACACCTCAGATATTTTAGATCCACAAAACACAAAGTATACACTTGACTATTACGTCCAAAAAGCCAAAGAACTAGAGTCTTTAGGTGTTCATGTGATTGGTATTAAAGATATGTCTGGTTTAGTAAAGCCATATGCCGCAAATAAATTATTCTCTACTCTTAAAAATGAGCTTAGCGTTCCAGTTCATTTTCATACTCACGATTCCACAGGAAATGGTGTGAGTTCAGTATTAATGGCAGCAGAAGCAGGTGTTGATATTGTGGACTTAGCTATAGAATCAATGTCAGGATTAACAAGTCAACCTTCACTTAACTCCGTTGTCGCCGCATTAAAGAATACTGCTCGAGATACAGATTTAGATTTAGATAAACTTAACGAAATAAGTGATTATTTTGGAGGTGTTCGAAATCTATATTCTAAATATGAACCAGATTTAAAAACACCTTCGGTAGAGATATACAATTATGAAATTCCTGGTGGTCAATACTCTAACCTTATTCCACAAGTAGAAAGTCTTGGTTTAGGCGAACAGCTTCATGAAGTTAAAGAAGCTTATAAAACTGCAAATAATCTTCTTGGAAACATAATAAAAGTAACTCCCTCTTCAAAAATAGTTGGAGATATGGCTATATTTATGGTTAAAAACGATTTAACTTCCGAAAATATATTAGAAAAAGGTATTGAGTTATCCTTTCCTGAGTCAGTTATAGAGTATTTTAAAGGCTTAATAGGACAACCTGAAGGAGGATTCCCTGAAGAATTACAAAAAGTTGTCCTTAAAGGCGAAAAATTTATTACGTGTAGACCTGGAGATCTCCTTCCATCAGAAGATCTTCAAAAAATAGAAAGCTATTTGAAAGAAAATTATAGCAGAAATATTAATCCAAGAAATGTAATCAGCTATGCTATGTACCCTAGAGTTTATGAAGATTACTGTAAACATTTGGAGTTATATAATGATATAAGTAAACTTCCATCAAAAACATTTTTCTACGGAATGGAAATTGGAGAAGAATTAGAAGTAGAAATTGAGTCAGGGAAGAGCGTTAATATTAAATACACTGGCCTTAGTGATGCTGATGAAAAAGGAGTTCGTACACTTTATTTTGACGTAAACGGCTCACCAAGAGAAACTGAAATTGTTGATAAATCTGTTGAAGTAAAACGTGACAACAAAAGAAAAGCTGAACAAAAAAATATTAAACACTTATCATCTCCAATACCTGGAACAATAGCTGGTATATTTGTAAAATCTGGAGATACAATTCAGATTAATCAACCTCTTTTTACCGTTGAAGCAATGAAAATGGAAACTACAGTTTTATCAAAAATCAATGGAATTGTTGATGAAGTGTTCATCACTTTAGGAGAACGAATTAATGATGATGAATTAATAATAACATTTAAATAACCCTCTTTTATAAAAGTTATATTCATACAAATTTTGATTTTCATCATAATTTTAACACAGCCAGTTACATCAATAGATGTAACTGGCTGTGTTTCTTAATATTCTATTCATTTATAATTACCTATAATTATATTTCAATTTCTATTTCTTTTATATTAATTGCATTTCCTCCAACACAAACTCTAGTAATTTTATCATTTTCCACTTTAAGAGAAACTAAAATTTCCGAAGGCATGTCCATTATATAGCCTTGCTCAACAACAATATTTTTAGCCTCTTCAACACTTATTTTTTTATGATAAACAAGGTATGAACCTAATGCCCCATTAGCAGTGCCACAAGCAGATTCCTCTTTAATCCCATAAAGAGGAGCTAAGTTTCTACAATGAGCTGTTCCACCTAAAGTTTCTAAAGAAAAAAGATGGTAACCTATCGTATTGTATTTTTTACTTATTTCCGCGACTTTAGTCATGTCTGGAACAATTCTACTAAGAGTTTTAAAATCACTTATTGGTATTATAATATCACGTAATCCTGTAGAAACAATTTGAGGAAATAAATCTTCTCTAATATCTTTAACTTTTATATTTAAAGAATCAGCAATTTCCTGCCTATCAACAAATTCATAGAAAGTAGGATTAGCTTGATCCATCATTACTATATTATTTTCCTTTATTTCCACATTTAAAATTCCTGCTTTTGTTTCTTGACTATAATTTCCGAGTTTTACCATCCCAAGCTTTGACATTAAATAAAACGCTCCTATCGTTCCATGTCCACAAAGATCAACCTCTTCAATAGGAGTAAAAAACCTAAGTTTAAAATCTGCTAATTCAGATTTTGTAATAAATACTGTTTCTGAAAAACCAATAATTGCTGCTATCTGCCGCATCTGATCATCTGATAAACCGTCCGCCTCAAGAACGACTGCCGCAGGATTCCCACCGCCTTCTTTTTTTGCAAACGAATTCATGGTAAAAACTTTAATAATCATAAATCCCCTCCTGTTCTTTTGATATTCAAAAACTTTTATTCTTAGGTATAAGAATAAGTTCCACTCTACTGTTAAAAAAATCTTCTTTAACTATTTTATTTACCTCTAAAGATACTTCTTCTAATAAACTTATCTCTAGCGTGGCTTCTTCTATCGTAAAATAAATGGAAATCCATAATTGTCTTCCGGTTCGTGTTACCTCATAAAACTTACTTGTAAAACCATTTTTTTGTAAAATATCTTCACATAACTGTTTAATGTTTAATAAGGTTGCCTCATTCGGTGAAAAAAGAAAAATATCCTTTATTGATGAATAAATCATTTTTATCATTTCAGGTAACATTATAATTACAATTATAACAACTACAATTTGGTCAAAATATGGTGTTATAAATTCAAACATTGTATTCTTTAAAAAAGATGATATAAAAAACATAAGTGACATGCCTAAGCTATAAGCAACATCAACATGCCATCCTAAAATTTCACTTTTAATTATAGGTGAATCTATTGATTTGTTCAATCTATTCATAACAATTAATATCGCCATACTTATAATCCCGAGAATACATTGAAATATAGCAATTTGAACCCCACTTACAACTCTTCCTCCTGATATTGCTGATTCAATTGCAGTAGCTAATACACTACCTGTAACAGAAAGCATCATAAACCCCTTAACTATTATAAAAATAGATTCAAATTGAAAATACCCGTATGGTTGTTTTTCAGTTATAGGTTTATAAAATAAAGGCGTTAAAAACAAGATAAGACCTATAAAAACAAGCTCTGAAGAATCATATACAGCATCCATCAATACTGCTTTTGAACCTATATATACAGAAAACACAATCTCTACAACCGCAAATACAAGTCCTGCAATAAAAGAAATTAATAATATTTTTCTTTCCAAATTTTTAGCATTAATCCGCAACTCCCCCTTTATTTTAATCCTCATGTACATAACTCTCATTATGATTTTAAAGAGTTATGAATCCCCATTTCTTCTAAAAAGCATATTACCACAAAAACTACATTCCAACATACTACTAAAGGCATGATTCTTTTATCAGACTGCATACCTGAGAATAGCTTCGTCAGAATATATTTTTGCAAGTGTCCACTCATTGTTTTGCTTTATAAAATCTGTATAGTATTCTACTTGAGAATTGTAACTGTTAATCTGATCTTCGGTATCCGTACTTACTCTGCAATAAGCTGACACTCTCTTTATTAATTTTTAAACACAGCCTGATGCAGTTCTTTTCAGTTTGGTATCACCTTTAATTACTTTAACATATTTTTTCACTGCATTTTCTGTTTTTCTATTAAGTTTTATTATACTACACTTGAAAAACATTATAAATATAATTCTGTGGTAATATTATACTTTTTCATTAACTTAATTTTGATTTAATTTACTATATCTAATTTAGCTTACAGCTTGTAAGCCAATTTATTTATCGAAATCAACAAGGTCTAAGCACTGTAATTATACCAAAATTACAGCCTTTTTCTACAATTCATTTTCGCTATGCATACTTCCCTTGATTTTGTAATTTTCTTTTGCCCACCCACTTTGTCTATCTTCTTTGGCAATCTGCTTTTGAAATTCTTATATTGCCATTGTTACGCTTGGCTTTTCTCCTCTTTCTATGGCTTTTTGATAGGCTATTTCTATTTCAACATTTATATCTATAACAACTTCTTTATTTACTTTTTCTACTACATACTTGATATGCTTTATTTGGTCTACTTCTTTTTTATATTTCTTGCTGATGATAGCTTAGTCTTGATATTTGATCTTGTAAATTTGTTTTTGAGTTCTCCCATTTTTTAGGCTCTATCTTTTGACTTTCTGTTAGATTTTTTACTATGGCAATGTTCTTTTATATTTATCTATTTCATTTTTATTTTCTTTGTAATAATCTTCTTTGGTTGTACCTTTTATTTTACTCAAAAAATGAATTATCCATATTTTGATATTTATTAAATACTTCTTTATTTTTTTATTATTTTTTCCTGCTTTAAAAGGGTGTCTATGCTTTTTATTTTGTTATTACAATTTTCTATTTCTGCCTTATTGTCTTTTATCTTTTTAGTTACTTCATCTTTTTTTAATCGTATATCTAAGATAGTTTTTAAGGTGTTATTTCTCATATATGCTAAGGTGTGCATTTCTTTTTTTCCATAAAAATATTCTTTTTTTATGTTTGCTGTTTCCTGTAAGGTCTTTTGATATTGCTTTTTGGATTTTATAGTAAATTTCGATATATGAATAAACATTAAATAGGTCTGCTGATGTGTTATTTTCTTTTTGCTTTTTACTGATACGGCTTTTACATATTTTTTACTCTACTTATCATACTTGTAATAAATCTTCCTGCTTCTTTTAGTTCTTCTTGTGAAGCTTTAAATTCTTTGTTAAAGGCTATGATTATTCTATTTATATTTCCTCTTTCGGTTTTTATTCCTTTTTTCTCCATCTGGTAGCTTGCTGTTTCTAAATGAATTTGTGGAAGTTCTTCTCTTCTTTGTTCTTCAAATGTAAGAGGGTATATTTTTTTATCTATATTATTTTTTGCAAAATATTGATTGGCTTTTTTGCAAAATTTTCTCTCCATATTTTTGCTTTGTCAGGTTCATTGCAGTCATTCATATTTACTTTTTTTGATTTATAGTTTCCAATTTTTAATTTTATTTTTTCTCCGTTTTAGTCAAGTATATATTCTTTTTTTGATTTGGGTTTCAATTTTCCCTCACTATCAATTTCTCTAAGTGTTAATAGGATATGGGCGTGTGGTTGTTCTTCGTTATCACTTGCCATAGTGTTATGAATGTTACAATCTGCTATCATTCATTTGGAGGTAAAATTTTATTTTACAAACTCACTTAATAGTTTTATTCTATCTTCTGCATTTAATTTTCTTGGTAGCATAAAAAGTAAATTTCTTGCAAGTTTTGAGTTTTTACTTTTTTCTATTTTTTCTACTTCGTTCCATAGGTACTCTCTATTTGAAAATTCTTTTGGTATATGTTCTGGTAAAAATATTTTTGAAAATACAAGGTCTTCTTTTTTGGAGTAGTTGTGTATTTTTCCATAATATTCATCTTGTAATTTATCTCTTGCGTTATATGCTACTTTGCTATTACACTTTGCCCTTTTGACCGTGATGTCTATATGGGTATGCAAACTTTTTATTTCCATAGTTATATTTTTTTCCTTTCTTTTTATATTTTTATTGTTACTTTTCCATCTGCGTAACTTTATTTGTATAAATTTTGCTTGTCTGTATGATAAAATATTTTTTCTCTTTTTTCCGTATATCAACAATCTTGGAATAAGGGACATTTTTTTAATATTCCACAATTGTGGAATGGTATTTTATACTATTAAAAAATCTACTTCAAAGGAAGTTTATCACAATGAAAACTCAGCTTACTTTACAAGAACGCTTAAAGGATTTGAGGATTGAGCGTAGTTTATATTTAGAGGAACTTGATAATTTTACTGGTATTTCTAAGTCTGCTTTAGGCAATTATGAAAGTGATGATTTTAAGGAAATAAATCACGGTAACTTGATAATTCTTGCTAAATTTTATAATATTTCTACTAACTATATACTTGGTCTTACCGAAAATAGAAATCACCCAAATACAGATTTAATTAATCTACATCTGAGTGATAAAATGATTGATTTACTTACAAGCGGAAATATAAATAATCATCTGCTTTGTGAGATAGCTACTCACGATAAATTTAAGGAACTTATAGCTGATATTGAAATTTTTATTGATGTCATTGCCGCTTCAACTATTAAATCATTAAACGCTTATATTGAGATGTTAAAATGTAATATTGTAGGTAAGTATCCTGATGCTAATGGGGATTATACTTTACAAACTTCGGAGTCATTTCTTATCAATGAGGGGGATTTTTTCTGACATAAAACTCATAAAACTTGGGATACTATCTTAAAAGATATTCGTAAAAATCACGAACACGATGTTGAGAGTGTTCCCGATAATAAGTCTGCTATTGACTATCTCCTTAATGCTTTTAATATTATGGCAGGTCCTGGTGATATCATAGACAAATCTCTTGAGGCAATTTAAAATCCTTTAAAGATAGATTATGTGGATTTGCCTGAAGAGGATAAGCATACTTTTAAAAAGATCATAAGGAAATCTCTTCATTCAAAAAACTCTGGAATAAGGCATAGGA
>JBOFZL010000021.1:0-3834 GCA_051655155.1 Filifactoraceae bacterium
ACTCTCTTCTTAGTAGCGCCTTCCATGTTAAATACCTGTTGAGCTCCATGTTCAATACTCATAGAGCCTCCCATAACAATTGTTGTATCCATGGCATTATATGGATCAGCAAATCCTAAGGTATAACAACCTATATCCCCTGAAACCATTACATCTTTTCGTTTTCCTAGTTCATAGAAGAAACCTCTATGTGGGCAACCTGCACAAAGTGTAGGTGGTCTTGGAACAACCAACTCTTTTTCATACTCAATGGTATCCATAGCTTTTCCATAAACGGATTTTCTAATAACATCCGGAGTCATCTCCCCATAAGGAGGAAATAAGTTTTTACCATAACAATCAAATCCCAATTTTCTAACCTCATCCTCTATATAAGGATCATTTTCTTCAATTATATATAACTTATCTACAGACTTGGCAAAATCACTTATCTTTCTATCAGGCAGTGGATACGAAAATCCTATCTTAAGGTAATTAACAGTATCTCCGAAAACTTCTCTGGCATAAATATAAGCTCCTCCAGAGGCAATTACACCTATTTTGCTATTATTATCAATTATATAATTCAGTTTTGTAGAGTTTGAAAATTCCTTAAGTCTAGCTAATCGGTCTTCCAACTTAACCCTTAAAACCTGTGAAAATGCAGGTACAGTAAGAAATTTCTGAACATTCTTTTCATATGGTTTTATTCCAACATCTAATCTATCTTCACAATCAACAACAGACTTACTATGACAAACCCTTGTGGTCATTCTAAAGATAATCGGAGTATCAAATTCTTCGGATATATCAAAAGCCATCTTCATCATATCCTTAGCCTCTTGACTATCAGAAGGCTCTAACATAGCAATCTTAGCTGCTTTCGCATAGTTTCTATTATCTTGTTCATTTTGAGATGAATATTGACCTGGCTCATCAGCACTAATAAGTACCATCCCTGCATTAACCCCTGTATACCCAAACGTAAACAATGGGTCTGCTGCTACATTAACCCCTACATGTTTCATGGCAGAAAAACTTCTAGCTCCTGCAATGGCTCCACCTATTGCAGCCTCAAGCGCAACCTTCTCGTTAGGTGCCCACTCTGCAAGTATATCTCCTTTATATAAAGCTGCATTCTCTAAAATTTCAGTAGAAGGTGTCCCTGGATAAGCACTAGCAAACTTAACTCCAGCCTCCCAAGCTCCTCTTGCAACTGCCTCATTACCTGTCATTAACTTTTTCATAATATCCTCCTTATTATCTGCTTGCTGCTGCAGAAAGTACAATAGATAAATACTTTTCCTCAGTAGTTGCCCCTCTTGAAGTTAACACTATTGGAACTTTCGCCCCTACCACTATACCTGCCATAGTAGCCCCTGCACTATAAATCAAGGCTTTAGACACAATATTCCCTGTAGCCATATTAGGCATTAAAAAAATATCTACATCTCCAATAACAGGGCTAGTGTATCCCTTTATTTTCGCAGACTCATGAGACATAGCTAAATCATAAGAAATAGGACCCTCAACAACACAATTCTCCAAATTCATTTCCTTAAGCTTCCCAGCATCAACAGCCTCTTGCATCTTAGGGTTAACAGTTTCCACAGCGCAAAGCGCCGCAACTTTAGGACATTCATACCCTAAATTATGGAAAATCTCAACAGCATTAAGTACAATGTCCCTCTTTTGTTCAAGATCAGGATAAACAATCATACCTCCATCTGTAATCCCTAAAAGCTTCTTATATCCAGGAACTTCTAGAATAGCCACATGGGACATATTCTTTCCCATGCCAATACCTTCTTCCTTATTAACCACTTGGCGAAGAAGATCAGCTGTTTGGAGCTTTCCTTTCATAAGAACATTTGCCTGCCCATCTCGCACTAACTTTACTGCTTTTTTTGCACAATCCTCATCAGTAACTTCATTAATGATTTTAGACTCGTCAATCTTTCTCCCAAGCTCATTGGCAATGGACAAAATCTTAACCTTATCGCCAACAAAAATAGGATCAATCAATCCTTCTTCTTCAGCCATAAAAACAGCCTCCAGAGCATGTTCATCATGAGCTCCGGCAATAGCAACTTTCTTAGAAGAAGTATGAGCCTTAAGTTTAGCAATCAGTTCATTAAAATTTTTAACTTCCATAAAGCAACCTCCTAAATTTAAAAATATTCTAACACAAGAAACAGAAAAGGAAAACCTTTTCAACAAAAATAAGAAACACCTAACACACCAAATCCAAACTATGTATCTTATATTTTATATCTTGCAAGATTTAATCTGATTATAAAATAGAACTTCTCTTCCTGTCAACAAAAAAGATAATATTTTACATATTGCATAATATATTTTACAAAAAAAATATTTATGCTATACTATTATCTATAATCTAAGATAACTGATAATTAAAGCCACTTATCTGCAAAATAATTGCATAATAAACTTAAATGAGTATACAAATAAGTATCAACAATACAATTTGAAAGGATGATACAAGGTGTCCATAATAAAAAAAGAATCTCTAGTAGAACAGATATATGCTAAATTAAAAAATGATATAATAAGCCTTAAACTTCCGCTCGGAAGCAAAATTAATGTTAGAGAATTACAAGAAAAATATGGAGTAAGCAGTACCCCTCTTAGAGAAGCTATAAATAGACTACAAGCAGAAAACCTTGTAAACTATATTAACAACATAGGTGCTAGCGTAATAGAAATAAACGAAGATGACGTGTACGAAATCCAAGACTTAACAATTACCCTCCACACAGCTGCAATAAAATTTGCCATGGCAAGATGCCACCCCTCCAAACTACTAACTGAAATAAAGCAAGGTTTGGAATCATACAAAAATGCCACCACCATAGAGCAAAGAGTGATGGGTGTCTTCGATATATTTGGAGTATTTTATTATAATTGTGGTAATAAGAGGCTAAGAGACAATATGATAGTAATCCAAGGACAACAACTTATATTAAGACATATTTACGGCTATGCTGTAGGTATAAATCATTCAGACTATCATGATTTAGAAAATATATACAAAGCTGTACAAGACAATGACACAGAAAAAATAATTCAATTTCTAATAGACTATACTAACAAAACTACCCCTGTAATAATTAAACAATTAGGAAGATAGTAACCTGAAAAATATAATAGTCTTAATATAAATTTTTATAATTTACAACTTAATTCAATGCAAATAAAACGCCCATAACCTTAAGTAATGGGCGTTTTTTCTTAACAACTAATAATTAAGTCAAATTGAACTTTATTTCTTAATTACTATTTTCTTTCCTTCTTTTCTTTGCTTAGCAAAATCTGCAGCAGCAGTAAATAATACGTCTGTAGAAGAGTTTAATCCAGTCTCAAAAGAATCTTGAAGAACTCCTATTATGAATCCTACCCCTACAACCTGCATTGCTACATCATTAGGAATACCAAACAAACTACAAGCTAAAGGAATAAGAAGAAGTGATCCACCAGCAACTCCAGATGCTCCACAAGCACTTACAGCAGAAAGCACACTTAGAATAATAGCTGTAGGAATATCAACATTAATACCTAAAGTATTAACTGCAGCTAAAGTTAATACAGAAATTGTAACTGCAGCACCTGCCATATTAATTGTAGCTCCAAGAGGAATAGACACTGAATAAGTATCCTTATCTAAGTTAAGCTCCTCACAAAGACTCATATTAACAGGAATGTTAGCAGCAGAACTTCTTGTGAAGAACGCTGTTATTCCACTTTGTCTTAAACACTTAAATACCAATGGGAATGGGTTTTGTCTAATCATAACATATACAATAATAGGGTTAACAACCAATGCTACGAACACCA
>JBOFZL010000022.1:0-9073 GCA_051655155.1 Filifactoraceae bacterium
GTCATTTTGTGTTAACTTTCTAGCCATTTTTTACTCTCCTTTTTTCTAGCTGAATGCTATCTTATTTCTATAATGTCCCCTATATGTATTTACACCTAGTATGTATGCTACTTTTTCACAATGTACATTACACAGATATTAACTGCATTATTGTGAACCATTTTTCGACTTTTTTAGATTATTAATTGGCAATTAATGGTAAATACTTTGGTAGTATATCATAATCATCATGTATCTTTCTGTCGAAACTTGTGTGGGATTGCATTTTTTCTATATTCTGGTACATGTACTCTATGTATATAGCTATTCGTTATTTATCACGATAATGAAAATAGATTCAAGTATTTATGATTACTAGTTATAGATATGCTTTAAGCGTTGTAATTACTAATCTCTAACATATACTATAGATTCAAATATAATAGGAAATACATTCTTAAAGGTTTGTACTTAAATGGTTGAAAAGTTTTTATGTGGATATTAAAATGAAAATTGATCTGATTAGATTTAAATAGTTATTCACGTTATAGTGAAAATAAAAAATGATTTTGTACTAATTTATAGAACTTTTAATTATAGATTTTGAGCAACAGACAAAGTCGTTGGAGATATGAAGTGGTTCGCAGACGTAGTCGCTCAAGCAAAGCGAATTTTAGATGAGGTGATTATATGGGTAAGGGTAGTTTTCAAGGATTATATACTTTTTCAGAGGTTGGAGAGATTTATGGAATGGATTCTTCAAGTTTGAGAAAGCAGGTGGCTTGTGAGAAATTGGTTGTAGGTAAGGATATTAAGAAGTTCGGAAAAACTTGGGTTATTACTGAGCAGTCTATGGTTGAAAAGTTTGGAACTATGAAGCTTCATAATTATATAAATAAAAAAGCTAGAGAAGAAGCACCTAATAAAAGTAAGGTTGCAAAGAGCCAGGTTAAGAGATCTTATAGAAAGAAGAATGTTGATAGTATGAATGAGAAGGAAGATAAGGTGAAGGATAGTTGGATATCAGGCGATATTAATGGCGTGGAGATTAAAAGTTTTGGATTTAGTACAAATGATAGTAAATAGAAATATAAGGGGTTAAAATTTAAGCAATTGGCAAGGAGATGGTGTTTTGAATATTAAAATAGATGAGATTAATGATTCATTAATATGTGATACGATAAGAATGATTACAGATTTAATGAATTATCATAGAAAATTAAATAATGCACCGAAAGAGTATTGGAGTACAGATGAACAATCTAGAGAGACTTTGAGTAAATGGATAAAACAAGGTGAAGTATATAATATTTTTTTAGATGATATTCTTGTCGGATTTTTCTATGTTAGGTTTGGAGGCCAAGATGTTGCTTGGCTAGAAGATTTATTTATATTAGAATCGTATAGAAGTAATGGTATTGGAAAGTGTGCAATGAAAAGATTAGATGAGTTAATGATAGATAGAGGTATTGTATCAATGTTTGTTGATGTAGTTCCTAGAAATACAAGTGCTATAAAATTATATAAAGAGTGTGGATTTGATCATTTGAATATAATTCAGTTAAGAAAAAACTATGACAATAGATTAAATAAAGAAGATGATATAGAATTATTAGGATTTAATTTTAAAAAGTACTAAAAAACATATAAAATGAGTGATAAATGGATTTGAAATATCAACTGATGTTAAAATAATGAAAAAGTTATTCGGAATTTTTATATTTTGAATAACTTTTTTGCTTGTAAAATATAAGTATCTCTAAAAAGTAACATTTAATCATTAAAAAGCGATAGTTAATGACCAGAAAGCGACAAAAAATATAAAAATATGGAAAAAATATGTAATTTAAAGTAATATAAGTCATGTGATGAAACATATAACTGAAAGGAAATTAAATGTATGATTAATATAGGAATATGTGATGATGAATTGCAGTATAGATCAAAGATCAAAGATATATTAACTGAAATATTAAGTTCTGATCATATAAATTATAATATATATGAATTCTCATCAGGAGAAGATTTGTTAGATAATTATCCTAAAAATTTAGATATATTAATTATGGATATACAAATGAAAAGAATAAATGGTATGGATACGGCTAGGAAAATAAGAGAATTTAATGAAAAGTTAGAAATAATATTTATGACTTCATTTTCAGAATTTATGCAAGAAGGTTATGAGGTAAAAGCCTATCGATATGTACTAAAACCAATAACACATATGAAAATATCGAAAAATATTTTACCGTGTATAAACGAGATAATGAGAAATAAAAATAATTACTTAAGTATAACTGTTAAAAATTATATAGATAGAATTAGAATCGACGATATAACTTATATAGAAACAGATAGACCTAATATAGTGATTTATACCAACAATAATACATATACTACTAAAATGAGTATATCCAAAATAGAAAAAACATTGAGAAGTTATGGATTTTTTAGATGTCATAATAGTTATATAGTTAATTTAAAGTTAGTAGAATCAATGAATGGAAATATAATAGTAGTAGAAGGCAAAGATATTCCAATAAGTAAATATAGAGTTAAAGACCTAAAACTTGCACTAACAAATATATTAGGAGATATAGTATGTTAACAAATTTAAATATAGGAATTTGGGATATTATTAATGTATCTTCAGGAATTATAGATTGGATTATTTTTTTTCTAGCAATTGACTCAGTTTCAAATAAAAAAGAATCTAATATAAAATACATATCTGGAATTATTATTATATTTATGATTACAGTAATTTTAAATACAGCTGAAATATATCCTAATTATAAGATTATTATATATATGATTGTAAGTGTAGTATTTTATTCTTTATTGTATAAAGATAAAATACAAAAATGTACATTAGCTAGTTTATTATTTTGGCTAGGATTAATAGTTTCTGATGGATTATCCATTAGTATAGTTGTAATGTTTAATAAATTAAGTAGTGTAAATATATTATTGAGTGGGAATATATTTAGATTACAAAGTATTATTATAGCTAAGGTATTTTTATTTATAGGAATTATATTACTTAGATACTTTAGGCTTTCTCTAGAATTAAAGTTTAAAGACATGTTATTAATAGGGTTACCTATTATAGCAAATATAGTAAGTGTGTTATTAATATTTGGATATAATCTAAAAGATGATTTTGTTAGTATTGAAAGTATTATCGTATTAATATTTATAACTATATTAATTGTAGTATCAAGTATAGTACTTCTGATAGTTATAGGAAAGATTGTGAAAGATGATAAAATTAAGTTAGAATATGAACTTATCAATGAAAGAATAAAAATAAATCAGAAGAGTTATGAAAATATAAGTGAAATACATGATAAATTAAAGTACACTTATCATGATTTAAAAAACCATATGATTTGTATAAAAGGCTATGATACTAAAGAAGAAATAATATCATATATAAATAGTTTAGAATTTCAGATAAGTGATTTTGAGAACTTTAAAAATACTGGAAATAAAACATTAGATATAATTTTAGGAGAAAAAATATATCTTTGTAAAAAAAACAATATTGAATTTGAAGATAGTATTAATATATCAAAATTAATGTTTATTAAAAATAATGATATATGCGCAATATTTGCAAATGCACTAGATAATGCAATTGAAGCATGTATGAATATAAATAATGAAATAGAAAAAAGAATAGAAGTTAAAGCAACATATATAAATGGATTTGCAATAATAAAATTTATAAATACTAAAGTGAATGATATTAAGTTTATAGATGAACGTATTCAAACTAGTAAGAATGATGATCAGATGCATGGGATAGGACTTGCTAGTATTAAATATATAGTAAATAAATATGATGGAGAGATAATAGTTAATTACTCAGATAATGAGTTTATATTAAAAATAATGATACCAATAAAAATTTAGGAGAATATAAAATAAAAAAATCAGTACAAGCTTATGGGTAACATATCAACTAGAAGAGCCGCAAGTTTTACAAAAACTAAATAAATAATTATAAATAAACCTCTTCTTATTAACTAAGTAGAGGTTTTATATGTTTAAAAGTTTATATTATAAATTTGCCAATATATTGATTTATGAGAGGAATATTGTATTTTTTAGTGGATTAATGTCCAATTAGCCATAGTTACAGGTTAGTTAGTATAATCGATTGAATGGTAAAATAAAAAATGTTACTTTTAATATGTAGGGTAGTAAACTCAACACATATAAAGGCAAGTGTTCAAAGTATAACTGCTAGATGCAGTGGTTTACGTGCATGGTCTAAAAATAGTAAATGGATTGTTGATAAAAGGAGGGGCTTAAGGCTTGAAGAATATACTTTCAGTAGAGTTATATAATATATCAAAAAGGAAAGAGTTGAAGTTAGCAATTTTAATTCTTTTAAGTGCAACTATTTTAAATTTTATAGGTAGTTGCATTATATATAAGGGGTTTCCGTTAATGGAAGTTAGATCATCATATGATTTATTTGCATTAAATAACATAAGAGGTATGTTTATTGTTGATTCATTTACAGTAATATTTCCGATTATAGTAGTGAGTATTTATTCAGATAGTATTTTTATAGAAACTAAAAAAAATATAAATACATTTATATTAACTAGAGTAAGTAAAAAAAAGTGGTTATTTGGAAAAGTAATAACTGTATTTTTAGTTACTTTTTTAGTCGTTTTGACACCATTAATTATAAATTACATTTTATGTAGGTATACTTTTCCGAGTTATACTGCTAATAATAGTTTTTCGGCACCTACATACAATCTTTTTAGCTATGATTACCTAAATGAACTAAAACATATTGGTGAAAATGTAAATATATTTTCTTATATCTATATATATAATCCATATCTACATTATTTAACAATAGTAATACTAAAAGCTCTTCAGGGTGGCTTGTTTTCAATATTAGGAATAGCATTTTCTATGTTTATTAAAAAATCAAAAGTAGTAGCTATTATTTCAGTATTTATATTTACAATAGTTATAGATATTATTAATGGGTTTTTACCAATTAATGACACTATAATTACTTCATTAGATTCACCCACTCATTCTGGCATATTAAATTATATAGTAAGTTATATAATTATTATGATTTTAACTTATATTCTAATTAGAAAATCACTAAAAAAAGATGATTTGCATTAAGAAAGGAATAAATATGAAATTTTTATTAAATGAAATAATAGAATTTCTAAAAAAAAGATTTGTTTTTATAATATTAATTTGTATCTTTCTATTATTAGGCTTTACATATAGAAAATGGCTTCAAAATGAAGAAACTCATAATTTGATAGATATTTTGAATATTTATTTTGGAGAAAATAGAAAATTATATTTTACAATACCAGTATTCTTAATTTATATAGCTATAAATACAAATTATATTCATAGTTATATGATAACACTAAGATATAAATGTATTAAAAAATGGTGGCTAAAAATAATTAATATTTCTTTAAATTTATCAGTTTTATATACATTAACTATATATATTTTAGTTTTCTTATTTTGGATCACTTCAAGTAATAGATATATAGATATTAACATAGGGATAATCTATATGATGGATATAATATATAAAATAAGTATATTTACATTAATATCAATTATTTTTAATGTACTTAAATTATTATTTAAAAGTTCTTCGCTATCATTAATTATAGAAATTTGTATTATATTTTTAATACAATCATTATCATTATTTAAAAGTGTGTTTAGTGGAAATATTGATACGTTTTTAGACACTATTTTCTTGCAATATTATTTGCCAATTAATACTAATATATTAACAAACATTGTAACATTAATATTAATAGGAGTGTTTATTAAAATAGGAGTCTATATAATAAATAAAATAGATATTATAGGGGTATATGAAGATGTTAAGTAAAAAAAAATATTATATAAACTTCGTTATAGAAAGTCTATTTATAGGTTTTTTTATCATAATAACTAATGGTATATTAGGTAAATCAAATAGCTTAAGTTCAAACGAATTATTTGTAAACGTTTACTCATTTCTACCGTTTGGAAATATTATAGATAATATAACTTCTATATCTATTTGGATGATACCTCAAATTTTTTTAATATATAAGTTGCATGATTTTATATCAGAAGATTTCAAAATAAGAAGTACATTTATATTTACTAGAACAAAAAATATAAATAAATGGATTGTAAAAAAGTTGATACTAATTACTATTAAAGTTTTTATATTTTTTATAATTCAAGGCATTGTTACAATTGTAGTATCAAATATTTATGGATTAAATATAGATAACACTAAATATATTTTTCAAGTAATAATTCTATGTTCTCTATATAACACATTTATATTAACATTACTAAATTTACTTAGTATAAATCATAACCAGAGTTTTATACTTATTACAATTTTATTATTACAAACTATATCTATACTTTTTATAGATGCTTCTATCTATATAGGTATAAATATAAATAAATTTATTAAATTTATACCAGTATATAATAGTTTCATCAAGCTGAATGAGAAGTTTAGTTTTAAAGATATAGGTACATATAGCATTTTATTTAATTGTTTTTATTTGATACTGTTAACATTTATTGTAATTAGAATATCTACCTACAATATAAAAAAGGGTGATTTAGGAGACTTATTGATATGATAAAAATTGAAATACATAGTTTAAATAAAGAAATAAAAGGAATAGAAATTTTAAAAAATATAAATTTAAATTTAGAATCAGGAAAAATATATGGATTTTATGGTAGAAATGGTTCAGGAAAAACAATGTTATTTAGAGCAATATCTGGTCTGATAAAGCCAACAAATGGATATATAAAAATTGATAATAAAGTATTACATGAGGAAATTTCTATACCTCCTGATATTGGTATACTACTTGAAACTCCAGGTTTTTGGGAAAATTACACTGGATTTGAAAATTTAAAAACATTATCTAGGATAAAAAAAATAATAGGAAATAATGAAATTAGAGTAGCTATGAAGTCAGTAGGATTAGACCCTGATGATAAAAGATCATATAAGAAATACTCATTAGGAATGAAACAAAAGCTAGGCATAGCTCAAGCTATTATGGAAAATCCTAACATATTAATTTTAGACGAGCCAACAAATGCATTAGATGAAGAAAGTATTGAAAAGGTTAGAGACATTTTAATAAAAGAAAAAAAACGAGGGACGTTAATATTAATAGCAAGTCATAATAAAGAAGATATAGATGGACTGTGTGACTGCAAGTATAAAATGGTAAATGGAGAAATATCTAATGAATATTAAGCGTTTTATAAAAAATATGGAAAGGTCAAATAAAATATACGTTTTTGTAATCATAGCTATAGTAGTATTAGCAGGATTATTTGCAAATAGTATAAAAAAATCTTTTATAAATATAAAAGTAAAAGATATATTACGAACTTCAGAAAGTATAAGTGTATTCTTAAATACAGATGAAAAAATAGATACAGATATTAATACTAAACAATTACATCAAAATTCAGAAATGATTTTACGAGTTAAACTTAAGAATTCTAATGAGCGAATGATATTAAATGATTCAACTTTAAGTAAGTGTATTGTACAAGAAGTATATAAAGGCAATTTAAATGCAAATGATGAAATATATTTATATGAAAATATATCTATTAGATCAAGCTGGCATGAATATCCAAAACCTCCCACTAAAATTTATTATGATATAACATCAAGCGGATATAATTTTATGAAAGATAATGAAGAATATATAATATTTGTTAATGAGATAAAAAATCCAATACCAAATGATAAAACTAAGACATATTTAATATATGATTCAGTGTTTGGAAAATTTAATACAAATGATGAGGTTAATTCAATACCAATAGATGAGGATATTATTTTAAATGGAAGTGGTTATAATTATAAAAATGTGGAAGATTTTGATATTTTAGTAACGGATGATAAAATTATAAAAAAATATAAAGATATCAAGGATGATATATTAAAAAAATATAAAGATATCAAGGATGATATATTAAAAAAATATAATTAGATGTAATAATATTTTTTATTTATAATTTATATATATTTTAAAATAGCTTTCAGAAAAAAGAAAGGTAAGTTTTAACTATGATTATTAAAATTTTATTTTGTATATTATCATGCTTAATTATAAATTTACTTATAATTTATTTCATATTGAAATTTATTATAGTTATATCAAAGTCCTAGAATAAATTTCTATGGCTTTTTAAATTCTGTATAATATTCCTAATGTATATAATTGACCAAACCTTTTAAATTACTGACGTTGAACAAATTTTGGTTTTAAATAAAAACTCTAAATACTCAAAGGTTTTAAGATTTAATGATGACTAAATTATTATATTTTAGATAAGTAAGCAATTGTATATCACAGATTACAATAATAAGTCGTACAATAATTTTAATATATTGCGAAGTAAAAGGATAGGACTATAGTTACTATCCTTTTTGTTATATCAAATATTTTATTAACTTATACATGTTTATCCAATTAATTAGATATTTAATTTTATAGAAAATAGGATATAAAAGAACAGAAAAAGCACCTTTACTAGTATTTAATAGTATTTAGGTATAGCTATAACCATTGCAAATACTAATTAAATTGGATACAAATGCGACAGGAGAGAACTTTAAATACGACATGTAGGAACCTTTAATGCGTATATATTTAAAATTTGACGTAATTGTATTTTTTATATTAAATTATATATATCATTAGTAAGAAATATTGAGGGTATAAGTGATATAGCTATTAAAGAAGAGCTTAGAGAGATATTTATTCCTGATGAAGAGATATTTACAAAAGGTACACTTAGAAGTTTTAAGAAAGACTTTAAGGATATTGATTTTAGGAATGAGTATATGGAGAGAGCTTTTGATGATGCAGTTATGATAACTTTAGATAGAGATGATGTTGAGAGTATTAAGGCTGGTTCATATAGGTTCTTTAAGAGTACTTTGGATAATAAGGTTATGGAGTATAGGTTAGAGGAGCAAGAGGATTTAAATCATAAAAAAGAGATGGACATGAATTGGTAA
>JBOFZL010000023.1:0-1573 GCA_051655155.1 Filifactoraceae bacterium
TCATTTTGTATAATGAAAAAATAACTGTTAAAAATTATATTATAAATAATTATGTTAATTGGAACGAATGGAATATATATTTGAAGAAAAAAATAATAGATTTAGACGAAAAAGATATAAATTATTATACTATACTATCTAAAATATTAGAATCACTTTGTGACCCTCACGTTTCACTTGAACCTTTAAATTTTAAAGTATACCATTGCCCTATATTTATGAATATATTAAATAATAGAATTATTGTTGTTGAAGATTATAAACATATTAAAAAAGGTTTTATATTAAAGTCAATAGATGATGTAGAAATTTTTGTTTTTTTGAACAAATATAAAAAATGTAAAACTAATAATTTGAAATTAATAAAAATATTAAAAAATATTGTAAAATCGCATGATAAAAAAACATTAAAATTAGAATATATTGACAATTTTGGTGAGGTATATAATATAGAAGTTCAATATGTTGAGAATATTACAAATGATGATATTAGCATAGGGGGATTTTTATCAAAGGTTAAAGATTTGGAAAAAAGTTTTTATGATAAAATAAAGAAAGAGTTTAGTATAGCATATTATAAGTTGCCTCCATTAATAAATTTGGAACTAATAAATGAATTTATTAATAATTTAGATAGTGAAATAATGGATAAGGTTATAATTGACGTGAGAAATAATTTTGGAGGAAGAATAGATTTGATTATACCTATTGTAGAATTTTTTAATAATAGTGAAAAAAGAATATTTCTTAGGTCAAAAAATCAAAATAAGACAATTTTAATTGAAGGTAAAAATCGTTATAAAAATAGAAAAATAGTTATTTTAATTAATGAATTAACTTGCAGTTGTTTAGAGTATGTATTTTTATCTTCTATTAAGGGGCAAGAAAATATAACATTGATTGGAACAGAGACTTGTGGAATGAGTGATATAGCAACAGTTTCAATAATTATGAATGGATTTTTATTAATATTATCCACAAAAAAGTATACTGATAAAAATGGTAAAGATTTAGATATAAAGTTTATAGCACCAGATGTTTTTGTAGAAAATAGTATAAATGATTTTATTAATGAAAGAGATAAGCAACTTGAAAGTGCTATCGAATATTTGAGTTATTAGTTAAGTTGTTTAAAATATTATACATATATAACTAAATCAAATAAAACATGAAAGAATTATTATAAAATAATTAAGTTCCTCATTAAATTGTCTAACAATTTTTTAAATAATTTAGTGAGTCTAATATGTCAAAGGAAAATATATTTATGGAAATTATGAAATTGATAATGCTTTAAACAAAATAGATGAGTTTATCTTAGTAAATTAGATTTAAATAATTTTAAATAGTCTAGTATGCTTATAATTAAAGAAAATGGTATAGTGAAAAAAGACATCAAAATATCCAAAAGAACTTTCAGGAGGAATGAAACAAAGAGCATCCTTCCTTAGAGCCTTTCTCTATTCCAGTGAGATGATGTTACTGGATGAACCCTTTAGTGCTTTAGATACCATAACAAAAGGAGAACTACACACTTGGTATTTGGATATAATAAAGAAGTATAATATAACTA
>JBOFZL010000024.1:0-6479 GCA_051655155.1 Filifactoraceae bacterium
TTCTTCATTGGATAAGTCTATAAGGGCATATCCGATGGATAGAGTAAAAGAAGAGTTGAAAAAATTAGTAACTTTAGGGGCTAAACAAATAAAATTTGTTGATAGAACATTTAACTATGATAAAGGGAGAACTTTGGAATTATTAAAATATCTAATAGAAATAGATGATGGAATTATAAACTTCCATTTTGAGATTACTGCTTTTATTTTAGATAAAGAGATTGTGGATATATTAAAATCAGCAAGGAAGAATTTATTTCAATTAGAGATAGGAGTGCAATCTACAAATCCTAAAACTTTAGAAATTGTAGGGCGGGTAAATAGAATTAAAGAGATAAAAAAATGGGTAAACGAAATAAAATCAAGCAAAAATATCCATATTCATTTAGATTTAATAGCAGGACTACCTAGAGAGAGCTATGCGAGTTTTAAAAACTCATTTAATGAAACGTTTGGAATGTTGCCAGATATGTTGCAGTTAGGGTTTCTTAAAGTTTTAAAAGGAACTTCTATGCATAAAATGGCGTCAACTTATGGTATTATATACCGATCGACAGCTCCGTATGAAATATTAAAAACAGAAGATATATCGTACTTTGAATTAAATAAATTAAAAGAGATAGAAGATATTTTAGAAAAAACATACAATAATAATCACGGGAAAAGAGTTATAGAATATTTATATAAAAATGAATATAAGGAAGATGCTTTCAAGATTTTTGAGGATATTGCTAGTATAGTTAGAGATGAAAAATTAGAAAAGAAGAAGGATTGGGAATATAGTGCGCTTTCATATCTTTGTGAAGGTTTAGAATGTAAAGAGTTCTTAAAGGATCTTTTAAAGTTCGAATATATGCAAAATTTACGTGGTTGTGGCAATGAAAGTTTGATTTTTGAAGAGAAAAAATATATAAAAAAAGAATTGGCTCATAATCTTCTTAGAGATGGTAGTTTAGTAGATGAGTTAGAGGTGAATAATTTATATTTTAAAGAATTGTGTAAAAAAGTTAAGTGGCAGTTTTTTAGATACGATATATTGTTATTCATAGATAAAGGTAAAATTTTAAAACAAGATAATCTTATATTTACAAATTTTGAAAGTTATAATGAAGATAAACAAATTTATATATCAAGTAGGAGATTAGTATGATAGAGTTTTTTGAGAAGTCTAAAATAAATGACTATTTCAAGCAGTACGCAGATGATTTGATTTTTATTAATCTTAGTAAAGAAAAGTTAGAAAAGGATTTTGGAATATCGGAAGAAGAGTTTTTGATTCCTATAAAAAAAACAAAGATAATAAACATGGCAAAAAGTAAGTATCAAGAAATAACGACAAGTTCGATAATAGAAGGAATATTGACAATATTAGGGTCTGATTTTAATTTTATATTTAATAGTTTGTATGTGAAGTTGCTTAAACTTAAAGTACCAGAACTAGAAAAAACAATACAATTATTTATTTCAGAAGATATAAAAAATAAAAGGCTATATGATGGGATATTAAAACTTAGAGCTTATCTAGGGTTTATAAATGACGAAGATTTGAAGGTTAAAAGTTACTATGGATTAATTTGTAAGGAAATATACCTAAATTCAAAGAATAAAAAAAATATGATAAATTTTTTAGAGGAGGCAAAATCTAATTTTAGGGTGGTTTATGAAAAAAATTTAGATGATGGCTTGGTCGCATATGAACTTGCATATATTTATGTGAATGAAGGTAGAGTAGATGAGGCAAAAGAGGTTTTAGAGAAAGGAATTAAAACTATAAAGGACGAAGCTCTTTTGAAGGATGCAATAACTCTTTTAAATAATTTACAATTAGAAAATGAGTTAGTAAAAGTAGAGGTATTAATAGAAGAGTTAAAGGTTAAAGAGGCAATTATAATCTTGAATAAATTAGAGGCGGTAACTCAAGTACAAAAATATAAAGTGTTGTATAGCAAAGGTTATTGTTATAATATTTTAGGCGATATTGATATGGCATTAAAAATGTATGAAGAAGCTATTCTAATTAATAACATGGATCCAAAATTATTATCAGCTATGGGTCTTATATATGGATATTTAGGAGAGTATGAGCAAAGCTTAGAGTTATATTTTGCGGCACTTAATTTAGAACCTAGAAATATAACAATATTATGTAATTTGTCAATTTTATTAATGAATTTAGGTGATTATAAAAATTCAAGAGAATTTCTTGATAGAGCTTTAGAGATTGATGATAAGGATGATATTGTTATTTCATGCTTAAAGGAAATAAGAAAATTTGAATAAAATATAAATTATGTGAAAATGTTTTCTTACTTATTTGATTTAAGAATATACTTGTGGTAGAATACCAGTATATAGAATATATTCAATATGAAATGGAGGAAAACATATGCAATTCAAAAGCGATATTCAAATTTCACAAGAGGCAAAACCGAAGGATATTAGAAAAATAGCTGCAAAACTATGTTTAACAGAAGACGATATTGAGATGTATGGACGATATAAAGCAAAGATAGATTATAATTTTATGAATGATGATCATATTAAAAAGGCTAAATTAATATTAACTACAGCGATAAATCCAACTCCAGCGGGAGAGGGGAAAACGACTACAACTATTGGAGTTTCGGATGCGTTATCTTTATTGGGGAAAAATACTATAGTAGCACTTAGAGAACCATCTCTTGGACCTGTTTTTGGAGTGAAAGGTGGAGCTGCAGGTGGAGGTTATGCTCAAGTTATTCCAATGGAAGATATAAATTTACACTTCACAGGAGATTTCCATAGTATAGGTGCAGCCAATAACCTACTAGCTGCTATGTTAGATAATCATATTCAACAAGGCAATAGTCTCAATATTGATACAAGAAGAATTACTTGGAAACGATGTATGGACATGAATGATAGACAATTAAGAAGTATTGTTGATGGACTTGGGGGAAAGGCTAATGGAACACCACGGGAAGATGGATTTGATATTACGGTTGCCTCAGAGGTTATGGCTGCGTTTTGTCTTGCGTCAGATATAGATGATCTTAAAAAAAGATTAGGTAAGATGATAGTAGGTTATACTTATAACGGGGATATAGTTACAGCATCAGATTTAAAGGCCAATGGGGCGATGGCAGCCTTACTTAAAGATGCGCTTAAACCTAATCTTGTTCAGACTCTTGAAGGAACTCCAGCATTTATTCATGGAGGACCATTTGCGAATATTGCCCATGGATGTAATTCTGTAATAGCAACTAAGATGGCTATGAGCTATGGGGATTACGTGGTAACAGAAGCTGGTTTTGGTGCAGATTTGGGTGCAGAGAAATTTTTAGATATAAAGTGTAGGATGTCTGGATTAAAACCAGATGTAGTAATAATTGTAGCAACTGTAAGAGCCTTAAAATATAATGGTGGGTTAAAGAAAGAAGAGCTAAATAATGAGAATTTAAATGCTCTAGAAGCTGGATTACCTAATCTTTTAAAACATGTTGAAAATATAACTAAAGTATTTAAGTTGCCAGCTGTAGTTGCTATTAATAAGTTTCCTTTTGATACTAATAAAGAGATAGAGCTCATAAAAAATAAATGTAAAGAGTTAGGAGTTAATGTTGCACTTTCAGAGGTTTGGGAAAAAGGTGGCAAAGGTGGTGTTGAATTGGCAGAAGAGGTTCTTCAGCTAATAGAAAAAGCAGAAAATAAATTTGAGTATGCATATGATCTTAATTTATCCATAGAAGAGAAGATTAATGCAATAGCCAAAAAGATATATGGGGCAAAGTCTGTGGATTTTACAATTTCAGCGAGAAAACAAATGGAGGAAATTGAAAAACTTGGATATGGGAATATTCCTATTTGTATGGCTAAGACGCAGTATTCGTTGACTGATGATCAAACAAAGCTAGGTAGGCCAAGTGATTTTATTATAACTGTAAGAAATTTAAAGATATCGGCTGGAGCAGGATTTATTGTGGCAATGACAGGAGAGATAATGACTATGCCAGGGTTACCTAAAGTTCCATCAGCAGAAAAAATAGATGTAGATGATAAGGGCGTTATATCAGGATTATTCTAAGGAGAATTTTATGAAAGAATATAAGATTGAAGAATATATTGCAAGGCTTAGTTCGAAAGCGTCAATTCCAGGAGGTGGAGCAGCTGCAGGGTTTTGTGGGGCACAAGGTGCTGCATTGTCTGAAATGGTAGTTAATCTTTCTATAGGGAAAAAAAATCTTGTAGAGTATGAAGAAGTTCACGAAAAAATGCTTTTTAGTGCAAATAGATATAAACAACGGTTTTTAGAATTAATGGAAGAGGATGCAAGGAATTTTGAACCTCTTGCACAAGCTTACTCATTACCAACTAGGACGGATAAAGAAAAAGAAATAAAGATGGAGATAATGGAAGAGTCTTTGGTAAAAGCTACTGAGGCTCCAATAAAGATACTGACACTTTCAGTAGAAACCATGAAACTATTAGCTGGGCTTGTAGATATATCTTCGAAAATGGTTATAAGCGACGTAGGGGTCGGAATAGAAAATATAAGGGCAGCAGCATATTCTGCGAGATTAAATATTTTGATTAACGTTAATTTAATGAAAAATAGGACTATGGCGCAACTTTACATCGAAGATATGAAGGAGGATATAGAATATATAGACAAACTTTACACGGAGATATCAATGAAAGTAAATAATTTATTAGGAGATTAAGATGGCAGAAATTTTAAAGGGCAAACCTGTTGCTGACAAGTTGGCAGAAGAAATAAGAAAGATGGTAACGGAAAAAACATCAACTCTTGGAATAATAAGAGTAGGTGAAAATCCAGATGATATTGCTTATGAAAAAGGTGCTCTGTCGCAGATGAACAAGTTGGGTATAAGCACAAAGGTATTTGTTTTAGATTCAAATATAACTCAAGAAAGCTTTGTAAGTTTTTTGAAAGAAAAAAATGCAGATGATTCAATAGATGGTATTTTGGTATTTAGACCACTGCCAAACCAGCTAAAAGAGGAGGAATTGAAAAATATTATATCACCAGAAAAAGATGTTGATTGTTTTAATCCTTTAAATCTAGCAAAGGTAATGGAGAATGACAAATCTGGAATGCAACCTTGTACAGCAAGTGCAGTCATAGAAATGTTAGAATATAATAATATAGACTACGTAAGTAAAAGGGTAGTCATTATAGGTCGTTCTTTAACTGTTGGAAAATCGCTGGCAGTAATGCTTATAAATAAAAATGCTACAGTAACAATTTGTCATTCAAAAACACCAGATTTAAAATCAGTAACAAAAGAAGCTGATATACTTATAGTTGCTGTTGGAAAGGCAAAAATGATAGATGATAGCTATATTAAAAATGGTGCAATAGTGATAGATGTTGGAATAAACTTTGATGAAAATGGTATGTGTGGTGATGTAGACTTTGATAAGGTGGAGCCACTTGTTTCTGGGATCACTCCAGTACCAGGCGGAGTAGGATCTATTACTACAATAATCCTTGCTCGAAATCTCATGAAAAATATTTAAATTTTGGATTATTAACAATTATATAGAAGAAATTATAGCCATCTGTTTGTTTTGCAGGTGGCTATAACTATTTATTGAAATGGACTAATTTGCTTATAAATTAGTGATTTAAAAAATAATTGTCTATATTTATGTATTTGTTATATAATAAATGTATATTGATTCAAGGAGTGATAATATGCAACATATAGTAGTTGTAGATGATGAGAAGAGAATTAGAGATCTTATTGTGCTTTATTTAAATAAGGAGGGATATAAAGTGACTGCATTTGATAATGCAGATGAAGCTTATGAGTTTTTTCATTTAAATACAGTTGATTTATTTGTTTTAGATATAATGATGCGAGGAATGAATGGTTTGGATCTTTGTAAAAAGATAAGAAAGGAAAGTGAAGTTCCAATAATATTCGTTTCTGCAAGGACAGAAGAATTGGATAGAATATTGGGCTTAGAATTAGGGGCGGATGATTATTTAGCTAAGCCATTTAGTTTAAGAGAGTTGGTAGTAAGAATTAAAAATGTTTTTAAGAGAGTCAATTATTATGCGCAAAAAGAAAATGAAATATTAAATGTTCAAGATTTGACTATTTTTGTAGAGCAAAGAATTACAAAAGTAGAAGATAATGACTTGCAACTTACAACAAAGGAATATGAAGTTCTAAAATATCTTGTAGAAAATAAGGGTTATCCACTTTCAAGAGATAAGATTATTCAAACCATTTGGGGCTATGAGTATGATGGTTATGATAGGAATGTGGATGATACAGTAAAACGTCTTAGAAGAAAGTTGAAGGAAGCTGGTTCTAAAGTGGAAATATTTACTGTATGGGGATTTGGATATAAGGTGTTAGATAATGAGTAAAATTGGTAAGAAGATAATTGTGAGTTATATGATTATGGTATTTCTTACTGTTATTATATCTATATCGATTACTAAAATGAATTTTTCTGATAATTTC
>JBOFZL010000025.1:0-3311 GCA_051655155.1 Filifactoraceae bacterium
AGTTGCACTAGTAAGAGAGATAAGCAAGAGGTATGAGGAGTATTGTATTCTTACTTTAGATGAGTTATCAAAAAAGTTTAGTAATGAGGATCAAGTTAGAGGTGAGTTGGTCGTTATTGTTGAAGGTATAGAATGCATAGAAGAAAGGTGTGAGACAAAAGTTCCTTTGGAGGAATTTTATGATTTATGTCTTTCGGAAAATATTTCAAAGAAAACAATATCAAAACTTGCGAGCAAACTTTATGAAGTAAGCAAAAATAAAGCTTATGAAGAACTATTGAGTAAGTGAAAAAGTACTTTATACTTAGTTGATTTATAGGGATTTTTATTTGGCCGAATAATTAATTATATCTAAAATCGCTTAGACTTTAAAGTCTAAGCGATTTTTCTATTAGGGATTTTTTACATCTCATCTAATTTATTTATGTTTATCTAATAGATCAGATTTTAGTTTCCAAAGTTCTTTAGATAAGTCGACTTTAAATGGCTCAGCGTTTGAAGTCCTAAGGTACTGTGGCCAAAATTGTTTTTTTTGCTGTTCTACGTAAGCTTTATATTCCATAGTATCTTTCTTTTTTCGTATACATTTACCATTTATAAATAATGGCTTTAAAAGTTCTACAGCATAATATTCAGTGAATGTTTTCTTTTTCCATGTGTGGATAGGGTGGAAAACGGTTAGTGGCTGATTAAAGTCAATTTGTTCGTGTTCAAGAGAAATTAAATCAACTTCAGCCTTATTGTTTTTACTGTTAAATATTCGATAAACCTTCTTGTATCCAGGATTGTTTATTTTTTCTGGGCTTTCTGATATTTTAATTTTAGGCGTTATTACTCCATTTTCCTCTACTGCTGAAAGTTTGTATACGCCACCGAGGGAAGGGCAATCACTAGAAGTTATAAGCTTTGTACCTACACCCCAGGAATTTATTTTTGCTCCTTGCGATTTAAGATCGATTATAGTGAATTCATCTAAGTCATTAGATGCGGTTATACCTACATTTTGAAAACCTTCTTCATCTAACTTTGACCTAATTTCTTTCGAAAGATATTCCAAATCTCCAGAATCTATTCTTACACCCAATGGTTCATATCCATCTTTTCTAAGTTCCTTAAATACAGTGATAGCGTTTGGCAAACCACTATTTATAGTATCATAACTATCCAATAATAGCACTGTTGTTGAAGGGTATGCTTTTGCATAAGCACGAAAAGCTTCTAACTCATTGTCAAACTTTTGAACCCAGCTGTGAGCATGAGTACCCATTACAGGAATATTAAACATTTTACCTGCTAAGACGTTAGAGGTAGCTACACATCCGCCAATTACAGCAGCCCTTGCTCCATATAGACCTGCGTGAGGCCCTTGTGCACGTCTTAATCCAAATTCAACAATAGGATCGGAACCAGCAACTTGACATATTCTAGAAGCTTTTGTTGCGATGAGGGTTTGAAAGTTAATTATAGAAAGCATTGTAGTTTCTATAAGTTGCGCTTCAAATGCTCTAGCCTTTACTCTTATTATAGGTTCATTTGGGAAGACAAAACTGCCTTCTTCTACAGCATATATTTCTCCTGAAAATTTGAAGTTTTTAAGTTCGTTTATAAAGTCTAAGTCGAATATTTTAAGTTTTTTGAGGTAGTCGATATCATCATCTGTGAACTCCAAGTTTTCAATATAATCTATTATTTGATCGATACCACAAGCTATTGCATAACCACCATTTGACGGATTTTTTCTATAAAATAAGTCAAATATCATAACATCATTTTGTGAGTTAGTTTTTAAATAGCCATTCATCATTGTAAATTGATAAAAATCGGTGAGCATTGAAAGATTTTCCATTTTCCACATCCTTATAGTTATTTAATATTACATCCTTATAGTTATTTAATATTACATCCTTATAGTTATTTAATATTTAATATTTAATATTAATTTTATCAACTAGAGAGTAATTTATCAATACATAATTAAAATTATATTACCATTCTAATGGAAAGGAAGTTATATTTGACATTAGGTAATATCTAATGTAGTATAAAATAAATATAAGCTAATAGGAGGAAGTAGTATGAGTAAAAAACCTTTTTATGTAACAACACCAATATATTATCCGAGTGGTAAACTTCATATTGGACATACTTATTGTACAGTTGCAACTGATGCAATTGCTAGATATAAAAGATTCACAGGTTATGACGTAATGTTTCTTACCGGTACAGATGAGCATGGAGAAAAAATTCAGAAGAAGGCTCAGTCTCAAGGTATGGAGCCTCAACTATATTTAGATGGTATGATTAGTGATATAAAGAAACTGTGGAATACCATGGAAATTTCTTATGATAAATTTATTAGAACTACTGATGAAGAGCATAAAACTCAAGTAGCTAAAATATTTGAAAAGCTTTATAATAATGGTGATATTTATTTAGGGGCATATGAGGGTAATTATTGTGTGGAATGTGAAGCTTTTTGGACAGATGCACAACTTTTAAACGGTAATTGTCCTGACTGCAATAGACCTGTTGAAAAGAAAAGTGAAGAATCTTATTTCTTTAGACTTTCTAAGTATCAAGATAGGCTTATTCAACATTATAAGGATCATCCAGACTTTTGTTTTCCGGAATCTAGAAAAAATGAGATGTTGAATAACTTTATTCTTCAAGGCTTAGAGGATATATCGGTTTCTAGAACAACCTTTGATTGGGGGATAAAGGTACCATTTGACAAAAAGCATGTAATCTATGTATGGATAGATGCATTATGTAACTACATTACAGCTTTAGACTATATGAATAATGATGAAAAATTTCAAAAATATTGGCCTGCCAATGTACAGTTAGTAGGTAAGGAAATAGTAAGGTTTCATACTATTATATGGCCTGCACTACTAATGGCTTTAGATCTACCGCTTCCAAGGAAGGTTTTTGGTCATGGATGGATTATGTTCTCTGAAGATAAGATGAGTAAGTCAAAGGGAAATGTGGTATATCCTGAACCTTTGATAGAAAGATATGGAACAGATGCTCTTAAATATTTCTTGTTGAGAGAATTTGTTTTTGGTCAAGATGGAAATTATACTAATAAGAATTTCTTAACAAGAATAAATTCTGATCTTGCAAATGATCTTGGAAATCTTCTTTCAAGAACCATATCTATGATAGAAAAATATAATGGTGGAATTGTTCCAAGTCCTAATGTGTCTACAGAGTTTGATCAAAATTTAATTGAGATGATAAGGTCTATGCCACACAAAGTGGATGAAGCTATGGATAACCTTCAATACAGTGAAGCGTTTGAATGTATA
>JBOFZL010000026.1:0-170429 GCA_051655155.1 Filifactoraceae bacterium
CTGTGGATGGATGGGATTTTAAAAACTATGTGCTAGGCACAATGTTTTATCGCTATATATCTGAAAACATTGTTTCCTATATAAATAAGGGGGAGCATGAAGCAGGAAACACTGATTTTGATTTTGCTAAAATATCCGATAGTCAAGCAGAAATAATAAAAGAAGAGCTTATTCAAGAAAAAGGCTTTTTTATTCTTCCTAGCGAACTATTTTCCAATGTTCGTAGGAAAGCCTCAAATGATGAGAACCTAAATGAGACACTAGAGAGTGTCTTTAGAAACATAGAGAACTCTGCAAAAGGTAGCGAGGCAGAAAGTGATTTTATAGGCTTGTTCAATGATTTTGATGTAAACAGCAATAAGCTGGGATCTACCGTTGCAAAAAGAAATGAAAAACTTGTAAAGTTGCTTGATGGTGTGGGAGAGATGAAGCTTGGTAATGTACAAGATAACTCTATAGATGCCTTCGGTGACGCATATGAATACCTAATGACAATGTATGCCTCAAATGCAGGTAAGTCAGGTGGAGAATTTTTTACTCCTTCAGATGTATCAGAACTTCTGACTCGTCTGGGTACTGTAGGAAAAACAGAACTTAATAAAGTCTATGACCCTGCCTGTGGATCGGGTTCTTTACTATTGCAAGCCGTTAAGATACTAGGCAAAGAGGCTATTCGCAATGGGTTTTATGGACAAGAGATAAATATAACCACATATAACCTTTGTCGTATCAATATGTTTTTACATGATATTGGTTTTGATAAATTCAACCTTGCCTGTGAAGACACTCTTACAATGCCAAAACACTGGGATGATGAGCCGTTTGAACTTATTGTGTCCAACCCTCCCTATTCAATAAAATGGGCAGGAAATGAAAACCCCTTACTAATAAATGATCCTCGCTTTTCTCCTGCGGGAGTACTAGCCCCAAAGAGTAAGGCTGACCTTGCTTTTATTATGCATTCTCTTTCTTGGCTTGCCAGTAGTGGAACTGCTGCGATAGTTTGCTTCCCTGGTATCATGTATCGTGGTGGTGCAGAGCAGAAAATCCGTAAATATTTAGTAGATAACAACTATGTAGATGCAATAATCCAACTGCCAAGTAATCTATTCTTTGGCACAAGCATAGCAACCTGTATTATGGTTATGAAGAAAAACAAACTAGATAACAAAATAATGTTTATTGACGCAAGCAATGAATGTATTAAGGTTACAAATAGTAATAAATTAACACCTGACAACATAGCCCACATTGTAGAAGTATTTGCAAATAGGGAGGAAAAAATTCACTTTTCACATCTTGCAAGCCATGAGGAAGTAGCAGAAAATGATTATAACCTATCGGTGTCCACCTATGTGGAGCAGGAGGATACAAGAGAAGTAATTGATATTAAAGAGCTAAATGCAAAGCTTGAACAAATCGTGGCAAGAGAAGAAGTTTTGCGTACCGAGATTGCTAAGATAATAGCAGAAATCGAGGTAGAATAATGAATAAGGAACTTAATTTCTTAATATATAACACACCTGAAGAAAACATATCCATTAATGCTGTAGTAAAAGATGAAAGCATTTGGCTTACACAAAAGGCAATGGCAGAACTTTTTGATGTTGGTGTACCCGCTATTTCAAAACATTTAAAAAATATTTTTGAAGAAGGCGAGTTGATTGAAGAAGTGGTTATTTCCATTTTGGAAACAACCACTGAGCATGGTGCTATTGCTGGAAAAACTCAAACAAAAGCGACAAAGTTTTATAACCTTGATGCAATTATTTCTGTTGGTTATCGTGTTAATTCACGGAAGGCAACAAACTTTAGAATATGGGCAACTTCTGTATTAAAGGAATATATGACCAAAGGCTTTGCAATGGATGATGACAGATTAAAGCAAGGTAAAACAGCTTTTGGTAAAGATTACTTTAAAGAACTGTTAGAGCGTGTTCGTTCGATTCGTGCAAGCGAGAGAAGAATATGGTTACAAATTACAGATATATTTCAAGAATGTAGCATTGACTATGATAAAAATGCAGAAGTAACCCACGATTTTTATGCTATGGTGCAAAACAAATTTCACTATGCTATCACTGGCAAAACAGCAGCAGAAATTATTGATTGTTCAGCAGATAGTAAAAAAGAAAACATGGGGCTTACTACTTGGAAAAATGCACCTGATGGCAGAATTTTAAAAAGTGATGTAACAGTAGGCAAAAACTACTTGGAAGAAAAACAAATTAGACAGCTAGAACGAGTAGTAACCGGTTATTTTGATTATATTGAAGATTTAATTGAGCGTGAAAACACCTTTACGATGAAAGAGTTTTCTACTAGCATTAATGAATTTTTAGCCTTTAGAAAATACGATATTTTAGAGGGCAAAGGCAAAATAAGCAAAGAGCAAGCAGAGAAAAAAGCAAAATTAGAATATGACGAGTTTAATAAAACTCAAAAAATCAATTCTGACTTTGATAAACAAGTGAAAAAAATGCTAGGCAAAGATGGTGAAAAATAATGAGTAAATTAGATAAACTAATAGAGGAACTTTGCCCAGATGGAGTGGAGTATGTAACAATTGAAACAATATGCGAAATACAAAATGGATATACACCTTCTAAAAAGAATGAAGAATACTGGACAGATGGTGATGTTCCATGGTTTCGTATGGAGGATATAAGAACAAATGGGAATGTTTTATATGATTCGATTCAGTACGTTCACAACTCTGGTGTTAAAGGAAGTGGCTTTCCAGCTGATTCATTAATTTTTGCTACGACTGCAACAATTGGCTTTCATGCATTGATAAAAGTGCCATTTCTATGTAATCAGCAATTAACACACATTCACATAAAAGATAAGTATAAAGGAATTATAGATATAAAATATATTTTTCACTATGCAGACATAATTGATAAAATGTGTAAAAATAATGTTAAGGGTGGCGGAACATTACAAGCTGTATCTTTAGATAGATTTAGAAACTTCCCTATACCAATCCCACCCCTAGAAATCCAACGTGAAATTGTCCGAATTTTGGACAATTTTACGGAGCTTACAGCGGAGCTTACAGCGGAGCTTTTATTGCGAAAAAAACAGTATGAGTATTATCGAGATAGCTTATTTACTTTTAATGAGAACTTAAAATGGAGAACTTTAAAAAGTTTTTGTGACATAGGCGATGGCTTGCATGGTACGCCGAAATATGATGATTTTGGTGAGTACTATTTTGTTAATGGCAACAACCTTTTAGATGGAGAAATTATATTTAACAGTAAAACAAAAAAAGTAAATGAAGGAGAGTATAACCGATTAAAAATTGATTTTTCAGTAAATACAATTTTAATGTCCATTAACGGAACAATTGGGAATATAGCTGTATATAAAGGCGAGAAAATTGTTCTTGGAAAATCTGTTGCATATTTTTCAATTTTTTCTGACTTAATAAACGTTAAATTTTTGTATTATTATCTCCAAACAACTTCAGCAAAAAAATATTTTATAAATAATTCAACTGGCTCTACCATTGAAAATCTAGGCTTAAAAGCATTGAGAGAATTTAAAATTCCCGTTTTTTCAATTTCAGAACAGCAACGGATTGTTGATATTCTTGACCGTTTTGATGTTCTTTGTAATGACCTTAGCAGTGGTTTGCCTGCTGAAATTGAGGCTCGGAAAAAACAATATGAATATTACAGGGATAAACTACTTACATTCAAGGAACTATCCTAGAAAGGGAGGAAGATTATGACTTATTTTAATATAGTAGCTGAAACAAATCAAAATACTGTGGTTACAGAATATATACCGGAAAAGGCTCGTTCTGATAGTTACCAAAGTGAGCAGGCTTTAGAAAATGAGTTTATTCGCCTACTTTGTGAGCAGGGCTATGAACGTCTTTTTATTCATACAGAAAAAGACTTAATTGCCAATCTTCGTCTAAGGCTAGAGAGTCTAAATGATTATAAGTTTAGTGAAAATGAATGGGATGATTTCTTTAAAAATGTGATTGCAAATCCCAATGAAGGGATTGTAGAAAAGACTCGTAAGATACAAGAGGATAATATCCAAGTTTTAAGGCGTGAGGATGGGACGTCTAAGAATATAACTTTGATTGACAAGAAGAATATTCACACTAACTCTTTGCAAGTGATAAACCAATACACCCTAGGAAAGGAAGAGGGAGGACGGTATGATAATCGTTATGATGTAACGGTTTTAGTAAATGGGTTCCCCTTGGTGCATATTGAGTTAAAACGTAGAGGAGTGGCTATTCGTGAGGCTTTTAACCAAATAAATCGCTATCAGCGAGATAGTTTTTGGGCTGGTTGTGGATTGTATGAATATGCACAGATTTTTGTTATAAGTAATGGGACAAATACTAAGTATTATTCCAATAGCACAAGGTATAACGCCATCAAGGAGGAGAATGTCTCTAAAACAAAGAGAGGTAAGACCGGTAATAGTTTTGAATTTACTTCTTTTTGGTCAGATGCTAATAATACAGTTATTCCGGATTTAATGGACTTTACCAAAACTTTTTTTGCAAAACATTCTATTTTGAATGTGCTTACAAAATACTGTGTTTTCACATCAGAAAATATGCTTATGGTTATGCGACCATATCAGATTACAGCTACGGAAAGAATTATTAATAGGATTGAGGTGGCAAACAACTATAAAAAATATGGAAGTATTCAGGGTGGAGGCTATGTTTGGCATACTACAGGAAGCGGTAAAACCCTAACTTCCTTTAAGACTGCAAGGTTAGCTTCGAAGCTATCTTTTATTGATAAGGTAATGTTTGTGGTGGACAGAAAAGACCTAGACTACCAAACTATGAAGGAGTATGACAGATTTGAAAAGGGGGCAGCTAATAGTAATACTTCAACGGCTATTCTTAAAAGGCAATTAGAAAATCCTGAGGCTAAAATTATTATTACCACTATTCAAAAACTTGCTACCTTTATTAAGAAAAATCCTAGTCATCAGGTATACGATAACCGTGTTGTTATTATTTTTGATGAATGTCATCGTAGCCAATTTGGGGATATGCACACAGCTATTGTTAAGAATTTTAAGAAGTATCATCTTTTTGGGTTTACAGGTACACCGATTTTTGCTGTTAATGCCAGTTCAAAACTAAAGTCACAGTTTTTAACTACAGGTCAGACCTTTGGGGATAAGCTTCATGAGTATACTATTGTAGATGCTATTAATGACAAGAATGTTCTGCCTTTTAGGGTGGACTATATTAAGACTATGGAGCAAGATGAGGATATAAATGATGAAATGGTGTGGGATATAAATAGAGAAAAGGCAATGATGGCACCACAACGTATTTCACTTATAACAAGGTATATCCTAGATCACTTTGACCAAAAGACCTATCGTGGAGATAAGACCTATGAGTTTAATAGTCTAGCTAATATAAAAGAGGTTGCCTCTGCCCAGCGTGGGAGGGTTGAAGAGTTTAAGCAAAAGCAACGATTAAGTGGTTTTAACTCTATCTTTGCAGTTGCTTCTGTGCCAATGGCGAAGGTGTATTATGAGGAGTTTAGGAGGCAGATGAGCGAGAATCCTGCCAATAAACTTAGGGTAGCTACAATATTTAGTTTTGGGGCTAATGAAGAAGAGGTAGAGGGGCTTTTAGGTGAGGAAAATTCAGAGGATACCTCGGCACTTGATAAAAATTCAAGAGATTTTTTAGAATCTGCAATTAAGGATTATAACCAGATGTTTAATACTAATTATGATACCTCAGGGGATAAATTCCAAAACTATTATAAAGATGTTTCCCTTCGTATGAAAAACAAGGAACTGGATTTATTAATTGTTGTAAATATGTTTTTAACTGGCTTTGATGCGACTACTCTTAATACTCTGTGGGTAGATAAAAATCTTAAAATGCATGGGCTTATTCAGGCTTTTTCAAGAACTAACAGGATTTTAAATTCCATTAAGACCTTTGGGAATATTGTTTGCTTTAGAAACCTGCAAAAACGTGTTGATAGTGCAATTTCATTATTTGGTGATAAAAACGCCGGTGGTATCGTATTGCTCCAAAGTTTTAAAGATTACTATTATGGTTTTACTTCTGATGATAATAAGAAAGTAAAGGGCTATGTGGATTTGGTGGAAGAGTTAAATAGTAAATTCCCATTATCATCGCCAAGGATTATAGGGGTTCAAAATCAAAAGGAGTTTATTGCCTTATTTGGAGCAATTCTTCGTATGCGTAATTTGTTAATATCCTTTGATGAGTTTAAGGACAAAGAGTTAATCAGCCAACGAGATTTACAAGATTATCTAGGTAGATACCAAGACCTTAAAGATGAGCTTAAACCCAACGGACCTAATGGACGTGAAGGGGTAGATATTATAGATGATATAGTTTTTGAGATTGAACTAATAAAGCAAATTGAAATTAATATTGACTATATCCTTATGCTTGTGAAAAAGTATCAAGATACTCATTGTAAGGACAAAGAGGTTCTTATTACTATCAAGAAGGCTATTAATGCAAGTCCTGAGCTTCGTAGCAAAAAACAACTTATCGAAACCTTCATTGCAGGTATTAATGATATAGATGATATTATGTACGAATGGCATAATTATGTTATAAAAAAGCGTGAAGAACGGCTAAAGGCAATAATTACGGAAGAAAATTTAAAACCAGCAGATACCAGAAAGTTTATGGAAAATGCTTTTAGAGATGGAGAAATTAAAACCTTTGGAACGGATATAGATAAGCTTCTGCCACCTGTATCAAGGTTTGGTGGGGGAAAGCGAGCCGAGAAAAAACAAGGTGTTATTGATAAGTTAAAAGTATTTTTTGATGAATTTTTTGGGATTGGAGGAACAAATAGTTTTGAGATTATAGAGCAAGAAGATGTGAGTAATGACTCAAGCCTTGGAAGGGTAGCTGAAGATGATGAGCCTTATGATGTAAATTAAAAATTTCAGAAGTAAGGGGAAAGATAAAAGAAAATAATAAAATAAAGATCATACTAGGGGATAAGCTCTCGGTGTGGTCTTTACTCTTATCTTCCTTGGAGAAGTTTTATTCAAAAGTGTAGCATAGGTATTGACATTCAAGAGAAACATGATAGTGGCAGTTATTAGATATTGACTAAGGTTAAGGTATGAGTTACCATTATAAATGGAATTCATACTTTAATTTTTTTGAGAAAGGTGGAGCTAGATGGTAGATGTTACTCTTGAGATTAAGCCGTTTTTAGATAAGGATATGAAATTAGTAAAGATACCGAGGAAAAGGCAGAAGTTGGTATTTGCATTATTTTATCTATCCCAAAAGTTTGAGGCTAATAAATTGTACACAGAAATTGAAATTAACCAGATACTAAAGGAATGGCATACTTTTAATGATCATGTAACTCTCAGAAGACTTTTATGCGATATGAAATTTTTAGAAAGGGATAAATTCGGTAAGGCATATAAATTAACTGAGGAAGCTTTTAGGCTTGAAGATTTTCAGACGTGGATAACAGGGGTTAAGGGTTAATTTTAAATGCAACTTTATAGGCTGCTACGCACAAGGATGTAGAATATGCTTGTTGTATCTACTTGTTATATTATACATATTTTATAGTGGGGTATCAGCCTTTTATTTTGTCCATTATGTTATATAAATGACAACTCTAAGTATATCAAATATTAAAATTAGGGAGATTATATGGAAAGAAATATACAAAAAGTACTTATTGGGCGATTGATGTCAGCTATTGGGGAGGGGCTATTTTTAATAGCCTTACCTCTATATTTTTACAAGATAACTAATTCTCTTTTTAGTTTGGGCGTGTTTTTTATGATTATTAAGATACCGTCAATGCTTCTTATGCCGAAAATAGGATTGATAGTGGAGAAGATTAATAAGAAATATGCAATGGTGGTTAGTGATTATATTGCTGCTTTATTATTTGGGGCATTGGCGATTTGTCAGTATTTTCAGCCAAATAATTTATACTTATTTTCCTTCTTTTCTATAGGTTATATAATTGTGGGAAGTTTTTTTTCAATATCAAGTTCGGTTCTCTTTACTCAATTAACCAGTGATGAAAATAGACTAAAGATAAATAGCTACAAGAGTATTCTTGATAATATAGTAAGCTTAGGAACGCCAGCTGCTGGGACTTTATTATTTTCACTTATTGGTATGCAGGGTATTTTGGTTATTAATGTGATTGCATTTTTTATATCAGCAACTATCGAAATTTTTATTGAGTATAAGCATAATAAGGAAGAACAGGAAAGTGAAAAATTAACGATAAAAGATTATAAAGAGGTATACAAGTTATTGGTGGATAAGAGAAATATTCTGAAATTATTGGTAATTGTAATGATTTTAAATTTCTTTGTGGCTCCTAATGAGGAGGTAATCTTTGTGGGAATCTTGATAGGGAAATATAAGATTAGCTCATTTTTATATGGTATTTCTACAACAGTGTTTATTATCGGTAGCTTGGTTGCAAGTTTTCTAGTTACTAAGGAAGCTTATACAAAAATGGTAATTGGACTTAATAATTTATTTGTGTCTAATAGTATTTTATTGGCATTTATCGGGGTGGCTTCTATTTGTTTGTATGGGTTGTCAAATTGGGTTGTCTTCTACGGAGTCTTTTTTATTATTATTTTTTGCATAGGGTTAATAACAACCCTTATAAATGTGCCTCTTATTACAAGGTTTCAAACAGATATTCCAGTGGAGGTTCAGGGACGTTTTTTTGCTACTTTATCCTTGGGAGGATCATTTTTAATTCCGACGGGAATATTCGTAGCTGGATTTTTTAGTAATATCTTTGGGGCAGATTATACCTTAGTAGCTTATAATATTTTGGTGATTATTTTTGTCTTATTGATAAAGCCTGATGATAAGCGACAAGAGGAGGCAAAAATCTAGGAATAACAAATTTGTGTAAGATTGCATATTTACCAGTGGGATTGATTTGGTAATAGAAATATCTTAAAGAGAATTTTAATGATGGAATGAGATAAGTATTATTGATTGAAATTATCATAAAAATAGGCAGTTTGAAAACTTGATTTTTAAGTTTTGAAACTGCCTATTTAGATATTTGTTTTGTTCTTAGGGCTACAAAGTGTATTTTTAGCTTATGGTTTATTTTATTGCCAATTATTTATGCCACCAAAGTCATATACATTTTCGTAGCCTTTATGTTTTAGAAGTTTCAAAGCTAGGTTGGAACGGCCCCCACTGGCACAGTAGAGAATAATATTGGTAGTTTTATCGGGTAAGACTTTATCTATGTTCTCGAAGTTTTGCAGTTTGCTTAGGGGGTAGTTGATAGAGTTGTTAATGTGGTAGACTCTGTGTTCGCTTATTTCACGAACATCAACGAGTTTAGAATTTTTTTGTTTAAGTAGTTCTAGGGCTTCTTCTTTATTTATTTTGGATTTTTTAAATAGGTTAAACATAATTTTATTTCCTCCATCTTAAGTTTACAGCTTTATTATAGCTTATAGAAGGCAAAGCCTTTGTAACTTTATTACATATACAACTTAGGTTAATTTAAATATAGCTTGCTTAGATAAAATTTTTCTATAGTACGTATAAAGAAAGCTTTACAAAATCTTTATAATTTGTATTAAAAAAAATGTTTTTTATTGTATAATTATTATCTAGTTTTATACATTATAAGAAGGAGGCTATTATGAAAAAGTTTAGTTTATTTTTATTCTTGGTTTTATTTATTTTGGTTTTAGGAGGATGTAGTGAGCAGGAAGCTTCAGACACAACAGCGACTTATGAAAAAATCAGTACAGAGGATGTTGCAAAGTATATATCTAATAAGGATTGGGTAATTGTGGATGCAAGGCAAAATGATGCTTTTAACGGCTGGGCTTTAGATGGGGTTTCTCGTGGGGGTCATATTGAAGGAGCTGTTGACTTTTCTGGAAATTGGTTGAATGTAGATAATAAGGAGTCAGAAGCTATATTATCGGAGGCACTTAATGTTAAGGGTATTTTGCCAGAGAAAAATATTATAGTTTATGATGTAAATGGAAGCGATGGGCAAAGGGTAATAGAATATTTGGCTAAGAAGGGTTACAAAAATTTATATTCTTATGATCTAAAGGAGTGGGTTAAGGATGATAAACTTCCTTTAGTAAAGTTTGAAGGCTATAAGTATATAGTGCCAGCAGTGGTTGTAAATGATATTCTTGATGGGAAGAAGCCTGAAACTTTTGAAAATGCTAAGAATATTAAGATGGTAGAAGCCAGTTGGGGAGAGGAAACGGAGTCTTATTTAAAGGGACATATTCCTACGGCTATTCATATAAATACAGATTCTATTGAACCTCCACCAGCGTGGATGCTTGCTGATGATAAGACTTTGTTATCTGTATTACTAGAAAAAGGTATATCTGCAGAGGATACAGTTATTGTAAGTAGTCAAAGTCAAATTGCTTCTTATAGGGTGGCTTTGGTTTTAAGGTATGCAGGGGTAAAGGATGTAAGGGTGCTTAATGGTGGCACAAATGCTTACGTTAGTGCAGGTTATAAGTTAGATACAGATAGTGTAATGCCTAAGGCTATAACTGATTTTGGGGGAACTTTCCCTGGTAATCCTGATATAATTGAAACTATTCCTGAGGTAAAAGAAAAGTTAAAGAATCCTGATTTTACTTTGGTGGATAACAGAACTTGGGATGAATATATTGGAAAAATTTCGGGTTATAGCTATCATGATAAGATGGGAAGGATTGAGGGCGCTAAGTTTGGTTATGCAGGTAAGGGAGATTCTAGCTCTTTGGATTATTATAGAAATATAGATGGTACTATGAGAAATCCTAAGGAGATTGAGGATATGTGGAAGGCTAATGGTATTGATTCTTCTAAGCACTTAATATTTATGTGTGGTAGTGGTTGGAGAGCAGCAGAGGTTCTTTATTATGCAAATGTTGCAGGGCTTGATAAGGTATCCCTATATAGTGATGGATGGATAGGCTGGTCTAATGCGAATCTTCCTTCTGTAACAGGAGAGCCTTAGTTTGAGAAGATATATAAGTATATTTTGTTATTTTGTTAATACGGTGATAATTTTAAGTCTTTTTGTTTTACAGAGACTTATAAACACTAAGGCAGGAGTTAATCATCATGTAATAGCAAGAAGAGAACAGTTGGCTAAGACAATATTTAATAATGATAATATCCATATTATTGTTTTGGGCACAAGTTTAGCTTTGGCCATTGCCTTAATTTGTTTAGCCATAGCGATAAAGAAAAAGAGAACTTACATTCATCATATACTAGGTTTAAATATAGTGATAAGTGCTATATTCTATTTATTGCATTCTAAGATTTTTGAAAGTTTTGTAGGTTCGTACTATATATTGATGGGATTAGGTATAGTTGCTTTAATACAAACTGTAATTTGCATATTTAATTTTAAGAGAGATTATTAGGCTTATAAATCTTTTTTATAATATGTATAAGGAAAAGGAAAATATACAAGGTGAAAAGTGTGCTATAATAACTAAAAATACATTATTGGAGGATTTTTATGAAAAAATTATTGAGTTTCTTTATGGTGAGCTTGCTTCTGTTAGCTGGCTGTCAAAAGACGCCAGAGGATAGTGCAAAGCCAACAGATACGAATAATACTGTTTCCACTGGCTTTGAGGGAAATTATGTGGTAAATGTGGATTATGTTAAAGCTCATATGGGGGACAAGGACTTTTTAGCAGTGGATACAAGAGGTGAAAAAGCAGCTATGGAAGGAACCTTAGAGGGTGCTATTGCTGTGGCTTGGCAACAATTTGCTGATGTGTCTAATGGGAAACCGGGAGATGCTATGTGGGGAACGGTACTACCTGCTGACAAATTATCGGAAGCTTTAGCTGCAACAGGTATTTCTAAAGATAAAAATATAGTGCTATTTGCTGATTCTGTTAACGGTTGGGGAGAAGATGGTAGAATTCTTTGGATGCTTGCAATGGCAGGATATGAAAATGTTAAGGTACTTGATGGTGGGTTTGAGGCTATAGTAAAATCTGGATTAAGTATTAAGAAGGGTGAAGTAGCACCTTATGTTCCAGCTGATGTTAAGATAGAAGCTATGGATTATAAGACTAATATTGATACCGAAGAATTGGTTAAGAAGATTGCTGAAAATCCTGAGCTTAAAATTATTGATACTCGTAATGCTGATGAGTATCAAGGAGCTACAAAGTATGGAGAGGCTAAGGGTGGTCACATCCCTAAGGCTATAAATATCAATTTTACTGAATTTATGAATAATGGATATTTAAAGACTAATGATGAAATTGTTAAACTCCTTGAAGATAAAGGAATAAAAAAAGATGATGAGATTGTAACTTATTGTACTGCAGGAATAAGATCAGCTCATATGCAAAAGATATTAGAAATGTGTGGTTTTACTAATGTAAGAAACTATGATGAGTCATATTATAGATGGTCTGCAACTAATGAGGTAGAAAAGTAGAATGGAATTAAGCAAAAAAAAGATTGGAAAGTATGGAGCATGGACTATATTGATTTTAACCATATTGGTATATGTATTCTACGAGCCATTTAACTCTTATATAAATCAGATATTTATGTTGTTCTCTTTAGATGTGGAAGTTATTAAGGGTTATATAAGGAGCTATGGACCATATGCTATGGTAATATCCTTTTTTCTAATGGTATTTCAGTCCATAGCTGCACCACTACCAGCTTTCTTAATCACCTTTGCCAATGCAGCTATTTTTGGATGGTGGCAAGGGGCTATTCTTTCTTGGTCTAGTGCTATGGTAGGAGCTATACTGTGTTTTTATATTTCAAGAATATTAGGGCGTGATGTAGCAGAGAAGCTTGCAGGAAAAGGTATGATTAAAAGTGTAGACTCATTTTTTGAAAAGTATGGAAGCTATACTATACTTATCTGTAGACTTTTGCCTTTTGTATCTTTTGATATAGTTAGTTATGCAGCTGGACTTACAGGTATGGGGTTTGTAGCTTTCTTTGTTGCCACAGGTGTTGGACAATTGCCTGCAACAATAGTGTACTCCTATGTAGGAGGGATGCTTACAGGTACCAGTAGGACGTTTATAACAGGTCTTTTTATCTTTTTTGGTCTTAGTATTTTAGGTTTGATGCTTAAGAAAATATTTGATGAAAAGAAGAATGTTAAAGAAAGGAAGCAAAATGGTTAATAAGAAAGCTTTATTAATTGATATAAACCAAAGGCTTACATTTAGTAACTTTATGGCAAGGACACAAAGTAGCAGTCAGGTATTTTTACCTGGCTGTTCTTTAAATAGTTTTGGGGAAGAGATAGTTTTGGGATCTTTAGAGTTATTAAAAAAGGCAATTCCAAATATAAAATTAAGTTCTTACTGTTGTGGAAAACCCTCTACTCATATAAATCAGGGAAGGGATTTTGAGGGAAGGTTCGATAAGCTTTATAGTTCTTTGGAAAGTAAGGGGGTAAGTAAGATAGTTACCGGTTGTCCAAATTGTTATAAGCTTTTAAGTAGTAAATTACAAGGTATAGAGGTAGTTTCAATTTGGAAGGTGCTGGATGAAGTTATTAAGCTTGGGGATATTAATTTAGAGGGGCAAAGGTTTATAGTGCATGATCCTTGTTCTACTAAAGATTTGGAGGAGGAACATAGTCATATAAGGAGTATATTAACTAAAATTAATGTGGATGTAGTGGAGTTTGAGTATTCGAAGAAAAGGACTATGTGTTGTGGTCAAAAAAATATGATGATGGTACTTGATAGGAATAAGGCAATGAAAATTTTGCAAAATAGGGTAGTGCAGTCAGGGGATTATAAGATAGTAAGTTATTGTGCTGCTTGTGTTAAGGCTTTTAGGAGTGTGGATAAGGAGGCTGTTCATCTTCTGGAGTTGATATTGGGTGTAAGTGGGGTTTATTCTTTGGAGAATAGGTTAAGGGTGGCAAGAAGTTTAAAATAAAATTTACACATATTAAAAATATTGACAAATATAATTACTTAGTTCATTATAAAATATATATGATAAAACTAAGGAGGCTGTTATGTACAAAGAGCTTAATGAGAAAATATTAGAAATGAAAGAAGAAATTTTATCAGCGATTAAGGAAAATATTGCTTTTCCAAGTATAAAGGGAGAGCCAAGCAAGGATGCACCTTATGGCGTAGCTTGTAAGCAGGCTTTGGATAATGCTATTGAGATAGGCAGAAGACTGGGGTTTAAGGCAGTTAATATAGATAATAAGGTAGGTTATGTGGAGATTGGTGAAGGGGATGAGATGGTAGCTATCCTCGGACATTTGGATGTAGTGCCTTTAGGAGATGGTTGGGAACATGATCCTTGGGGTGGGGAGATTGTTGATGGAAGAATGTATGGTAGAGGTACGGAAGATGATAAAGGACCAACTATAGGAGCTTTTTTTGCACTTAAAGCTATTGAAGATTTGGGACTTAAAATTAATAAGAGAATTAGAGTAATATTTGGAACTGATGAAGAAAGTGGCTCGGACTGTGTGAAACATTATGTTGAATCAGGGCAAGAGATGCCGGTAATGGGATTTACTCCTGATGGGTGTTTCCCTATTATCTTTGCAGAAAAGGGATCTGTGGGCATAACTCTTAGAAAAAAACTTGTGGATAAGGGCAATATTGATGTTTTAGAACTTAAGGCCGGAGTAGCTAAGAATGTGGTAGCACCAAAGTGTCATATGGTGATAAATATGGAGGAAGATAGTATTGATGGTGAAGGAATAACTTCAGTTGTAGAAAATTTAAAAACAACTATTGATGCTGTAGGAGTTTCTGCTCATGCAAGTACACCTCATCTAGGTAAAAATTCTATTTATATGACCTTTAATGCAATATCCCACTTAAATTTTGGTGGAGATTTCCAAAAAGTTTTAAACTTTTTTAGAGAAAAGCTAAATAATGAAACTAATGGTAAAAGTTTAGGGGTGTTCTGCGAAGATAAGGTTTCAAAAGAACTTACGCTAAATGTAGGAATGATAAATCTTGTGGAAGATGCTGTTGAATTTACTATAGATATACGAGTACCTGTTACCTGTAAGGTAGAGCCTGTTTTGGAAACTATTGAGAAAGTAGCAAAAGAATATGATTTAGAGTTAACTTCTTCAAGTTTAGTTCAACCACTTTATGTACCGGAAGATTCAGAGCTTATTCAAAAGCTTTCTAAGGTATATCACGTTCAAACAGGAGAAAAACCAGAGCTGTTAGCAATAGGTGGAGGAACTTATGCAAAGACCTTCCCTAATATGGTTGCCTTTGGACCTACCTTCCCTGGAGCGCCGGAAGTTATTCATCAACCAAATGAATATATAGAGATAGACGAGTTTATGAAAGCGATGCAGGTTATAGCAGCAGCCATATATGAGTTGGCACAATAAAGTATAAAAAACCTAAAGTCAGAAAAAGAGCATTGGCTAAAACCAATGCTTCTTTTAGGCTCAAAAGTATTTAGTTAGTTACACCTAAATACTTATCCACAATTATTATTTTCTGTAACATCTTTGTAACTATGATTCTGTGGGGAAAAACAAATTTTAACAATGTAAGAGCCAGAGTTATCCACAATTATCCACAGGCTGTGAGCATAACTTGTGTACTTGCGAAAAGTTTAAAAATAATCCTTAAAAACAAGTATTTTCAATGAGTTCAAGAATGTGTACTTGAGAAAACAGGTGGGAAAATCAGTGAAATTAAGGGGTGTACCAGTAAATAGTAATAAGTTACACACAAGTAAATGTGGATAAAGTATGAATAGAATATATATATTTAAAAGTTAGTTTAAATTTATGAGAAAATTTGTAATATAATGTGAAATAGACCTATAAAGAAAGAGGGATTATAATTGAGTTTGTTTTTAGAAATGGGAATAATAGTTTTGATAAGTTTTGTTGGTGTAGTTTTAAATAAAACAGTAGGAATACCAATACCTGGTACTGTTTTGGCAATGATAATCTTTTATATTTTGTTAGAAACAAAAGTTATAAAGGTAAATAGAATTGGTAAGGCCTGTGATTTTTTGAATAATAATATGGCTTTATTTTTTATACCTCTAAACGTGGGGTTATTGGTGAGCTACAAAGTATTTGCCCATAAGGCGGTGGCTGTGGTTTTGACTGTAATAATATCAACAGCAGTGGGGATAGTTTTTTCTTATGCAGGGGTGGTGCTTGTTAGTAAGTTTATTAAGGGAGGCGGAAATGGAATTGTTTAGTAATCAATTTTTTGGAATGGGACTAACCTTAATTGTCTACGCTTTGGCTCAAAAACTAAGGAAAAGTTATAAAAATCCTTTTTTAAATCCGGTGTTAACATCAACAGTAATAATTATAATTGTGTTGTTAATTATAAAAGTTCCTTATGAGGCTTATTTTAATGGAGGAAGTATAATAAGTTTTTTTGTTGGACCATCAACAGTGGCTTTAGCAATGCCTCTTTATAAAAATAGAAATCTTCTTATAGAAAATTTTGCATCTATAATTACGGGTACTATATTTGGAGTTATAGGAACTTTAGGTAGTACACTTATTTTAGTAAAAATATTTGAACTAGGGGAGGAAATTAGTTTTTCAATTATGCCTCATAGCGTTACCACAGCAATAGCTACAGAGTTGGCAGGTAGTTATAATGGAATTGAATCCTTGACGGTAGCATCAGTTATAATAACAGGAATAACAGGGGCTATTATAGGGCCGATTATATTTAAGAGGTTTAATCTTAAAAATCCTATAGCTCAAGGAATATCTATGGGAACGGCCTCCCATGCAGTGGGAACTGCCAGAGCCTTAGAGATGGGGGAAAAACAAGGCTCTATGAGTTCTTTGGCAATAGTATTAGCAGGAATTATAACCACTATAGTGTTTCCGTTGTTTATGAGGTTTTTCTAAGGTGAAGAGAATTAAAGATAGGTAAAAAAAGAGGCAACGTTGGTTGTGCCTCTTTTTTAAATTTGCAAATAAATTTCCTTTAAAACTTATTCTGTTATTTTCATTATTGCTAGGTGTCCGATTACATTATCTGTCAAAAGACCTGTCTTGTATTTATAGTCTAAGGCATTAAGGTCATTTAGAAGTTTTATGGTAGATTTTTTGCTAAATCGTTTCCCATTATTTACTATGTTTTTTACTCGATAAGGGTTTTCTTTTAACTCTTTAGCTATCATGTCAATACTCATTCCTTTTTCTCCTAGGAATTTACATTTCCCAAGAAGTCCAATACTGGAAGTCAACATACTGAATATCATTATAGGATGAGTTTGGGAGGCTATAAGTCCTTGATAAAGGCTTAGCGCTTTTGTTCTATCACCTCTAAGGCTGTTATCTATCAGGGCAAATATGTTAAAATCTTCTGTTTTTATTATCATTTCTTCTATGGATTCCTTTGTAAGTTTTCCACCGGAGTTCATAAAGCTACAAAGTTTGGATATTTCACTATTAGTTTCGCTTATGGTTTTCTCTGAGTCTTTGTTCAGGTATCCAGAGATATTAACATAGTATTCTGCTAAGGAGCGTTCAATAGTTTGTCCCTTTAGTTTTGCTTGTTCTATAATATGATTGGTAAGGTTTATATGGTCAAGTCGTTCTGACTCAAAAACTATAGCTACGGAAGATATACTCTTAAAAACCTTTGTACTCTTATCATTGGAAGAGGCTACTATTATAATTTTGATATCGCTACCAAGGGTCTTTAGGAAGTCAGGAAGGTCTTCTTTTTCTTCTTTTTTCCATATACATTCCTTACTTTCCTTGCAGCTAAAATTTTTGATTACCACCAACCTATGACTATCCATAAGTGGCACAGTACTAAGTTTTAGTTGACTGGTATTGTAGTCGCAGTTACTAAGGTCTATTAAATCATAGTTAAAATCTCTAAAGCTTGGATCTAACTGTTCCTTGCCATAGTTTATAAAGCTTTCTATGAAGTAGCTTTCTTTTCCGTAAAGATAAAAAAATCTATTTTTGGGGTAAGCTTCTAATAGTTGTTTATAATTCATATTTATTCTCCTGTATTCTCCATTTCTCATAAATAAAATATGTTCCTAATATTAGTAGGCTAAGGACAATGGCAGTATTTTTAGAAAGAGTTATTTTTGTACTGGCAAAGCTAAGTTTAGATATATATATATTTATGTTTAGTATAATATTCATTATTATAACTCCTAAGTCTGCTAAAAGTCTAGCTAAAGGAAATAATATGCTAAAAGTCAGGCTTAGGATTATAAGGGTCATCATTAAGCTTATAAGTGGTAAAGTTAAAAGGTTTGAGGGTATGGATATTAATGGGATTTTACCAAAGTTATATACCATGTATGGAAGTGGTAGGATTTGGGCAGATATGGTTACTAAAATAAGTTTATATATATAGCTTAATATTTCTCCTGAGTTTGAAGGAATTAGGTTAAGTCTTTTAAGCATAGGGTAGAACATGGCTATAGAGGATACACACATAAAGGATAGGACAAAACCCATGTCATACAGGATAAAGGGGTTAAGTGCCATCATAATTGAAGTTATAAGCATTACGGCAGATAGGATATCGAATCTACGTTTATTAAGTATGGACACATAATAAAGCATGAAGAAGGATACGCTTCTAACTATAGAGGCTCTAGCACCTGTTATATATGCGTAAAGGGATAATAGGACACATATTATTATCATTCGGGTTCTTATAGGTATAGGTTGTAAAAATATGTTTAAGAACAAAATAATAAAACCTACATGGAAACCAGATAGAGCAAGGATATGGGCTGTTCCACTTATTCTAAAGCTTTCTAATATATTTTTGTCAAGGGGATATCCGTGGATAAGTGCCTTAGGGAAGAAGGAATGTTGTCCATAAAGTTCATCTAATTTTTTATCAATCCAAATTATAGAGGAATATTTTAGTGAGGGGTGGTCATTTACTTGTGAAAGTGCAGTTATCTTTCCTGAATTAATTATGTAGGAACAACCTCGTCCCTTTAGGTATTGTCCAAAGCCTGTACTGTCTAAGCTAAGAACGTCTTGAAATTTTCCTTGTACATGGATTTTATCTCCTAAGTGAAGTCCCACAGGCTCGCCAAAATTGCTAATTATTATATTATCTACATATAGGTTATAACCCTTGCTATTATACTTTAAATCTTTTATATATCCTTCATGGGAACTATAGAAGAGGGGTTTGGGGTTATAGGTATGAATCTTAGTTAATGAAATAAGTAAGATGATTGAAAACACTATGCTCATATATCTTCTCATAAGTTACCTCATATTTTTTCGTGGTCAAAGTCGCTTACACCCAGTTCCCATTTTTTTCCTGCACCACCTATGGAAACTTTGTTTTTGCCATACCTTTCTCTTAGGTTATCCATGGTAGTTTCGAGTTTTTTTAACTTATCTTTTTTTAAGTTATCTTCTGGCTGATGAAATAAAGATAATTGCACAAAGGATTGATCTTCTTTTTCAAGATTCATAGCAGTTACAGACAAGAGTCTAATGGGTTTTTTCAGTTGCCAATTTTTCAGTACCAATTCTAGGGCAACAGAACTTATTATAACTGAAGCGTTAGTAGGTTCGTCTAGGCTTTTTTGCCTACTGATACTAATAAAATCGGTATCTTTAATGGTTACAGATATGGTGGAACATTTAAGGTGTTTTTTTCTAAGACGATAGCCAACTTCTTCACTTAATGAAGATACTCCAGCAACAATATCATCATAGCCTTGAAGATTCCGTTTAAAGGTCCAGCCATTTCCTATGGATTTAACTTCAGGGTGATCATCTATTTTATTTACAGAGGAGTCATCTATACCATTGGCGTAATTCCATATTAATGTACCTTGTTTGCCAAGATTTTGAGTAAGTATGGTTTTGTTACTCTTTGCTAAATCTCCTATGGTTTTAATGCCAAGTTTTTCTAGATATAGAGAGGATTTACGTCCAACAAATAAAAGTTCATTTACAGGTAATGGATGGACTATATTTTTGTAATTATCTCTTGATATTAGGGTAGTTGCATCAGGTTTTTTATAATCGCTACCTAATTTTGCAAAAACCTTGTTAAAGCTAACTCCTATGGATACAGTTAAGTTAAGACGATTTTTTATTTCATATCTAATTTTTTGGGCAATTTCTTCACCGCTTCCAAAAAGGTGAAGAACTCCAGATACATCTAACCAACTTTCATCTATTCCAAAGGGTTCGATCATATCGGTGAATTCTTGATATATTTCATTAACAAGTCGAGAGTATTTAAGGTATTCGCTATAATGGGGAGGAACTAAGATAAGTTTAGGACATTTTTTCTTAGCCTGCCATATGGTTTCAGCTGTTTTTACATTGTAGGATTTAGCCAGTTCATTTTTAGCTAATATTATTCCATGTCTATTTTCAGGGTTTCCTGCAACTGCCATAGGGATGTTTTTAAGTTCTGGGTTAAGAACACATTCTACAGAGGCAAAGAAACTATTTAAGTCGCAGTGTAAAATAGTTCTATCTTTATTAGTCAAGATTAACACCTGCCTTAGTCTACTATTGTGATTTTATTTTCTAAAAGATTACCTGCTTTATCCATAGCATGAAGAGTATAGCTTTGAGTATCAACGTTAAAGGTGAACTTAGTGCCATCAACTTCTATTGGAGTTATTATTGTATTATTTTCTGTTTTTATATAAACTTCTTTAGGATTAAGTCCTGATTGACTATCTGTTAATTCAATAGTAAAGGTATTATTATCCAAATTATATTTTTTGAGAATTGGAACAGCACTATCTATATTATCTATGGTAATATTTTGATATGTTGTTTTCCCATTGATTGCTGTAGCGTATATAGCGTAGTCTCCATTTTGTGTTAAGGAGCATTGATATGTGGAAGAGTCTACTTTTACTAATGGAGTATCACCGAAGGAAGATACTAAGGATACAGATTTAATAGGAAGTAGGGCGTTAGCAGTAAATTGTAAATCAAGGGCTTTTACATAAGTTGAATTAGGTGAAGGGGTTACTGAAACTATAGGTTTTGAAGAGAATAAAAATACACCTAAAAGTAATAGCAACACACTTAGAAGACCAAATAAGGCATTCTTGTAGAAGTTTCCCTGTATAGGGGAAGTTCCTCTGTAAGCTCCACTAGGATTAAATATAACGTCTGGTGAAAAATTATTTTTTTCTAATGAATTTCTAAGTATTTTTTCAGCTTTGTCATTAGCTAGTCCTTTTCCGGCAGAGGAGCCTAAGGCAATGGATAGAGGTATGGTTGTAAAAATATGAAGCTGATTTTGGTTTTCTAAATTATTTTTAAGGGTTTTTATAGAAGCTTTTAATCTTTTTTTTACTACATTTTCTGAGCAACCCATAATAAGAGCTATGTCTTTAGAGGTAAAACCATGATAATAATTAAGAATTAAGGTTGAACGAGAAACGGAATCTAAGTCTGTTATTTGTTGAACCATAACTTTTTGTCTTTCGTTATTTATGTTAAAGAATAAGTCGTTAAAGGTGTTAGAGCCTAAGGTATTACTGTTTTCAGCATTAAGATTAGTATAGTTTAATTCGTTACAGGTAGAATATATTAACTTAAAGACCCAAGGTATAAAGTGATTGGAATTTTTTAATAAGTTTATATTTTTAAGTACTTTTATATAGGTTTCTTCCATTGCTCGCTCTGCTAGGTTATAATCTTTTAGTAAAGTTAGGGCAAAAAAATATGCCTTTTGATAAGATTCTTCATATAGTAAAGAAAAGGCTGTGGAATCATAAGCTTTAACTTGTTCGACTAAATAGGCTATATTATTGGTATTAGCTTTCATAAATTCACCATCCGTTTTATAAAATCTGATTTTCTTTGATTCTATCATAAAAATTGCAGAATTTGAATAGAACAAAAATTTTGATAATAAAAATAAATATTTAAAAAATATGTTGTAAAATATTCAGTTAAATTGGATAATATACATATAGAAATATTTAATTTTAAAATACCACTTACCTAATGGTAGATTAAATAGAGGGTATGTTATAATAAACGATTATATTAAATAGGAGAATAGTATGAGAAGGCTTGACGTAAACAAAATAAGGGAATGTGTAAGGGAAACTTGCTTAGAGTTGGCAACTTACATTAATGAAGATGTGGAGAAGGCTTTAAAACAGTCAGTGGCAAATGAGAATGGTCTTGGACTTAAGGTCTTGGAAATGCTCATAAATAATGGAGTTATAGCTAAAGAAAAGAATTTACCACTGTGCCAAGATACAGGGATTGTATTTGTAGCTTTAGAGTATGGGCAGGAAGTTATTTTTGAAAATGGCTCTGTGGAAAAAGCGATTAATGAAGGTGTAAAAGAGGCTTATGATGGAGGATTTTTAAGAAAGTCTGTGGTGGAGGATCCTTTTTTTAGAAAGAATACAGGGGACAATACTCCTGCGATGATACATTATGAGTTGGTAGAAGGGAATGAGGTAGTGCTTAAGGTTATGCTAAAGGGATTTGGTAGTGAGAACATGAGCAAGACAAAGATGCTAAAACCAAGTGATGGAATTCAAGGGGTAAGAGATTTTGTAAAGGAGTGTATAACCACAGCAGGAGGGAATCCTTGTCCACCTACGGTTATTGGGGTAGGTATAGGAGGAACTTTAGATAGAGCAACTCACTTATCAAAGATAGCTTTATTTAGAAAAATAGGAGAAAGAAATGATAAGGAGCATTTAGCTAAGTTAGAGGAAGAACTGTTGGAGCAGCTAAACGATACAAATGTAGGACCAATGGGATTTGGAGGAAAGACTACGGCTTTAGAAGTTTTTGTGGAAACAGCACCAACTCATATTGCAGGTTTACCTGTGGCTGTTAATGTGAACTGTCATTCTTTAAGGAGAAAAACCATAAAGTTATAAAGAAAATTTATGATGAAAGGCGATAATATGAATAATACAATAAGATTAAAGCTACCTTGTACAAGCGAAAGTTTAGAAAACTTAAAGGCAGGTATGGAGGTATTAGTAAGTGGAACTTTATATACTGCAAGAGATCAAGCTCATATGAGAATAATATCAGACCTTGAAAAAAATATAGACTTGGCATTTGAACTTAAGGGGGCAGGCATATACTACTGTGGGCCAACACCTACAAGACCAGGGCAGGTAGTAGGTTCAATAGGACCAACTACAAGCTATAGAATGGATGATATTACCATACCTTTATTGGAACAAGGTATGAAGGTTATGATAGGTAAGGGTAATAGAAATAAGGTTATTGAAGAAGCGATAAAGGATTACAAGGCAATATATCTTTGTGCAATTGGAGGAGCGGGAGCTTTATATGCAAATTGTATAAAAAGTTGCAAGGTAATAGCCTATGAGGATCTAGGGGCAGAGGCTGTCCATAAGTTAGAGGTAGAGGACTTTCCTGTGGTAGTGGCTATTGATGTTAATGGAAATAAAATAAACGTATAGAAAAGAGGAAGAAAATGAATTATCAAGAAGAAGCTTTAGTAATGCATGAAAAGTATAAGGGAAAATTAAAGGTAGAAAGTAAGGTACGCTTAGAGAATAAAGATGATTTAAGTATAGCATATACTCCAGGGGTAGCAGAGCCTTGTAAGAAAATTGCTGAAAATCCAGAGGAGGTTTATAGGTATACGGCAAAGGGAAACCTTGTGGCTGTTGTTTCTGATGGTTCGGCAGTTTTGGGGCTTGGAAATATTGGAGGGGCAGCAGGTATGCCGGTAATGGAAGGAAAGGCAGTACTATTTAAAAGTTTTGCAGACGTAGATGCGTTTCCCATATGCTTAAGTACTCAAGATACAGAAGAGATAATAGCTGTAGTTAAGGCTATTGCACCAACTTTTGGAGGAATAAATCTAGAAGATATTCAAGCACCAAAATGTTTTGAAATCGAAGAAAGGCTTAAGGAAGAGTTGGATATTCCTGTGTTTCATGATGACCAACATGGAACTGCAATCGTAGTTACAGCAGCCTTAATAAACTCATTGAAATTGACTAAGAAAGAAAAGGAAGATATAAAGGTTGTGGTTAATGGACCTGGAGCAGCAGGTACGGCAATAATAAAGATGCTTATAAATCTAGGGGTAAATAATATAATAGCAGTAGATAGACAGGGTATATTAGAGAGTACAAGAATAGGATGCGAAAGTGGCCATAAAAAACATCTAGCAGAAATAACCAATAGAGAGGGTTTAAAGGGGAGTCTTGAAGATGCTCTAAAAAATGCTGATTGTTTTATAGGGGTTAGTCAAGCGAATTGTTTAACAGAAAAAATGGTAGAGTCAATGGCTAAAGAGTCTATTATATTTGCTATGGCCAATCCTGTACCAGAGATAATGCCAGAACTAGCTAAAAATGCAGGTGCAAGAGTTGTAGGAACAGGAAGATCAGATTTTCCTAATCAGATAAATAATGTTTTGGCATTTCCAGGAATATTTAGGGGAGCTTTAGATTCAAGGGCAAGAAAAATCACAGAGGAGATGAAATTGGCAGCAGCCTATGCAATATCAGAACTTATATCAGAAGAAGAACTAAGTGAGGACTATATCATCCCTTCTCCTTTCGATAAGAGAGTGGCAAAAGCTGTGGCTAAGGCAGTGGCTGATGCTGCCTTAGAGCTTTAAATTACTTTTTAATTTTTGAAATTATAGAGGGAAAAAATCAGAGATTATATATTTAAAATAGATATATTCACTAGTTGGAAAATGTGGAAAATGCTAAAATAGAGGCATCATCGAGTCGCAGCTATTGACGAATATATAAGAAATAGTACCTTTGCTTTATGGTGAAAAAGTGTTTATCAAATATATTTTTAAAATACAGCAGGACTACTTTTATTTCTTATAGAATTTCTATTAGCTGAGAATATGGAATTAAAGCAGATATTTTAGATTATAAAAATAATTGGATTATAAATTACGATTAAAGTTTATAAAATATTATTGAAATTATTTAACACTAAAAACGAGGGCGTAAAACTCCTCGTTTTTTAATATGGGGAAGTTGCTTCACGTGAAACAGAGTTAAAATAAGTGATATACGATATTTTTATAGTAATGGTTAAGCTTAGAGAAAATTATATAAAACCAAGTAAGACGTTTATTTAAGATAGAAGTAGTAACTTATAATGAAATTAAATTTACTAAAAGGGTTGACAAAAGATTATTTAAGAATATAATATATCTAACTAGAGATAAATTGGGGGATGTTATGATAGAAACTAAGATATTGATTGGATTACACAGAGTAGCAAATTTAATTGATAGAGAAACAGCGAGTCTCGTTTTGGACTATGGTCTTTCGTTAGGGCAGTTTGCTGTATTAGAGGCGTTATATCATAAGGGCGATCTTACTATAGGAGCAGTGCAAGAAAAGATACTAAGTTCTACAGGTACAATACCTATTATTGTGGGTAATCTAGAAAAAATGGATTACATTATAAGATATAAAAAAGACAATGATAAAAGATGCACTTACTTAAAATTAACAAGTAATGGTAAAAAGCTTATAAGTAAGATTTATCCTCTAAACGAAAAAATTATAGTTAACAGAGTTAGCCTCCTTACAGATAGGGAAAAAGAGCTACTTTTATCATTATTATTAAAGTTAAAGGAGGAAAAAAATGAATAGAGAAATTAAAACTATGGCTAAGGGATTTAAAACTAAAGATGGGGCGGGAGTTCACTTAGTTAGAGTGCTTTCAAGGAATACAGTTAAAGATTTTGCACCAATACTCATGTTAGACTCTTTTGATACATCAGAAAAAGCATTATACGAAAAAGGATTTCCCATCCATCCTCATAGAGGTATTGAAACTATAAGTTATATATCACAAGGTAAAATGAGACACAGAGATAGCTTAGGCCATCAAGCGGAGATCTCCAGCGGAGAAGTTCAATGGATGACTGCTGGTTCAGGAATTATGCATGAAGAGATGATTCCAGAGTCACCAAGACTATTAGGAGTACAACTTTGGCTGGATTTACCATCGGAGTATAAAATGGTTGAACCAGAATATAAAAGTATAAATCTAGATGAGATAAAGGAGATAAGGTTAGATAATGGGATGCTACGGGTTTTAGCAGGTGAGTATAAAGGAACTAAAGGACATATCAGCGAGTATCATCCTTTAAAGTATTATGATTTGCACCTAAATAAAAACAGTGAATTTAGTATCGAAACAGAGTCAGACGATTTTGTAATGATATTTACTCTTTTAGGAGATATAAGAGTTGAGGGGAAAATTATAGAAGAAAAGACAGCTGTACGCTTAGGGGATGGAAAATATTTAAAGTTAGAGGCATTAGATTATGATGTTCAAGTCCTAATAATAATTACAAAACCATTAGAGCAACCTATAGCTTGGGGTGGGCCTATAGTAATGAATACCAAAGAAGAATTAGAGTTAGCTTTTGATGAGCTAAGTAGAGGAACTTTTATTAAAGATAGAACTAAATATGAAAGGTAGGTATTAAGTATATGTTTACTGATAGTTTAAAAAAAAGAAGAAGTGTTTATAATATTAATAAGGAACTTCCTATAACTAGAGAAGAGCTAGAAAATACTATAGATGAAATAACTAGGTTAGTGCCAGATGCTTTTAATATGAAGAGTGCAAGGGTATATTTTGTTATGGGTAAAGAGCATGAACAATTATGGGAAGAGGTGTATTCAATATTTGAAGGTAAGGTAGATATAGAGAAAATAAATTCTTTTAAAAATGGAGCAGGAACAATATTGTATTTTTATGATAGTGCTGTAGTAGAAGGGTTAGAAGAAAAATTTCCACTTTATGCAGCTAATTTTAAAATATGGGCAAATCATGGAAATGCAATGTTACAATTTAGTATATGGTCTGCTCTTGCAGAAATGGGAATAGGAGCAAACCTACAGCACTACAATCCAATAATTGATGAAAAAGTTAAAGAATTGTTCAAAATTCCAAAAGAATATACAATGGTTGCGCAAATGCCTTTTGGGGGAATTGTAAATATGCCAGATCCAAAAGAAGAAGAGAGTTTTAAGCGTTTTATAGCATTATAAAAATTTAAAAACATTTATTTATGTGTTTAATTTGTATATGTAAACAGCATGTAATATAATTATAAATTTTAACTATACTTATTATAGTGAAAAACTATATATTTGTAGATAAAAATAAATTTCCAACTGTAATTTATTTAATTACTATGATATGATTATCTTATTATTAATTTTATGAGGTGATGAATATGGAGAAGATAATAGATTGTAGAGGACTGGACTGCCCTAAGCCTGTACTGAAAACTATAAAAGCTTTAGAAGAAGGTGGATTTGACACATTGATGGTTCAAGTTGATAATTTAACGGCTAGGGAAAATGTTACAAGGCTTGCAAATAGCAAAAATTTAAGTTCAAGCTTTGAGGAAAAGCCATTTGGCTTTGAAATTAAAATTTTGGTAGAGGGCGGAATACTATTTTCAGAGATTAAGGAAGATTCTACTAATGAAGGTAGAATTTATGTGATTAAAAGTGATAAGCTGGGTGAAGGAGCAGAGGAACTAGGTAAGATTCTTATGAATGGTTTTCTGTTTACGTTAACTCAGACTGATCCTATACCTAACAGAATTGTACTATTAAATAGTGGGGTGTATTTAAGTACTAATACGGAAGAGTCTGTTAGACACTTGCAGGCACTATCAGATAAAGGAACAAAGATATATTCTTGTGGAACCTGTCTTAATTTCTATGGTTTATCAGAAGATCTCAAGGTTGGAGAAGTTGGCAATATGTATGACGTAGTAGATAGTATATCTGGGGATATTCCAGCTATAACTTTATAGGAGGCATATGTATACTATTAGTTTTCAATCAACACATAATGCAATTAAGTCTAAGGCGATATTTACAAAGGAAAAAATCACTCTTAATGTTATACCAACTCCAAGGGTTATAAGTAGTAGTTGTGGTATGAGCATTCAAGTTATTGATGATACGCCAGTTGCCAGGTTAAAAGAACTTATAGCTGATAATGAAATTGCTATTTATGGAATTTTTGACGAAAATCTTAATAAGGTGGAGGACTAACCATGAAGATGCCAATGAAGCTTAATGTAGGGGATGTGGTGATCTTAAAGAAAAATCATCCCTGCGGAGGGAATATATTTGAGATTAAAAGAACGGGTATGGACTTTCGTATTCGTTGTATAACCTGTGGTAAAGAGGTTTGGCTAGAAAGACCAGAACTGGAAAGAAGAATAAAATCAATTACAACAAAAGAAAATGAGAATTAGTGTTGTCTATACGAGCAAAACCCTCCCTGTGAAAATTGTAAGTGGAGGGTTTATTTTTTGATTAGAAGATTAAGGCTTACGATTCCCGTTAAGATTAAATAGTTTTTAGGATAGAAAAAGATAATATATTGAAATTGTAGGGATAGTTATAACTATCCTTTTTTCTATTGACAAAATATTTTATTTGAAATAAAATGAACATATGTTACCCCACCCTGTGGGGGTAGCTAGAAGGAGAGGGATAGATGAGAAAAACTGTTGAGGTTACCGGGATGACCTGTTCCGCCTGTGCATCTCATGTGGAGAAGGCTGTTAATAAGCTAAATGGTATAAATTCTGTGAGTGTAAGTTTGCTGACCAATTCTATGAAGGTGGACTATGATGAGGATAGATTAAAGCTAGAGGATATAGTTGTAGCAGTTGAAAAATCAGGGTATGGTGCTAGTTTACCTAGGGAGAAGAAGGGGGAAGAAAGCTACAAGGCGAAGGCTCTAAAAGAAGAGAGCAAGCAGATTAAGTTCAGACTATGGATATCTTTTAGTTTTCTTTTACCTTTATTTTATATATCTATGGGACATATGCTTAAATGGCCTTTACCAGAGATTTTTCATGGTGTAGAAAATGCCATAACTTTTGGATTTACTCAATTCTTACTGGTTTTACCAATAGCCTATGTAAATAGGAGTTTTTTTATTAAGGGTTTTAAAAGTCTCTTTGCAAAAAGTCCTAACATGGATTCACTTATAGCCATAGGTTCAACGGCGGCTATCTTATACGGAATCTTTGCCATATATAAGATAGGCTATGGACTGGGACATATGGATATGGAAATGGTTATGAAGTTTTCTATGGATCTTTATTTTGAGTCGGCAGGAACAATACTTGCGCTTATAACTCTTGGTAAGTTTTTAGAGGCGAGGGCGAAGGGTAAGACCTCTGAAGCTATAGAGAAGTTAATCCAACTTAGACCGGATGAAGCTACAGTGCTAAGAGATGGAGAGTATGTAATTTTAGGTTATGATGAACTGAAAAAAGGGGACATTGTAGCAGTTAAACCAGGAGAAGCTATAGCTGTTGACGGCTTTATAGTAAAAGGGTTTACAGCTATTGATGAAAGTGCCATCACGGGGGAAAGTGTTCCTGTAGATAAGTTTGTAGGAGATAAGGTTACGGGGGCCACTACAAATAAGTCAGGATATATTGAGTTTGAAGCTACTAGGGTGGGTGAAGATACAGCCCTTTCTCAAATTATAAGATTGGTGGAAGAGGCTTCATCATCTAAGGCTCCTATAGCTAAGCTAGCAGATAGGATAAGTGGAGTTTTTGTTCCTGTGGTGATAGTAGTGGCTATTTTGGCTACTGGGGCTTGGTTGTTAATGGGACAAAGTTTTGAATTTGCTCTTTCTATAGGAATTGCAGTATTGGTTATTTCCTGTCCTTGTGCTTTGGGTTTAGCTACTCCTACTGCTATTATGGTAGGGACAGGTAAGGGAGCTCAAAATGGGATATTGATTAAGTCAGCAGATGCCTTGGAAACAGCACACCATATAGATACTGTAGTCTTGGATAAGACTGGAACCGTAACCGAGGGCAATCCGAAGGTAACAAATATAATAAATATAGGAAGTTTTGAGGAAAATGACTTGATAGAGATGGCTCTAAGTTTGGAGCAAAACTCTGAACATCCTCTTGGACGTGCTATAATGGAGTATGGTAGAGAAAAGGCCTTGAAGCCAATAAATTGTGAGGATTTTAAAATCTTAGAAGGTAGAGGAGTAACTGCTCTTGTTAATAATAAAAGATATTATGGGGGTAATCCAAGGCTTATTAAAGAGCTTAATCTGGGAAGTGAGAAGCTGGAAGAAATTGTGGCGACACTAGCAACTCAAGGTAAGACTCCTATGATATTTACTAACGAAGTTGAAGTTTTGGGTATAATTGCAGTAGCTGATCCTATTAAATCTACAAGCAAGGAAGCGGTAGAAGCTTTGATGAATATGGGAATAAAGGTTATAATGCTTACAGGGGATAATGAGATTACAGCTAATGCCATAGGTTCAGAGGTTGGTATAACTAATATAGTATCTGGGGTTCTACCTGAAGGTAAGGAAAAAGAAGTTAGAAAACTCATGGGTGAAGGTAAAAAGGTGGCTATGGTAGGTGACGGGATAAATGATGCACCTGCCTTGGCTAGGGCTGATATTGGAGTGGCCATAGGTTCAGGGACTGATATTACAGTGGAGTCAGCAGATGTGGTGTTGGTGAGAAGTGACTTAAATGATGTGGTTACCTTGGTGGAGCTAAGTAGGGCAACCATTAGAAATATTAAGCAGAATCTTTTTTGGGCATTTATATATAATGCTATAGGAATTCCTTTAGCAACAGGGATATTCTATTATCAATTGGATTGGAAACTAAGTCCGATGTTTGCGGCAGGCACAATGAGTTTAAGTTCTGTAAGTGTGGTTTCTAACGCATTAAGACTTAAGTTATATAAGCCAAGAAGATATTCTGTTCAAAATGTTCAGGTGGATTTTGAAGATAACAATCAAGAATTTGTGGAAAAGTTGAAAGGAGAAAAGAAGATGAAGAAGGTAATTATTAAGATTGAAGGTATGATGTGTGGGCACTGTACAGGAAGGGTTGACGGAGCACTTAATGCCTTAGAAGGTGTAAATGCCACTGTGGATTTAGAAAGTGGAGAGGCTCGAATTGAAGTAGCAGAAGGTATAGGAAATCAGGTGCTTGTAAAGGCTATTGAAGATGCAGGCTACAAAGTCTTGGAGGTAAGGTAGTGAGAGCTGAAAAAAAACCTATAGAAACCCTGCTAAAAACTGCTAAGGGGCAGGTAGAGGGGATATTGAAGATGGTGGAAGATGATAGGTATTGTATAGATATATCAACCCAAATTATGGCTACAATAGCCATATTAAAAAAAGCCAATACCCAAGTGCTAAAAAGTCATATTGAAGGCTGTGTAAAGACCGCCATAGATACAGGGGATATAGATGAAAAGCTGGAAGAGATAAAACTTGTGCTAGAAAAGTTAAGCAAGTAGCAGGTACGAACTTTAAAAGCTTAAAACATATGAAGATACCTGGAGATATTCTTGATGTTAATCTTAATGATTATATTGTATGTTCTACTACATCTAAGAGTTATAGAATCTAATCCCTTATTATCTGAAAATGGATTTATGACAATTCAATACAATATCAAAATGGACTTTTATGTGTAAGTGACGATAGTGAAGTCGGTACTTTTTACAGCTATAGAAGAAATTTGTTTTTTATGATAGATTCGTTATATTAAAACTAATGGATGGGATGGTAATTTTTTTAGCTCATTTGCAGAAGAATACTAAGGAAGCGTGTGGCTATTTGACGAAACTTTATGAATGAGGAAAAGGCAAAAGTAAACCACCCGTTTTACGGGTGGTCATGATTAGAGCGAAAGTTCAATTTTATTTTATAACGAATCGAAATATATTAATTTTTATAATATGATTTTTTTCTTAAAGACTTAAGAGCAAATATAGCTATTATAGATATGAGTGCTAATGCAAATACATATTTTAAATCAAATGAGTTACCGGTCTTTGGTGTATTGTCCAGAACTCTCTTGGTTAATGATTTTATGTTAGATGAAATAGTAGTCTTAACCTCACTACTATTAGTAGCATCGACCTTTTTTATAGAATCACCAGTAGCTTCATTTGGGCGATCCAATGTATTATTTGAGTTATTTGGATTAGCTATAACTGTTGAATTTGTTGAATTTGTTGGATTAGTCGGGTTTGTTGGATTAGTCGGGTTCGTTGGATTAGTCGGGTTTGTTGGATTAGTCGGGTTCGTTGGATTAGTCGGGTTTGTTGGATTAGTCGGGTTTGTTGGATTAGTCGGGTTCGTTGGATTAGTCGGATCTGTTGGATTAGTCGGGTTTGTTGGATTAGTCGGGTTTGTTGGATTAGTCGGGTTCGTTGGATTAGTCGGGTTTGTTGGATTAGTCGGGTTTGTTGGATTAGTCGGGTTTGTTGGATCGGTTGGAGTTACTGGTTTAAGTTTATAGGTAGGTTTAAATATTATTGGACCAGGACCAACTATTCCTGTAACTTCATTATTAGCTATTATAGCAGGACTAGGACTATTATCTATTCTTTCCCAAGCAACAAATTCATAGCCAACTTTTTCTTTTGGGGTTGGGACTGGAGAAGCTCCTGCTATAGTGGTATTTGTATTTGTATCATATCCGATAGCAATTTTATATTCTTTTAAAATAGCTTCATCAGCTTCATTTTCTCTAAAAATAACTTTTACTCCCCAAACAGCAGTAAGTTTGGAAAGTACAATATGAGGTCCTTCTTCTGGAATAGGTTCTCCCGGTTGGTAAAGACGTTCCTCAGCAAAAGTAGGGATGGAAATAAGATTGATAGATAGGATTATCCCTAAAATAAGATTTAAAGCCCTAAGTTTTGGTTTCATAAATATATCCTTTCATAGTTAATGTGTATTTTATTTGTATCTAGCTTTGATTATATCATTTTGAATTTATTAATTCAAGCAAGTATATATTAATTAAAAGCTCATCATGGAATTAAGATTTCATAAATCTGCAGAAGTAGGCCAACTTTATAATGAGGAAGATCCTTATATTCAGCTTTTAGCTTTCAATTGGCGCATCAGTTTCTTTTAGTCTATAAATAACAACATTTTTAGAATTATCACTATCAATTTTAATAGTCTTATTGGAGTTAGAATTATCAATCATATAGTTTGCCTCTAAAGTTGGATCTAATTCGAACTGTGATTGAGCATCAATAAAGTTTCCTTGATCATCTATAAGACGATAAAACTTTAAATCATTAGATTCGCCTAAAGAAAAAAATTCTCCTCCCCAAAAAAGGGAATTATATTCAGGATGAATGGGAGATTCGGAAAAGTTTACAATAGATATATTAACGGTTTCACCTACGGAAACGTTATTGATGTAGTGGATTAGAGGCATTTTGTCTAATTTATATGAAAAATCACCATTGAAATGACGTGAGTAAACCGGTTTACCAGGGGAGGTATAGTCAGTATCATCTTTGCTATAGGCAACAAATCGCACTGTAACAAGAGGTTTTTCTTCTTTCTCAAACTTATATCCAAGAAATTCATAACCTTCCCGTTCAGGGTTTTTATCATCAATTTTATCTATATTTAAAATATCATCAGAATTTAATTCTTTTACTTCCATATCATCATCAGATTGTTCATTATAAGTATAAAGCTTGCGAGCATTTTCATATACATGGTTGGAATAAAAAACAGATGAATGTATCTTAGGAACTAAGTTTGAAGATATCATATTTGATGGAAAATAGTTGACGTTATCTTCACAAGCCTTGTTGTAGACAATTTCTTCGCTGAACATATTGTTATCATCCCATTCTCCGTAAGATACGGGGGTTATAAGGGCAGTTGTAGCAGTAAATACTACAAGCATTAATTTTAATTTTTTCATTTTGCACTCACTTTCTCATTTAATTATTTAGTTATAAAAGAATTTAAACTTTAAATATTATAAAATATTATACCAAAAATATACTAATTAGGTCAAGTAAGATAGCTGAGGTTGCATAAAAAAATATAAAGTATAAAATTTTTGATATGAGATTAAATACTTTTAATTAGTTTTTATTAGTGGTAAACTTATTACAGATATAATATAGCAAAGCTATATGAAGAAATTATAAATTTGCACATAATTAAAATTAGGAGGGAAAACAAATGAATTTAACAGATTTAACCTTAGATGGCTTTGTGTCTGAAATTGCTTCACCAAGTCCTGCACCAGGTGGAGGTTCTTGTGCTGCCTATAGTGCTTCTGTAGGGGCAGCTCTTGTGGAGATGATGGCACATCTGTCTTTCGGTAAAAAGGCTTACGAGGGAAGAACAGAGGAGGAGAAGATCGGTTTTGAAAAATCATATATGGAGATTTCAAGGATAAAAGACCAACTAGAGATATTGGTGGATAAAGATACGGCTGCGTTTGAAAAAGTAATGGCAGCTTTTAAACTTCCAAAGGATACGGATGAGGAAAAAACTTTGAGAAAACAGGCTATAGATGACGCAACTTGGATTTGTGTAGACGTGCCATATAAGGTTGCTGTTTTGGCGAAGAAGGGGATTGAAATTGCAAAGTCTATGATAGATATTGGCAATCAAAATGCTATAACGGATATAGGTGTAGGAATATTAATGCTTCATACAGGCTTAGAGGGTGCTATCCTTAATATTAAGGTAAATCTATGTTCAGTGATAGATCAAGAAAGAGCATTAAGTTTCAGAACAGAGATAGAAAGCTTATATAAGGAAGCTACAGATATGAAAGAGGTATTATTGTCAAAGGTTCATAAGGCTGTGGACTAGAAAGGAGCTATATATGAAGGCTGATAAAATACTGTACAACATAGGTAATTTGTTTTGTTCCACCACAAAAAACGGACCTTTAAAGGGTGTGGATATGAACAAGGCAACAATAATGGAAGATAGTTATGTAGCTATTATTAAAGATGAGATTTTAGCGTATGGTTTTGGAAATGGAGAAGATTATAAGGATGAAGCTACCAAGCTTATAGATTGTAAAGGAAAAACTGTAACTCCAGGATTAGTAGATAGCCATACTCATCTAGTGCATGGTGGTTCAAGGGAGAATGAGTTTTCCAAAAAGCTTAATGGAGTATCTTATCTGGATATTTTACGAGAGGGTGGAGGTATTCATAGCACAGTTAAGGCCACTAATAAAGCAAGTTTTGAAGAGCTTTATCAAAAGGCTATAAAGTCCTTAAACATAATGTTAAGTTATGGGACAACAACAGTAGAAGCGAAATCAGGTTATGGACTTAATTTGGAAACAGAGGAAAAGCAACTTAGAGTGGCTAAAAAACTTAATGAAGACCATCCTATAGATGTGGTGTCTACATTTATGGGAGCTCACGCAGTCCCAAATGAGTATAAAGGAAGAACGCAGGATTATATTAATATACTTATAAATCAGATGATGCCTAAGTTCAAAAATGAAAGTTTAGCAGAATTTTGTGATGTTTTTTGTGAACACGAAGTTTTTTCAGTGGAGGAGACTAGAGATATTTTAAATTCAGCAAAGGCTCTAGGTTTAAAGGTGAAAATTCATGCAGATGAAATAGTATCTTTAGGGGGAGCAGAACTTTCGGCAGAAGTTAAGGCAATATCAGCAGAACATCTAATGGCTGCTTCAGAAGAGGGGATGGAGGCTATGGCAAAGGAAAATGTAATAGCTAATTTATTGCCAGCGACGACCTTTTCTCTTATGAAAACCACCTATGCTCAAGCTCGAAAAATGATGGATAAAGGTTGTGCTATAGCCTTATCAACAGATTATAATCCTGGAAGTTGTCCTACCGAAAATATTCAAATGGTAATGCAATTAGGTTGTTTTGCTATGAAGATGACTCCTGTTGAGGTACTGAATGCAGTTACGGTAAATGGGGCATTTTGTTTAAATAGACAAGATTCTATAGGTTCTATAGAGATAGGGAAAAAGGCAGATTTAGTTATTTGGGATAGCCCTAATATAGATTATATGTTTTATCATTTTGGAATAAATCATGTGGAAAAAGTTATTAAAAATGGGGAGATAGTATTTAGTATAAATTAAAATATATAATTAAAAAAAGATAAGTAAAAACCTACTTTCAAATTCAGATGTAAAAATCTAGTTTTGAAGTAGGTTTTTATTGTAAAAGGTAGTGTAATTTTAGAAAATGAAATTTAAATGTACTAATAACTTATGTCACACATGATTATTTTTATAAAGCTTTTTGAGGGTATATAAATTTTATTACTCATGTGGGGGATGTTATGTTTTGAGATATGCAACTAGAGTGATTACATTTGTTTTATTATTAGTATTAGATCTTAGTGGAATGTCATTAAATTGAAGAATATCAAATCCTATAGTAAATATTTGGTTAAACGAGGTGGGGTTAGCTTTTGAGATAGTACCTGTAGTTGAAAGTCTATAGGTATTGTCATTGACTTTATTAATATTAAAATTTCCGCCATTCCATTGGTAGTTATCATTTTGTAGGTATAAAAATGGGACACCAAGACTTTCAACCTTTACTATCTTCCCTGTATCTTTTTTTTGTATAACTTTCATTTCTACCATAACTAGGGGATTTATAGTTTCGAAATAGGTTTTGATTGGTTGAGTAAAGGCTTCTTTCGTTATATAAGCTATATACTCATCATCTTTTAAGCTAGATTCGGACGTATTTGATTTTTCTGTGCTTGAGGTGGAAATATTTGAAGCCCCATTAGCGTGTCTACAACGTTCTTGGACGTTAGATGACACAGGTTTAGTAGAGGTTGAGGATGTATAATTTGAAGAAGTAAAATCTGAATATATAGATGTAGATGTAATTATAATAAATAAATTTATTGCTAAAAATATTTTTGCTAAATTTTTCATATAACACCTCGCTACGAATATAATTTTAAAGAATAGTTTTTAAAAATCGGAGTTTAGGATTGATTAAATGACTTTTTTTAAGTCTAGCATAAAGGCGGGGTTAAAGCAATATCATAGAATATTAAAAATATATTACCGATAAGAATTTCATTTAACATAAAAATATTTTTTCCTATTTATAAAAAGCTTTCTATGATATTTTTCATAGAAAGCTTTTTGTTAATTTATAGATTTTTTCATAGTTGTTCTTTTTCGAAATCTATAATCCTATCACAGATTCTTTCGGCTAAGGCGTGATTATGGGTTACTGCTAAGAGGCCAATACCTCTTTTTTTCACTTGTTCTACGATTACATTCCAGATAGAAGCTTGGGTGATGGCATCTAGCATAGTAGTCATCTCATCTGCAATGATATATCTGGTATTAGGGCCTAAGGCTCTTGCAATACAAAATCGCTGAAGTTCTCCGCCACTGAGTTCATGGGGCCAACGGGTTAACCATTCTTTTTTGATACCCAAACTGTTTAAGGTTTCTTGGTCTACAGACCAACCTTCAGATATAATGTCTTTCATCTTCCACTTGGGATTAACAGCTTTTTCAGGATGCTGATAAATTAGTTGTACGGGGCAGTGACCTATTTTGGGCAAGGGACTTCCCTCAAAGGTAACTTCTCCACGAGTTGGGGTAAGATATCCAGCTAAAATCTTAGAAAAGGTACTTTTTCCACAACCAGAGGGACCAATTAAGCCTACTATTTCATTTTTTTCAAAGGATAAATTTATATTTTGCAAAAGTTTTTTTCTTCCATCATAGCTAAATTCAATATTTTTTGCCTGTAGCATAGTGTCCTCCTCTATTATTTTATCTCGCTAGTACAATCTGGGAATGTAAAGCCTTGCTCTTTACAGATATTACTAATCTGTTGTATATCTACTGCTTCAAAATTATTTTGTGGGAGAGCGTTCCAAAGAGCTTTACTATATGGATGTTTAAGATGCTCAGGTCCTTGTGCGAAATTTTCTACGCTAGTAGTTTCTAAAATGGTACCACCGTAAAAGATGGCTATCCTATCTGCAACTTCACATACTAAATCAATATCATGGGTGATTAGCAGTACGCCTTTGCCCTGATCTGCCATTTCTCGAAAACTAGCTAAAATCTCATGGGCCAATTTAGGGTTTAGACCAGGGGTAGGTTCATCGGCGATGATGAGTTCTGCTTTGGAAATTGCTGAAGTCATTACAAGGACTCTTCTTGCCATTCCTCCAGATAACTGAAAAGGATATTTTTCTCCATCTTCTGGGGAGAATCCAAATTGTTCAAAAATTTTGCGATGAGCCTTAGATTTTTCTTTACCAAAAATTTGTCGTCCAGTCTTCATAAGAGGATCTAAATACGAGATTGATTGAGGCACTAGAGCGATTTCTAGTCCTCTTTTTTTAGGTATGGTTTTATCTGTTAGGGTTTCGCCCTTGAAGATAATATTTCCACCAATGATGGCATTTTGAGGTAAAATACCAAGTACTCCATGGGCTAAAAGGCTTTTACCACTACCAGAGGAGCCGACTACAGCTACAATTTCTCCTGAATAAACATCTATACTTATATCATGAACGGCTTGTTGAATAGTTTGATTAAGTCCATTGTCATACATACGAAAGTCGACACTGAAATTTTCTACCTTAAGAAGGTGTTCTTTTTTTGTTTTTAAAGAGTTTTTTTTATTCATCCGTTTACTCCTGTCCTGTTTTAGGATCTATGAGTTTTTTTAACCCATTACCGATCCCATCAAAAAGCAATACCACAAAAAGAAGAAAGGCTCCTGGAAATATAGCTAACCACCACATTCCTAAGGTAATATAACGCATAGATTCTGACAATATAACTCCGATGGCTGGTTGTTCCGCTGGAATCCCAAAACCTAGGAAAGTTAAAGAAGCTTCATGAAGGATTGCGTGAGGGAATAAAAGGATTAGTCCAACAAAGAAATGTGGCAGAATGTGTGGCAGAATATGTTTTGTTGCAATGTTTAGTTTAGAAGTACCTAATTTTTCTGCCGTAAGAATATATTGATTGGTTTTTAGGGATAGAATTTCTGCTCTAATAATTCTAGTAAGTCCGGTCCAGTGGGTAATTGCAACACCAATAAGAACCCCCTTTACACCCTTACCCATTATGATGGAAACAAACATCAGAAAAACTAAATGTGGTTTGCCTTGGAATAAATCTACTAACCATAAAATAAAGGCATCCGTCTTTTTTCCTTTAAGGGCGGCAAGAGTTCCTAATATTACTGCTATGACAGAACTTATTAATGAGGCGAACAAGCCTATTTTAATACTAGTGCTCATACCCTTGATAGCCCGAGAAACCATATCTCTACCCATCCAATCAGTCCCGAATAGGTGAATAAGAGATGGGGGAAGATTACGGCTATCAAAGTTGACGCCATAGGCACTTTCATTCATTAGAAAACCACATATCATTATGGATAGTAAGATAAGGGCACAAAATCCTATTTTCAGTAAGGTTCGTGTACGTAAATTTAGTTTTGGGAAGGAAAAATTTTTTTTAGTGATTTCCATGATGCACCTCCTTGATTCTTGGATCTATAACAGGATAAAGTAGGTTTGCAATCATATTTCCTGTGAAAACAATAATAGATGTAATTATAGTGATACCTAATAGTAAGGGGATATCTCCTTTGGTTCCTGCAGCTACAGTAACTTGCCCTAGTCCAGCGTATGAAAATACATTTTCTGCTAATACTGAACCACCAAACAATTCACTTAAAGAGGCAAATTGAATGGTTACTGCTGGTAATAATATGTTTCTTAGTCCATGATTCATAATTATGGAATAGGTGCTTTCCCCACGGGCTAAAGCAAATAGTGCATAGTCACTATTAAATACTTCTATCATTTTTTCTCTAGTGTATAGAGCCATACTGGATATACCGATTATGCTTAAGGTTAGAGTAGGCAAAATCATGTGGTATACACGTTCTTGAAAACTAACTTCTTCGGCGATTTTACCAATTGGAGTAGACAGACCGATAGGAAATATTTTTAGATAAACTCCAAATATTAAAAGTAGTAAAATACCTACCCAAAAGGTGGGGGTAGATGAAAGGAGATAACAAAATGTACGTACTCCTTTATCTAGCCATCTATCTCTTCGAGCAGCAGCTAGGATTCCTAATAAAAATCCTAATAAACCTGATAAAATCCAGGAAACTGCCATCAGCATAAATGAGTTTTTAACGCTGACTTTAATAATATCCATCACTGGTCGATGAAAGACTAAGGACTGCCCAAAGTCTCCATGTAAAACTGCCTTTCCCCATTTCAAAAAACGAGTAGAAGGGGGATCGTTTAGTCCCCACCGTTCTGCTATTAAGTTTTGCTGCTCTTTACTTACCATGGTTTCCGCTCCTACATAGGCTTTTACTGGATCCATGGGCGATAACTCTGCCATAGAAAAGGTAATAATAGAAATTGCTACGATGAGAGTTAATGCTTTGAAAATCGTTCGTACAATGTAAGATAAGGTATTATTCATGATTTCCTCCGATTAATTTACTTTAAAATCTCATTTTATAACTAGATAATAAGCAAGATTATAATAATTGAGAGGATTTTAATTGATGATTTCTTGCTAATTAATGGTCAATAAACACATATATTACTTTTTGTTGTAATCCCACTGGTTAATGTTAGAGGTTAATGCTAGACCATGATCATGAGGATGAATTATTTGAGTGCCTATATCTAATCCTTCTCGTACAAAATAGATATGGTTCACATAGCATATTGGAATATATGCCATATCACCTAGTATACTTCCGCCAGTAGTTCCATCCCATTGAGCTTGTTTCCAGTTTTTGTTGGCTTCTTCCTCTGAAATAGATTCTATAGCTGCTTTAATGTGTTTATCAGTTATATTATTGCTATATGATGATACATTGGACCAGCCTTTTTCATTAGCGTATTTACTTTCATAAAGTTTGGTGATACTCATAGGGTTAAATTGTCCGCCACCAAGAACCATGGGATCTTGCTTAGCTTTTTGTTCAATTTCTGACCAATCAAGACCTACTGGATTGATTATGATACCAAGTTTTTTAGCTTCTTCAGACAAAGACATTGCTATGGCTTGTCTTCCTAAATCTACGATACCATACATTAGAGTAAATTCTGCTCTGATACCATCTTTTTCACGAACGCCGTCTTTTTCTATCCAGCCCGCTTCATCTAGGATTTTTTTAGCAGCTTCAATATCTCCATCTTTAAGTTCTTTTACCTCATCCTTTATACCCCAAGGGAATTTACTGAACATATCAAAGGTAGGTTCACCATATCCGTATAGAACATTATTTATTATATTACTTCTATTGATTCCCATGGAAAGTGCTTTTCTTATAGCGGGATCAGAGGTAACATCATTTCCAGAGGGTTCTCCTGTTTTAGTAGTACCGCCAGCTTTGTTTATTGGCATAGAAATAACACGATAATCATAGGTTTCAACTCCTTGTATACAATAACCCTTTACTGGTTTTTGGGTAAGTGCCTCATTAGTTACAGCGATATCTATTGTTCCTGATTGGATAGCAGCATAGGCGGCATCTGTGGTCATCTGTAGAAAGGTTACCTTTTTGAATTTTACCGGGTCAGAGTAGTAGTTGTCATTTCTTTCCAAAATAAGTTGTTGTCCTTCATCATATTGAACAAATTTTAAAGGGCCACTACCTATAGGGTTTTTGCTGTAAGCATCGCTACTTCCATAAGCGTGTTCTGGAACAATGCCTAAAAGAGCAGTAATATATAAGAATGGGGAACACGGTTTAGACATCTTAAATTCTACAGTAGTGTCGTCTTTAGCAATGGCCTCAACCATATTTGATAGATCAATTTTGCTACCTAAGGATTTGGTATTATTGAAAGTGAAAGCTACATCTTTAGCAGTAAGTAGAGTTCCATCATGGAAGGTTACGTCTTTTCGGATATGAAAGGTCCAAACAAGACCATCTTCACTTACATTGTAATCTGTAGCAAGATCGTTGACAAGTTTGTTTTCCGCTCCGACTTGCATAAGTTTACTTTGAATTAGGGGATTGCTATAGGCTCCCCATCCCATACAAGGATCAAAACTTCCGTCATATTGTTTGGCAGCTATAATTAGCTCTTCTTTGTTTTCTAGCCGGGTTATAGAATCAGAGGTTTGATTATTTTGAGAGGAGGTTGAAGCTTTATTTGTGCTACAACCGGTAATAAGTAAGGTGAAGATAAGTAGCATACTACCTATTTTTGTTATAAATTTTGATTTTTTGAAAAAATTTTCCAATGTAAAAGCCCCCTTTGTTTTTAAAAATAGTAAAATAAAAACCGCTTATTATTAAGCGGCTAAAGTGTTTTAAAACAGAAAAATTCTCTTTTATCTACAAAACACACCCCCTATAATCCGTAGAGTTACGATGCAAGATAAAGGCCGGTCTTCTGACTTAAGTTCATCAAGATAATTTGCCTTCCCTCTTTCAAAGTGGCATATTAAATCATCTCTCCCTCATACAGCGGCGGTACCGTACAGGATTTTCACCTGTTTCCCAAAAAAATCCTCTATCCTATTTATTTAATTGATAACTACTTTCATGTTATCATAAGATAATAGGAAATACAATATAAAAATAATTGGGAGCAAATTCTTTTACAAATTTGTTCCCAATTATTAATAAAGGGTTGATTTTTATACCGTATTCTTATTAGGATGAGAGTGTTTATACAATGCTTTTTTTCTTTTTGATTTTCTTTAAACGATAAAAGTCTTCTCTTTCTTTTTCTTCTAAGGATTCTGATATATATTTTACAGTTCCTTCCAGTCGAGGTATTTGAATTTTATCTAGGGCATTAGCCCGTTTTTGATTTTTCTTGATTTCTACCGATAGTTTATAAACTGTATTTTCAGTTTCTGCTAAACGGTAGGTGAGTCTTTTTATTTTGTGAAATATCTTGATGGCTTCATCTATAGAGGAACTGGTCATATGCATACTATAATGGGGTCTTAGATTTTCTTTTTCATATTTTACGCTAGGTACGTCTAAACCCATAACAGATTTGTAGGATATATCATAGTGTTCCGATTTATCAATAGACATGGATATTTCTTGAACCTGCCTTACTCCTATGGTTATATTAGCTTCTTGAAGTATGGCGTATGCTTTTTCAAATAACTGTTTAACATCTTCTTGTATTTCTTTTGCTTTCTCTATTTGTTGCATCATTTCTTTGATAAGTACGGTTCGTTTCTTATCTATAAGATTATATCCTGTTTTAGATAATCGTAGATTATCTTTGGTACGCAACAGGTTGGATTTGGTTGGCGCTATATTTTGTATCATTTTTACCACCTTCCATACTTGTCTATATATTTTGTCTCCAGTCTATCAAGTTCTATTTTTGGAAACATCTTAAAAAGTTCCCAAGCTATATCCAACGACGTTTCTATGGTTCTAGCCTCGTCGAATCTTTGGCTTAAGAATTTTTGCTCAAAGGCTCTACCGAACTCCATATATATTTTATCTATAGGGGTAAGATCATCCTCACCAATTATTTGAGATAGGGAACGTACATCCATAACTCTTGAGTAAAGAGCAAAAAGCTGTGATTGTACTTGATCATGGTCATCTCTTGTAAAGCCATCTCCTATACCATCTTTCATCAGCCTTGATAGAGATGGTAGTATGTTTATGGCAGGGTATATGTTTCTTTGGAATAAGTCTCTTGATAAAACCACCTGTCCTTCGGTTATAAAGCCTGTTAAGTCAGGAATTGGGTGGGTTATATCATCATTTGGCATGGTAAGTATAGGAATCAGAGTTATTGAGCCTTTTTTACCTTTTACCATTCCTGCTCTTTCATACAAAGTGGATAGATCGGAGTAAAGGTATCCTGGATAGCCTTTTCTACTTGGAACTTCCTCTCTTGCTGAAGATATTTCTCTTAGGGCTTCTGCATAGCTGGTAATGTCCGTCATTACTACTAGAATATGCATATCTTCTTGGAATGCTAGATATTCAGCGGCAGTTAGTGCCGTTCTTGGAGCAGATATTCTTTCAACTATAGGGGCATCTGCCAAGTTTATATAGGAAACTACCCTAGATGAAGCCCCTGATTCCTCAAAAGCAGTTCTAAAAAAATCATAGTCGTCATGCTTTATTCCCATTCCTGCAAATACTATAGCAAATTTTTCAGTGGAATTTTTTAATTTTGCCTGTCTTACTATCTGAGCTGCTAATTGGTTATGAGTTACTCCATTGGATGAAAATATTGGTAGTTTTTGACCTCTTATAAGAGTAGTCAAAGTATCTATAGCCGATATTCCAGTTTCTAGGTAATCTCTTGGGTATTGCCTAGAAACTGGATTCATAGGTCTTCCGTTTACATTATATTTTTTATCTGAGATTATAGGGTCAGATTTATCTATAGGTTCACCTAGTCCATTAAAGGTTCTTCCTAGAATTTCTTTTGATAATGAAATTTCCAATGGTTTACCTGTAAAGGTTACTGCTGAGTTTTGAGTAGATATGCCTGTTGTACCTTCAAAGACTTGAGCAATAACCTTATCTCCTTGTATACGCACTACTTTTGCTCGCCTTTTTTCTCCACCTTCGATTTGAAGATCCATCATCTCATCATAGCTTACACCTTCTACGCCTTTTAGCACAATTAATGGACCTTCTATTTTTTCAAGTTTAAGATATTGTTTTTGCATAGTTACTCACCTTGCTCTTTCTGATTTTCTAAAATCAAATTGGCATAATAATCTTTGATTTTTTTATTTAAAGCTAAGAATATTTCCTCATAATTTTCATTTGGAATATTATACTTCATCTTTATAACTTCTTCAAAAAGCTCATCGTTCCTAATCTTTGTAAGAGCAATTTGTTGTCTTACTGCATTGTTTGCGTTGTTGTAAAGAATATTTATAACTTTTAACATATTGTACTGCTTTTTAAGGGGAACATATGAGTCCGTTTCATGCATAGCATTTTGTTGTAAGAAACCTTTTTTTAGGACCTTTGCTACTTCCAATAACAATCTTTGGTCGTTGGGGAGCACATCTTCGCCAACTAATTGAACTATTTGATTTAGTTTATCATCCTCTGCTAGCAACTCCATCATAGAGGCCCTAAGCTCCATAAGTTCCGGGGATATATTTTCGTCATAGTATTCTTTTAATAGAGTAGTATAACCACTGTAGCTAGTAAGGTAGTTTACTGCTGGATAGTGTCTAATATAGGCAAGATTTTTGTCCAAACCTATAAATGCAGATACAAATCGTTTTGTATTTTCTGTAACAGGTTCTGAAAAATCTCCTCCTGGAGGGGAAACCGCACCTATTACAGTGATTGAGCCCTCATTGTGCGAAAGGCTCTCCACATAGCCTGCTCTTTCATAGAATTGGGCAATTCTTGATGGAAGATAGGCAGGATAACCTTCTTCGGCAGGCATTTCTTCAAGTCTTCCGGAAATTTCTCTAAGCGCCTCTGCCCATCTGGAAGTGGAGTCTGCCATTATAGCTACATGATAACCCATATCTCTGTAGTATTCTGCTATGGTTATTCCTGTGTATATCGACGCTTCACGAGCGGCCACAGGCATATTGGAGGTGTTAGCTATCAATATGGTTCTTTCCATTAATGGTTTATTAGTTCTAGGGTCATTTAATTGTGGGAATTGCTCTAGAACCTCGGTCATTTCGTTACCACGTTCTCCACAGCCTATATATACTATTATATCAGCGTCAGACCACTTGGCTAACTGGTGCTGAGTCATTGTCTTTCCGGTTCCAAAACCACCTGGAAGGGCAGAAGTGCCTCCTTTTGCAATAGGGAAGAATACGTCTAAGACTCTCTGCCCAGTAATTAATGGCTTGGATATAGGCATTCTGACCTTAACAGGTCGAGGTACTCTAACCGGCCAAGTGTGATATAGCTTTAATACATGAAGTTTTCCATTTTCATCTTTTACTGTTGCCAATTGTTCTTCAAGGTCATAGCTACCAGAAGAAACAGCCTCTACTACTTTTCCGTTTACGTTAGGTGGTACTAAAACTTTGTGTTTTATGAAACTGGTTTCTTGGGTAGTGGCAAATATTTCTCCACCAGACACTATATCTCCAGATTTTATTAGCATTTCCACATCCCATTTTTTTTCTTTATCAATAGAGAGTAGACCAATTCCTTCTGCTATAAAATCTCCTGTCATGGCATAAATTTTTTCAAGGGGCCTTTGTATTCCATCAAATATATTTCCGATAATTCCAGGTCCGAGAGTTACTGACAGTGGAATAGAAGTACCGGTTATATTTTCTCCGACTTTTAGCCCTTGAGTTTCTTCATATACTTGAATTGTAGCAGTTTCGCCATCAACAGATATGATTTCGCCTATAAGCTTTTTGTCACCGACCACCACCATATCTCTTACCTTGTAGATGCTCATTCCGCTGGCCTTAACAACAGGACCATTTATATCAATTATTTTAGGTGTATCACTCATACCTTGTCCTCACTTACATCATAATTTTAGATAATAAATACAAATAATGTATTTATTATCAATATCCGAATTGATTACGCTCCAACCTCTAAAGCTTCTTTTAGGCTAGATAAAATATCAGTATATTTACTATCTAATAAAGAATCTAGAGAAAAGTTGAATCTGTAGGTCTTTTCCTGATTTTCAATTTCAAAGCCACCTATTTTTATGCTTGAGCTTTTTTGTACAGGAATATCTCCAATAGAACCTTGAATTATATTTTTATCCCGTTCAAAAGTGGGTTCAAAAACATAAACTACCATGTCTTTTCTAATTTCCGTATGGATGCTTTCAGCCTGTTTTCTCACATAGTTTTCACCCATAACACCCATATAGTCTGTTTTTAGTTGTTCCCTTAAGTTCTTAAAAAAATCTTCATATATGCTTTTATTGGTATTAAGAATTATTTCTTTGCCTTCTTTTAATATTTTAGAGTGTATAGATTCGCTTTTTGTTTCTAATTTGGAAACAAAATTTCTTTTTAAGAGCTCAATCTCTTCATATTTTTTTGCTTTATGATCCTGTACTTGCTTTTTAGTTTCCTCTAATATTTCTTGAATTTCAAGCTCTGACTTTTCTTTTATATCTTCTTTTATAATTTTTTTAAAGCTCTCTATTTTATCTTCAATTGTTACCATAAAATTTCTCCTATAACTATAAACTTATTCCGATGGATTGGTTTATATATTTAGTAATAAAGTCTGATTCTCGCCTTAGCCCATGTCTATCAGGTATCTCAACTATTAAAGGAAATTTCCTCTTAAGTTTAGCTTCCATTACCTCTTCGCTTATCAGATCAAATATTTTCTCTGTCAATATTAAGATGCTTATATTTTTATTAGCTAAGCACTTATTGAATTCTTCAAGAATCTCGCCCTTTTCATGTAATACAACACCGGTTATTCCTGCAAGTCGCATTCCTACAAGGGTATCTCTATTGTCTGATATAAGATAGCTTGTCATATTTTTTCTCCTTGTAATTGTTCTACAATTAAAGTCTTTGAAGTATCATTATTGATATTACTAGTCCATAAATAGCAACCCCTTCTGCAAGCCCAAGAACTATCAAAGTCTTACCGAGAATTGAAGAGTCTTCAGATATAGCGCCTATGGCTGCTGAACCTGCATGACCTACACCTATGCCTGCACCTATAGCGGCTAAACCGGTTGACAGTGCAGCTGCTAGGAAACCTAAGCCACTACCTTGGCTTGCCACATGTGTAGTTTCGTTAGTTGCAAAGGCTACATCTGGGATAAGACCAATTACAAGTAGTGCTGCCATGGCCATTAAGTTTATTGAAATGGCTTTTTTAAGACCGGACTTAGTTGTTTTCTTACCCTGCTTTAAAAATGAGATTCCTGTGATTAAAGTTGCTCCAATACCTACGGATATTAATACTAATGTTGTTTTCATAATTTTAATTCCTCCTATATCTATACTTTCGTTTTAATTTCCACATGGACAGGCTCATAATCTATGCCCTCTCCCTTAAAATATTTGCTAAATAATTCATAGTATTCCAACCTTATGGACTGTATAGACACTATAAGTCCTTCTAAACCCAGAATAATTATATTTCCTACTATTATCATAATAAAATTTCCTGCTCCGGAACCTGTCATTTGACCTAAAGCCTGAAAGGCCATAAATAAGCCCACATGATTTATGGCGAAAGCTCCAACCCTTATAAAGGAAAGGGTGTTAGAGAACATTCCCATTAGGGTCTCAAATAGCTCAAAGCCACTTTCTACAGGGGAAAACATCTCTTTATGACTAAGACCTTCTTGGATTTTCTTACTTCCTATTTTTTCAGCAAGTTTAGGCTTCATAAACATCAGTGAAGAAGTAATAACCATAACTAGGACACAGATAATAGTCAAGATAGAGGTCATGTTTATGCTAAGATATCGCTTAAATATAACCAAGTTTAAAGCTAAGATTAAAAATGCCATATAGAAAGTGAAACCAGATATTCCATTTTTGTCAAAATATAAGTTAGCCATATCATTTCTAGCTTTTAGATTTTTAAAACCGATGAAGTAGGCAATTATCATCATTAGCACTCCAAGAGCCACTGCCCATAACAAAATAGTGTTAACCTCTTCCATAGGCCTAATAACTATAGCCGGTATCATATCTTCTATACCAAAGACACTACCGTACAAAAAGCCAAATACTATGGACGATATACCAATTCTTCCTATTATTTCACCTATTGCGTCTATCTTTCTTGATAAAATAAAACCAGTTAAACAAATTACTAAACCCTGTCCTACGTCACCAAACATCATACCAAATAAAATCATATAGGTTATTGCAAAAAACGGTGTAGGGTCTGTTTCCTTATAGTCAGGGATAGAATACATTTTTACTAAAGTTTCAAAAGGTCTTAATAAAATATTATTTTTTAGCTTAGTAGGTATTTTGAAACCTGAGGAAATCTCCGTATCGTCACTAAAATAAACAACCGCACTCTTAGATGCTTTTTCTATTACAGTTTTTAATATACTGGCCTTGGATTCAGGAACAAAACCACTAAATAACACAAAGTTTTCACTCTGAGCCATATGGCTTTCCAACTCTTCAATTTTTTCTATAATCTTATAACGATAATAAAGAGAAAATAAATCTTGTAAATAGGCTTTTCGAAACCTTTCTTTTTCTGTTTTTATTTGATTTCTTTCAATTTCTAACTCTGCAATTTCAGTTTTTTTCTTAGAAATTAATTCATCAAAACTTAAATCCACATCCGGTAAGTTCACTTTTTCAAAAGAGAGGGAACGTAAAAAATACTTAGTATTCTCTTGGTAGGCCAATGGGGTTAAGATCATAACTGTTTCGCTATTACCACTGGTGCCTAAGTGTATCACCAAAGCTTTTATATTCTCATAGTTAGCTTTGAGTTTGTGCCAAGAGCTTTTTGAAACGCTCCCTATATCATATTTTATATGTTTTAACTGAGCAAAGTTTGAAACTTTCAAATTGCTTCCTGAAAAATATTCAACGGCATCAATTATAAGCCTTGCATTTTCCAGAGCCGCCTCATTTTCTATCTCCATACTCCTAATTCGTTCAGAATTTTCAGACATTTTATCTAAAATCTTAAGTTTTTCCTTATAATTTAGGGAGTCTAAATTATTTAGCACAAGCTCATTTTCCTTTATATCAAAAAAAGAAAACATATTTTCTAAAAGATCTTTATACTTTCTTTTCAGAAAAACTTTCTCACTTGTGTACGGTTTTACTTTCTCAATATCTACTCCCATGCTCTCAAAATTTTTACTTTGCGAATCCATATATCGTAAAGTAAAGTTTGATGCAGAAGCTGAACCTGTTATATGAACTGAACCATCTAACACTATTTCTCTGAGTATACTATGAGCGTCTGGCTTTAAGGCAATTAGATTCATCATCTGCATTCTCTCAACAGCCATTTAGAACCTCCTTAGTCCATATCATTATTTTACTTGAATCAAATATTTTCTTGTTTCATCACTACTTAGACTATATTTTTGAGCCTCAGCTATCCTTATTATATTTTCGCTTTGAACAAGAATTTGTACCATAAAACCTAAAAGTGTCGAGATAGAGTTTTGATAATTCTCCATTTTTTTTAATGTCCTTCCATAAACATATTTTTGGATATTTCTATAGGTTTCCATTTCTTTATCATCATTTCGAAATAAGTCTTTAAATTTTGTGGTTTGAAGTTTATCTATAACTTCTTGATGACTTCCTGCATATACTAAATCCTTTAAGAAATTGCCTTTAATATATTTTCCATAACGAATAGAGTAGTTATATATTTCTTCATTTGATAACTTATAATATTTTTTTGCTCTTATTATCCACTGTAAATTTGTGGTATCTACGCGAGAAGAAAAATAAAAGTCCAGTATTTCTCTATTTTCATCTGATAAGGCTTTAGATGCATTTTTAATAAAAGAAAAATAAAGGTTGTTTAAGTTCATTTCTACATGAAAGTGTAGTCTCAGGATATCTTCATCCACTAATCCTATAAATGCTCTTTTAAAGGGGGTTTTCTTTAATACTTCCATAGCTTGATGAAGATTTTCACACTTAGCAAGCTTTTCATAGTTTACATGAGTGTTTATATTATACATAAGAGTATCATTTTTTATATCAATTTTCTCTTGTTCTACAATGCTCCTAAGTATAATTTTAATATCTTCAAATTCATACCCTGTTAATATGGCATCTATAATTTTCTTATCTTCTCCAAGTAAAAAATGCTTTAACTTGTTAAAAACCATAACCTCTGCCTTATGAATCATAAATTCTGTAGCGTATCGGTTTTTTATAGAATCTTCTCTATAAATTGCAATAGGCTCTTTATATATAGGGTTATTTTTTATATAGTCTATAAGCTCTTCTCTTCTTGCAAAAGACAAAATTTTAGAGTAATCTTCTTGACTTAAAAGTCCTCGTCTTAAAACTCCTATTTTAGCATTTAGTGCATTGAAATTATTGCTCATCTAATAACCACCTTCCAAAATGGATTTGGCAATATTTTCAACTAAAATTTCTCTCTTTTTGACAAATAAGTTTTTGGTATTTTCTGCCATAGCCTTATATTTTTCTAATTCTTTCCATTCTTGACTTTCAATATTAGTAAGCTTAAGATGCAAATTATTTTTTTCTTCCTCAAGAGCATTTAAATATAGGTTATCAAGCTCTTCCAACTGACATTTTCTTTCTTGAAGTAATTCATTTTTTTTATTCTCCAGAAGTTTTCTATATTCCTCTGACTCTCTATCAATTTCAAATATTTGTTGGACAAAATTATCCACTTAACTATGCCTCCTTTCAAAAAAATAACACTCGAACTATAAGGATTAGATTATGATAAAATAATCACGTAATCTCTTCAATTCAAGTAGCACTACTACATACTAATCCTAGAAATATATAATTTCAAGAAAAATTTTTATTTTGTATTTGATTAAAAAGAAATTCAGAAATGACCATTGGAAAAATTTTCTTGTGCAAAGGTTAAATATATTGTAATTACTGATTTATATAAAAAAAATTAAGCGAAAAAATTAACTTAAACTACCGGGACGTAAAATGCCCTAAAGATAGAAAATTATAGATATCCTGCGTCTATAGATCTAAAAGTATGAGAAGAATAAAGTGACATAGAAAGCAAATTAATTTGTAAAGTAAAATAAGTTTATATAACTTAAAAAATAAAAAGTGGAACATAGAAATAAAAACAGTAAATCCATTGGATTTACTGTTTTTATTTCTTGAAAAATGATAAATACCATAAAGGTAGAAAATAACGAACAGAAATAAAGGATATCAATGATTGATAAAGGAAAATATAGTATAAAACTAAGCTTCAAAGAAGACGGAATCGGAAGTTATAAAGATAAGATATTAAAATTATTTAAGAGTAATATAAAAAATCAGAGTAAATTTAAATAAATAAAATTAATATCGGTAAAATTGTAAAGTTTTATGAAGTCTATGTTAGGGTACTTAACATTATCATTCTTCCTGCATTTTCTGTTCCATGAAATCTATGGGAGTGAAAAAGAGGGTTATTAAATGTATCTAAGGGACAAACTAGTATATTTTCTTCTTTTAATCCCGCTGCAATCAGTATTTTTTTATTAGTTTCTTTGATGTCGATAAGATACTTATTGCTTTCCTTTGGTGTTACAACGTCTTGCCAAAAATCAAAAGTATATTTAAACTGTTCTACTACATCTTTTTCCACCTCAAAAGAGGCTTTTCCTATGGCTGGACCTATTACAGCTATCATATTTGCAGGATTGCTATTGTATTCTTTGGACAGACGACTTACCCCAAGATATCCGATTTTTTTAACCGTTCCTCTCCAACCTGAATGAAGGTTTGCTTGGCACTTATTTATAGGATCGTAGATAAGTAGAGGGGTGCAATCAGCGTAGGTTGTTTTTAATATTATACTGTTTAGATTAGTTATTAGACCATCGACAGGAGGGAGAGTTCGACCATATGAATAGGCGTCGCCTTGATTTAAGTCTGTTATGCTTATTATGTCTGAACTATGGATTTGATTAGAACTAAATAGGAGTTTATCTTTGGCATTAAGTGCTTCTTTTAAGATTTCGTAGTTGCTTTTAAAATCTTCTGTGGATATTGAGTTTTCCCTATTTCTAAAGTCCATATCCTTTGTAGTAAAAATGTTATTAAGTCCAAGTTCTGTTAGTCGGGGGAAGGTTATATAGCGCTTTTGATTTATAGATTTGATTATATAATTCATAGTTTCCTCATTTCTTGATGTAAAAAAAAACGACACGTAAGTGTCGCTTTTTAATTTAGTTCTAGAAGTTGTAGGCAGATAGTTTTTCTATTACTGAGCAATCTTCTACGTTTGCTGAAATTGTAACTTCAACTTCTCTTCTTTTTGCAACTTTTTCAATGTGTTCGATGAATTCAATTACCATATCGTCTATTGGACCTGTTATCTTATCAAGTCCATCTACATAAATTTTTTCTATGTCGTAATTTGAGCTTAATAAACCGCAAATGAATCCATAGATTGAGTTTAAGGAGTCCATAGAATAATCTTCTGTTGATACAAATCTAATGTTACGGTGTAACTGTAGCATGTGCTTTGAAGAAACCTCAATGTAAACCACTTCACCTTTTACATTTTCGATTGCTTTGTTAGCGTTTTCAATCATTTGTTTTGTTTTTCCACTTCCTGCTTCACCTATCAAAAATTTTACCATGGGAAATACCTCCATATGTGTATATTTTTATTGCTGCATTGCTTAATTATATTTAACCAAAAATTTAAGGAAAAATAAAGTCTTTTTACAAATTATTTTAATATTTATTTTTATTTATGTTTTTTTGACGTTCTAACTCTCTTTTTTTTCGTAAATTTTCACGTCTTCTTTTTATATTATGATGTCTTATTCCCATGAAGATACTAGATATAGCTATTAGGATAAAGGCTATTAATATTATTATTCTAAAGATTTTACCAAATGTAGATTTGCCCATATAGTTCCAAGATATTTTAGATTCATAATCTGTTGCGGCGCATATGTCCAGTTCTTTTATTATAGTATTGGTGTTTTCATTTTTAATCCTATAGACTCCAACCTTTTCTCCTGCTTTAAGAGGTGTTTTTAATTTGTTAAATGTAGCTTCTCCTGTAATTTTTGATGATTCGCTAACAGGCTCTACATAGGAGTAGGCTTCTGACACTACTAAATCAACGGTTGCAGGAGCAGATAAAGGTTTTTTCAGAGTTTTTGCTACGAAGTTTTCTGGTACTAATTCTACTCTTTTAAAGTTATCAAACCCATAATCTAGTAAGTATCTAGAGTCGGAGTATATAGATTCTTCGTTAGAACCAAAAACTAATGATATAATTCTCATATTTTCTTTTTGTCCAGTTGATATAAGGCAGTTGCCTGCTTCTGGAGTTGTTCCGGTTTTTATTCCGTCAACAATATTGTATTGTACTGGTATGGGTGATCCATTATTTTCTATTTGAGTTTCTCCAGTTAGAAATTTATTTGTATTTGTTAGGGTTCGTTGAGGTTTTTTGTTTGTTGCAGTTACTACATATTCCTTCTTTGATACTATTTCTTTAAGTGTTTTATCATTAAAGAAGGCCATGGCAATTTTACTCATATCTGAGGCTGTTGTATAATGATTTTCATCATGTAATCCACTAGGATTAACAAAGTTAGAGTTTGTACATCCTAAACTTTTTGCTTTTTCATTCATAAGTTTTGTAAATTCTTCTGTGCTTCCTGATATTGTTATGGCTAACAATGTAGCTACATCATTTCCTGAACGAACTAACATGGCGTTAAGTAACTGTTCTACTGTAAAGGTTTCTCCTGGAACTATATTTATTGAAGTTCCCTCTACAACCGGAAAATTATCTGGAGCAGTTACTGACATAGCTGTATCGAGTTTTTCTTTTACTATTAAGGCTGTAAGCAGTTTTGTGGTTGAAGCAGGATAAATTTTTTCGTTCATACCTTTTTCATATAGCACGCTACCTGTATTAAACTCTATAACCAGACCGACTTTTCCCACTATATAAGGATAGCCTTGTATGGCGTAAATATTTGATTGAAATAAACTTAACATAAGTGATATAATAATAGTTATAATAAATAGTTTATTCTTTTTATTGATTTTCATTGTTAAATTCCTTTCTTTTTTAGATTGTGAACATTATAAATATTAATTTTATTATAGCGAAATTTTAAGAATAATGAAAGATTTTAGCTAAAATTTCTTCAAGCTGTAACAGGAGGGAAATATGAATCTTAAAGTTGATGTTAAGAAAATCATTAAAATATCAATTCTTTTGGCAGGGTTAATAGGTTTGATGATAATTGCAGGAGCCAATGATGAAAAGTATTATAAAATAAGGAAGCTTAATGAGGAGGAGATGAATGTTTCGGAGAGTTCAATTTTAGATAATTCTGCTAAGAGTAAGATAATTAAGGATACTGGAGATGAAGAGGAGATAAGTTATACAAATTCTAAGAGAATCGTTGTTTATGTTTGTGGGGCTGTTAATTCTCCTAAGGTTATTGAACTTAAACCAGAAGAACGGTTAGATGTGGCGGTGAAGGCTGCAGGTGGGATGACTAGTGAAGCGGATATAGAGGAAATAAATTTAGCTATGAAATTAACTGATGGAGCTCAATACATAATTCCTGTTAAGGGGAAGGAAATGATTATTAGGTATGATGGAGATACAGGAATCCATGCCAATAATGGGAGTCAGGGAAAAGTTGATGAAGAGAGTACAGGGGTAGTGGATAGTAATGGTATTAAGAGTAAAGTGGATGATGGAAAGATAAATATTAATACAGCCAGTCAAAATCAGTTAAATGAACTGAAAGGTATAGGGGATGTGCTGTCAACACGTATAATAGAGTATAGAGAGAAACATAATGGATTTAAAAGTATAGATGAGCTAAGACAGGTTGAGGGTATAGGGGATAAAAAATTTAATGATATTAAGGATAAGGTTAGTATTTAGTTTTATCTAATTTAATTAAACGTAAGGGGGCTGATTTACAGCCCCCTTTGTTTTAAGAAAGTTTTTCTATAATTTTAATTAAGTCACTTACCTGTTCTATATTTTCAATGTCCTCTTCAGGTATTTCAATAGAGAATTCATCTTCTATAGCCATTATTATTTCTACTGCATCCAGTGAGTCAGCTTCTAGGTCCTTTATTAAGTTAGTATCTCGTGTTATTTTTGTTGGACTTATTGCTAGTTGTTCTGCTATTATAGTTTGTATTTTTTCAAACATTTTATTTAACCTCCAAAAAATTAATTAAGTTTTTACTACCTTAGTTTAATATAGATGGGCTGAATTTACAATAATATTTTCATTATATTTAAGTAAAAGTTATAAAGAAATTTTTGTGAAAAAATAAATTAATCTAGGGTTATATAATTAATGTGTTATAGCGACATAATTATGGTATGAGGTATACAAAATTACCAAGATTTACATAGAGGCCTCTAGTAATAATGAAGATATTTCTTCTGAGGTATTGCATTGTAGAATTTCTTGGGATAGTTTTTTGGCGTGAGTATAGTCTAGTTTAGATATTAGGTCTCTAACTTCTAATATAGAGTTACCACTCATGGATAGTTCATCTATTCCTAAGCCTATTAAAAGAGGAATAATTTTTATATCTCTAGCCATTTCTCCACATATTCCCACAGGTTTACCTAATTTATGGGCAGATGTTATTATATGGTGGATAAGTTGTATTACTGCCGGGTTAAGAGGGTTGTAAAGGTGTGATATTATTTCGTTCATACGGTCAACGGCTACGGTATATTGAATAAGGTCGTTTGTTCCAATGGAAATAAAGTCAACTTCTTTTGCTATTATATGAGCTAAAAGTGCAGCAGCAGGAGTTTCTATCGTAACTCCTATTTTTATATTTTTGTATGAAACTTTTCGTGATTCTAGCTCTTGTTTAGCTTCTTCTAAGAGTCTATTTGCTTCGTGCAATTCTTCAATTGATGAAATCATAGGGTACATAAGTTTTAGTTCTCCATGAACACTTGCACGTAGCAAAGCTTTTAGTTGGGTTTTAAACATTTCTGGGTTTGCAAGGCAAAGTCTTATAGCTCGATAGCCAAGGAAGGGGTTAGCTTCTTTTGGGATCTTCATATAGCTTGGCTGTTTGTCCCCACCTATATCTAAGGTACGCGCAATTACAGGTTTCATATTCATAGAAATAACGATTTTTTTGTAAACTTCATATTGTTCGTTTTCACTAGGAAAGGTATCTCTTTCAAGATATAAAAATTCAGTTCTTAGTAGACCTATGCCTTCTGCTCCTTGCTCTATAGGGTTTTGAAAATTTTCAATACCACCAATGTTGGCAGTTAAGTATATTTGGTGCTTATCTCTTGTTTGGGTTAGGCTATTAACAAGATTATTAAAGTTTCTTTGTTTGTAAAGCTGTTCTTGTTGTTCATTTTTTATATTTAGGGTTGTTTCTTCATCTGGATTTATAAATACTTGGGCTGTTTCACCATTGAATGCAATGGTATCCCCTGTGGAAACTTTTTTGGTTATGTGATGAAGACCCACAATGGCTGGAATTTCCATTAGGTTTGCCATTATAGCAGTATGAGATGTTTTTCCGCCACGCTCAGTTATTATTCCAAGTATTTTTTGGGGATTAACTGTGGCTATAAGTGAGGGGGCGATATCTTCTGATACCAATATTACAGGTTCTGTAATTTCATGTATATTTGATATTTTTCTTCCTAGAAGATTCATTTTAAGTCTAAGGCGAACATCTCGTAAATCCAAAGCTCGTTCTGATATATATTCATTTTCCATTTGTTCAAATTCATCTATTAAGAAGCCCAGAGAGTCTTGGGTGGCTGTTGTAGCATCGACATGATGGGTTCTTATATCTTCTTCTATTCTGCGTTTAAGGTCAGGATCTTTAAGTATCATTATATGACAGTTTATAATTTCGCTTGATGTTTTAGGTATGACTTTTTTTATATTTTCCAGTTGATTGATTGAAAGTGCGATTGCTTTTTCAAGGCGAAATACTTCTTTATTTAGGTCTGTTGCTATTGTTGAAACAAAACGTGTTTCATCTTTTGAAAGTACTAATACTTTCCCTAAAGCTATGCCCTTTGATACGCCTATTCCTTTGTCCATAACTCCTCCTGATTTTAAGATGTTCTTTAATTTTATCACAACTTGTCTTATAATAAAATACAAAGGAAGTTTTTGATAATAAATTTTTGTGTATTATTAAAAACTATGATCTAAATATTTTTTATTGGAGGAAAGATGAAAATTGATTTAATTTCTCTTGTATCCACAAAGGGAAGCGGTAAGGTTAATGAAGATATTGCCAAGTTTGTTGGACAAAGTGCCTATGTTTTAGATGGGGCTACTGGGTTAAATGGTAGGAATCTTGTGGGAGAAAAATCTGATGCCTACTGGTTAGTAAACTTTTGGGATAGGTATTTGTCACAATGTGTAAATGGTCAGGACTCTTTAAGGGATATTGTGTATAGAGGTATAGAGCTAAGTTTTGAGGAATATAGTTTAAAGATTGGGGATAAGAAGGTTACAAAAATAGATTATCCTAGTGCTGCTATTGCTATAGTAAGGCTCAGGGACAAAAAACTGGATTATTTTATATTGGGAGATTGTTCTGTGGTCACAAAAGTAGGAGATAAACTTACTTTTTACATGGATGATAAAATATCCTACTTAGATAATTCTATATATAAAAAGATGAAATCTCTCAATAAGAATAAAAGGTTAAATCATGAGGAGGTAAAGTCAATATTGATGACGGATATAATATCTAATAGATTACAAAAGAATACTGTTGGAGGGTATTGGATATTAGAGTTTATGACGGAGGCTGTGGATAATGGGATTATCGGAGAGATTGAAGTTTCTAATGGGATGGAAGTTGCTATTATGACAGATGGATTTTCTGCTATAGTAGATAAGTATCACATTATTAATACCAGCGAAGCTTTTAATGAAGGTATAGAAAAGGCAATCAAAAGATTAAGAGAGTTTGAAAATTTAGATAAGGAAGTGAAAAAAATTCCAAGATTTAAGGTTATGGATGATGCTAGTTGCATTCATATAAAGCTTGTGGATAAGTAGCTAAAAACTTTTTGGGTAATAATATTTTAAAGGGGAAGGGTATTTTGCTTAGATGATTTTGATGTTTAGGGATCAAAAGATAATAAGTCTGAAAAATCAACGGTTTCACTGCAATATAGACCTTGTTGGTTATGTTTATTTCCATATAAAATTTACAAAAACAATCCACAGGAAGCTATTATTAATTAACATACCCTGTGGATTATTTTGTGGACAAACTATTTTTTACATATCTTTTTTATTGATTTTACAATTTGTTTGCTGGCAGTTCCATCTCCGTAAGGATTAACAGCATGAGCCATGCTATTGTATATTTCCGTGTCTGTTAATAGAGACTTGGTTATTTTGTAAACGCTATTTTCTTCTACTCCTGCTACGATAACTGTTCCAGCATCAACAGCTTCTGGCCGTTCGGTTTCTGTCCTTAATACGATTACAGGCTTTCCAAGACCTGGAGCTTCTTCTTGAATTCCACCAGAGTCGGTTAGGACAAGGTAAGATCTTGCCATAAGGTTTGTGAAAGGTTCATAATCAAGTGGCTCTGTTAAAACTATATTGTCGATATTGCCCATTATATCTTTTGCCATGTCTCTTACTATTGGATTAAGGTGCATAGGGAATACTATTATACATTCCTTATGTTCTTGTGCTATTCTTTTTATGGCAGTAAATATGTTACGCATAGGGAAACCCCAATTTTCTCTTCGATGACAGGTTAAAAGTACAACTTTTTTTTCTGATGGAAGCTTATTTAGTTTATCATCTTGGAAGGTATAGTCGCTTTTTACCACTGAGGATAGTGCATCTATTACAGTGTTTCCTGTTATGGTTATATCTGTATCTTTTACTCCTTCTTTTAGAAGATTTCCTTTATTTAGCTGGGTTGGAGCGTAGTGATGACTAGATAGCTGACCTGTTAGTTTTCTGTTCATCTCTTCAGGATATGGACTGTATATATTACCTGTTCTTAATCCTGCTTCCACATGATGAACTGGTATTTGTTGATAAAAAGCCGCTAAGGCTGCTGCAAAAGTTGTTGTTGTATCTCCGTGAACTAATATTACATCAGGCCTATCTGATTTGAATATTTCTTCCAAACCTTTCATAACTCTTGAGGTTATGTCCGTTATGGTTTGACCATGTTGCATAATGTCTAAGTCGTAGTCAGGAACTATGTTAAATAGTTCTAACACAGAGTCTAACATTTGCCTATGTTGTGCTGTAACTATAACCTTTGATTCTATTCCTTGGGTTAGTTTAAGTAAATTTACAAGTGGTGCCATTTTTATTGCTTCGGGTCTTGTGCCGAAGATACTCATTACTTTTATCAAAATTGCCTCCTAAATTTTTTAAGGTTCTCAAGTTTAAGTTAATTTTTGCTGTTTTTTTCTTCTTTTGAAGAAACGGATTTAAGTATTTTTAATTTTTTAGCTCCGTATAGTATAAGTGCTATATCAAATAAACCTACGAGCAGTCCTATTTTTAGCTGTACTCTTGAAATTAGTATTGCTGATGAGCCAAGTATTGTACTTATTATGTAGAGAATAAGTACAGTTTGTTTTTGATTTAGGCCAAAGGACAGAAGTCGATGGTGTAGATGACCCTTGTCTGCTTCCATAATAGGTTTTCCGGCCATTTTTCTCCTTATTATAGCAAAAGTTGTATCAAGGATTGGTATGGCTAAGGCTAGAACAGGAATAACAACAGCAAATACAGTTGCACCTTTTACTGCACCTTCAATCGAAATAATCGAAAGTGAGAAGCCAAGAAACAATGAGCCAGTATCTCCCATAAATATCTTTGCAGGATTAAAATTATAAGGTAAGAATCCAAGGACACCACCGGCAAGACAGGCAAGTAGTATTGTATAAACGCTACTTCCATTTAGGTAAGATACTATTCCTAAGGTAATGGCAGCTATAGCAGATATTCCTGCCGCAAGTCCGTCAAGTCCATCAATAAGATTTACCGTATTGGTTATACCTACTATCCAAAATATTGTAATAGGCACAGATAGGTAATCTAAGACAAAAAGCTTATCCGTAATAATAGGGTGACTTATAAAGTCGATTTGTACCCCAAAGCTTACAACAATAGCAGCGGATATAATTTGAATTAGAAGTTTAGTTTTGCTATCTAGTGGATGGGTATCATCAATTACGCCCATGATTATCATGAGGCAAGAGGCTATCAACAAACCGATAATTTCTTTGTTTAATGGAACGTAAAGCAAGGTTGCAACTAAAAATCCCAAGTATATAGCTAGACCTCCAAGCCTTGGAATAGGCTCTTTATGAACACGTCTAGCATCTTTTGGAATATCTATAGCACCAATTTTGGGTGCTAATAGTATTGCTAAAGGCGTGGCAAGGTAACTTATTATCATTGCTGTTAACAATGCAACTATAATTATCTTCATAAAATCTCCTTGTGTAATGATGGCTTATTAATAAGCTATTCATTTTTATTTTTTAACGATGTTATATATTTAATCTTAATAACCAAATTCTAGGTCTGTGTATAGACTATCGTCATCATCTATCCATGATGTTACAAATATTTCTCTATATTTCTCCTGTGTGTCTCTTATAATTATTTTTTCTATGCCACTATTTATGATAAGTCTTTTGCATAAGGAGCAGGAGTTAGCGTTTTCAACTAAGAGTCCTGTTTTAGCGTCAATACCAACCATATACATATGAGAACCTATCATGTCCTTACGTGCAGCTGATATTATTGCATTCATTTCAGAGTGAACAGAGCGACATTTTTCATAACGTTGCCCCCTTGGAATTAATAATTTATCTCTCATACAGTAGTTTAAGTCTGTACAGTTTTTACGGCCACGTGGGGCTCCTGAGTATCCTGTGGATATAATTTCATCATTTTTAACTATTATGCAACCATAGTTTCTTCTTAGGCAGGTGCCACGCTGGGCAGCTGCTTGTGCTATGTTTAAGTAATAGTTCATTTTGTCTATTCTTTCCATTAACATTCATACCTCCGTCTAGTATATTCTATCATATTTTTAAAATAAGTTAAGTCTTAAAAATATTAAATATAGAAAAAATTTAAAGTCTATGTTAATATTATATTAATAAATATCCAGGGGGTAATTTAAGTGAAGCTAGATTTTTTTACACTTATTGACGATACTATAGAGTTACATCAGGACAGAAGGGCTTCTTATGAGCAGGCATCCATAGATATAACAGAAATTTTAAGAAGTTTATTAGATAAATATGACGATGATATTTTAACTATTAAGACTAGAATTAAGACAGGTGATAGTCTTAGGGAAAAAATGATAAGAAAGAAGCTGTATAAAGAGAGCGATACTGCTTTTGATGTATTAGATAAATTGCCTGATCCTATTGGGGTTATGCTGAGTTGTAGATTTATTGATGAAGAAGAAGATATATATAATATAATAAAGGAGTTATTTACAGTAAAGACGGAAGACGGGTTTTATGTAAGTCCGGAAACTACTGAGGATTTTAGGTTGGATATGGATTCTGTTCAGCCTCAGAAGCAAAAGAATGGTATTAATATTTATAGGATTGATGGATATTATTATTATGAAGGTAAGCTTAAGTTCAATTTTGAGTTACAGATTAAATCGCTAGTTCATGGATTTTGGGCAGAGATAGAGCATGAGATTGTATATAAAAATAATAATTACATGTTGGTGGGTGGTTTTGTTAAGGATTTTTTAGGCACTATTCACCAAAGTTTAGAAGGTGTAGATAGACAGCTTAGAATATTAAGTTGTCAGATTAAAAGTACTAACAGTACCGGAACTATAAAAGAAAGTTTTGCTACTGATAATATGTATAAGGTATTAGCCAAGTCTATTAACGACATATTTATTAACCAGATGTCTAATAATATGGGGTTTAATATTGATTTTAAGAAAACTTGTGATATATTGAGTCAATACTTACTAGATAAATACTATGTTACTGGTGGAGAGATGCAAACTAGTTCGATGTTGGGAGTTTTAACAAAGATTAAGTATGCGGCAAAGACCGCTATTAATTTTGAAGAACCTATTACTTTGGAGGGCTCTTTTATTTCAGATGATGAGTTCTGCCAAATTCTTGGAAATAGTTTTATTGCTCTTTACAATACAGATTTTGAGTGGAATGTATTTTTTAAGATATTGTTCAATCTTGAGCCGGGTAATAATTTGATGGATTTTACCGAGTTTGTGGAGATGTTAAAAAGTAAGTTTGGAAATAATTCTATATATGTGGATGTATTCAAGACCTTTGGTCAGGATAAAGCTTTTTTAATTAAAGATGACATGTTAAGAACTACGGCTTTGGCAGTAACTCATATTCCTAGTATTGATATAATTTTTAATGAGAATATTAACGGAGTTATTGGAATATTGTCAAAACATGCTAAGACCATAGCAGGAACATATACGGATTATCAAGACTATGTGGCCCATATGGATAAGGTTTTGCGTAGTCTTCAAAGAGATGTAGTGGAGTATTTTGATTAAATATAATAAAGGAGGCTAAAGCCTCCTTTATTTTTATTTATAAAGCTTTTTATTTTTTATATTTTAAGGTATACTGTAGTAAGTACAGTTGTTTCTTGATTGTTTTAGCGAAGGGGGTTTTTTCATGGAACTTAAGGACATAAAATTTAAAAATATAATTGTTCAAGTGGAGGCAAATTCTATTGCAGATGAACTTCGAATCGAGGCGGGGGATTCTCTGGTAGCTATTAACGGTGTTAGAGTACAGGATATAATTGAGTACGAGTATTTAATTGCAGATGATTATTTAGAAATAGAGATACACCATAGGAATGGTGAGAGAGTTATATACGAGGTAGAGAAGGAATTTGATGAAGATTTAGGACTTTCTTTTGATAATCCTATTATGGATAGGGTAAGATTTTGTAATAATAAGTGTATATTTTGTTTTATAGATCAACTTCCTGATGGGATGCGTAAGACATTATATTTTAAGGACGATGATTCCAGGCTGTCATTTTTACAGGGGAACTTTGTTACATTAACTAATATGAGCGTTGAAGATGTTAGAAGGATGATTAACTTTAGAATCAGTCCTATCAATGTTTCTGTTCATACTACAGATCCTAATCTTAGGTGTGAGCTTTTAAATAATAAGTTTGCTGGGGATGTTATGGATAAGATGAAGCTTATTTCTGACGCTGGGTTAGAAATGAATGTTCAGATAGTAGCTATGCCAGGGATAAATGATGGACAGTTTTTAAAAGATACGTTAGATGATTTATCTAAGCTTCACCCAAACGTTAATTCTGTGGCAGTAGTTCCTGTTGGACTTACACGTTTTAGAGATGGTTTAGCTAAGCTGGAGTCTTACAATAGGGAAAGTGCAGCAGCTACTTTAGAGATAATAGAGCTTTTTCAAGGGGAAATGCTCATGAAACATAATTCAAGGTTCGTGTTTGCTTCAGATGAGTTTTATATTATTGCAGGTAAGGAGTTACCATTTGCAAAGCAGTATGAGGGTTTTATTCAACTGGAAAATGGGGTTGGGCTTATTAGAAAGTTTGAAGAAGAGTTGCTTGACGCTTTGGAAGGAGTAGAACCAAAGTCTGTAGAGAAATCGTATCATATATGCTGTGGAACTTCAGTATTTAGTTACATGGAAGGATTTACTAAGTTATTAGAGGAAAGGTTCGCTCCTTTAAAGTTAAAGGTTCATAGGATAGAAAATAAGTTTTTTGGTGAGAGTATAACGGTTACAGGACTTATTACAGGTTGTGATATAATAAGGTCTTTGGAAGGTATAGATTTAGAAGCAGGGCTTATTTTATCTCGCTCAATGTTTAAGGCAGATGAATTGCTTATGCTTGATGATATTAAGGTTGAAGATTTAGAAAAAAAGCTAGATACAAAGGTGTTTGTGGTGGAGCCTGAAGGTAGAGCCTTTGTTGATTTGATTTTGAATTAGGAGGAATTATGGCAAAGAGAAAACCGGTAGTGGCTATTGTAGGAAGACCTAATGTAGGAAAGTCTACACTGTTTAATAAGTTGGTGGGAGAAAGAATTTCTATTGTAGAGGACACTCCAGGGGTTACAAGAGATAGGATTTTTGCTGAGGCAAATTGGTTGTCCAAGTACTTTACTATTATAGATACAGGTGGAATTGAGCCATATAGCGAGGAGATTATCCCAAGTAAGATGAGGGCTCAAGCTCAACTTGCTATTGATATGGCTGATGTGATTTTATTTATAGTTGATGGACGCTGTGGGCTAACAGAGGCTGATAGAGATGTGGCACAACTTCTTCGTATGGCAAAAAAACGAGTTATTTGTGTTGTGAATAAGGTAGACACAGCAAAGGTTCCAGATGATTTTTATGATTTTTATGAGTTTGGATTTTCAGAGCCTATGGCAGTTTCTGCCTCTAATGGACTGGGGCTCGGAGACTTGTTGGATGAGGTTGTAAATTTATTTCCTGATAATTTAGATACAAATCAGGATGATGATATAATTCGAGTGGCAATTTTAGGTAAGCCTAATGCAGGAAAGTCTTCTATTCTTAATAGGATATTAGGAGAAGAGAGGGTGATTGTAAGTCCTATCGCAGGGACTACGAGAGATGCTATAGATACCTATTGGGAGTCTATGGGTCAAAAATATAGTTTTATTGATACGGCAGGGATAAGACGAAAGGCGAAGGTGGATGAGAATATAGAGCGGTACTCAGTTATTCGTTCTTATGGTGCTGTAGATAGGGCAGATGTGGTTCTTATTGTTATAGATGCTAGTGAGGGCATAACTGAACAAGATAGTAAGATAGCAGGTATTGCTCATGATGCAGGAAAGTCTGTAATTGTGGTTGTTAATAAATGGGATTTATTGGAAAAGGATAATGACTCTATAAGGGATTTTACTGAAAAGGTAAGAAGAGAACTTCCTTTTATGGCATATTCTCCTATTCTATTTATATCTTGTTTAACGGGACAAAGGTTCGGGAAAATAAAGGAAACTATAGATTTTGTTTACTCTGAGTCCAGCAAAAGAGTATCGACAGGTATGTTGAATGATGTTATAGGTGAGGCAGTAATTATGAATCAACCTCCATCAGATAAGGGTAAACGTTTAAAGATATATTATATGACTCAAGTAGGGGTAAGACCTCCTACATTTACTACATTTGTTAATGATTTGGAATTATTTCACTTTTCTTATCAAAGGTATCTTGAAAATAAGATTAGGGAAAATTTTGGATTTGAGGGTACGCCTATAGTCTTTCATAAAAGAGAGAAAAGGAGGAAGTAACTTTGCTAGAAAAGTTTTTTGCTCTAACTTATTTATATTCTGCAGTGATTTTAATTATTTGTTATTTTGTAGGAAATTTTTCTCCGTCATATTGGATAACCAAGTATTTAAAGAAGGTGGATATAAGGGAGGTAGGTTCTGGAAATGCTGGTAGTACCAATACCTTAAGGTTTTTAGGGAAAAAGGCTGCTATCATGGTTTTTGTTTTAGATTTTTTGAAAGGTTTCGTATGTAGCTTTGTGGCCTTAAAGTATATGGGTTCGGATTTTGCGTTTTTATGTAGTTTAGCAGTAGTAGTTGGTCATGTTTTTCCTATATTGATGGGGTTTAAAGGTGGTAAGGGTGTAGCTACAGCCATAGGTTCAATTATGGCGATTCAACCATTTTTTGTCTTTATTGGGTTGGGGATGGCTATAATTGCTATTATGAAAACTAGATATGTTTCTTTAGGGTCAATTGTGGGAGTATTTACTTTTACTACACTGATGTATATTACAGGTCATAGAGGTTTGGATATGGGAGCATCAACGGCACTATTATTTTTTATTCTTTATACCCATAGGGAGAATATCAAGAGGATGATCTCTGGTAGTGAAAGACGTTTGGGAAGTAAGAATTAGGAGGAAGAAATGAAGGTTTGCGTAATTGGAGCAGGAAGTTGGGGAACGGCTTTAGCTATGGTTTTAAGCTGGAATGGGCATGATGTAACTTTGTATATGAGAACACAAAGTCAATTGGAACTTATTAAATCTACAGGCTATAATGAACGATATTTAAAAGATGTTAAGTTGCCTAAGGGTATAAATTTAACAAATAACATAGAGGATGTTCGAGATGCTGATATTTTGGTATTAGCAGTGTCATCGCAAGGGACTAGAGGCATCATGGAAGATATAAAACCGTATATTTCAAAGGATGGGATAATTGTCAATGTTTCTAAGGGGCTTGAGAAGGGAAGTGGATTAAAAATATCAGAGATTGCACAGGAGATTTTGCCTAACAATCCATTTGTGGTACTTTCTGGTCCGTCCCATGCAGAAGAGGTTTCTAGAAAGATGCCTACTACCTTAGTTGCTGCTTCAAAGTGCAATACTTCCGCGAGTATAGTTCAAGATGCTTTCTCCAATAAGTATCTTAGAGTTTATACTAACCATGACGTTATAGGTGTAGAGTTAGGTGGCGCTTTTAAAAATATAATTGCACTGGGAGTGGGTATTGCTGATGGTCTAGGTTTTGGTGACAATAGTACAGCGGCTTTAATGACTAGAGGGCTAGTGGAAATAACTAGACTAGGAGCAATTTTAGGTTCAGAGGTAGGGACTTTTGTAGGATTGTCAGGTATAGGAGATTTAATTGTGACTTGCACTTCAAAGCATTCAAGGAATAGAAGGGCTGGGGTGCTTATAGGGCAAGGGTTATCTATAGATGAGGTTCTTAAAGAGGTGGATATGGTTGTTGAAGGTATTGTAGCCACAGAAGTTGCTAGGGATTTGGCAATCAAGCTAGGGGTTGAAATGCCTATAACTTTTGAAATTTATGAACTTTTGTATGGAGATACAAATGCAGAGGAAGCTGTTACAAGGTTAATGTTAAGAGGTAAGAAGCATGAATCGGAAGATAGATTGAATATTAAGATGGAGTAGATAAAATGTTTAATGTTGTTAAAGGCAAATTGCTCAAGTTCACCCATGGTAGCAGAACCTATGCGGTTTTGGTTATTTTTGCTATATTGGGACTAATGTTATATGGAGTGTCTAATGTTGCAAGAGGTCTGTATGCTGTAAGCATAGGGACTGAACAGATTGTATTAGGTACTATGGTAAATGCAGCTGAAAAAAATGCAGTGATAGTGCGTAGCGAAACTCCTATATACGCAGCGTCCTCTGGTATGGTCAGTTATGTGCATGTGGATGGTGAAAAGGTAAAAGAGAATACTGTGGTTGCAGAAGTTAGAGGTTCTGAGATGACTGATTCAGACAGGTGTAGACTCAGGGTGATTGATGCAAAGATAAAGGAACTGTCTAGCAATCAAAATGTAGCTAAAACTGCTGAAGAAGAGCTTGCTATTATAAATCAGAGATTGGACTACTTATATAAAGATATTCAAGGCAAGGTTTGGTCAGATGATTTAACAAAAATGAAGGCTATAAAAGACGAAGTCATATTGCTTAATGATAAAAAGCGATTTATTGAAGAAAGTGGCAGTGGGGCAGTTAGGAGCATAGAGAGTCTACAGGAAGAAAAGAAGACTATTATAAATAATTTAGAAAGTTCTAATTCTAGGGTTGTAGCTCCTATAACAGGTTTGGTTGTATCTTATGCAGATGGATATGAGTCAGAGCTTTCTATAGAAAATATGAAAAATCTTAATGTGTCAGATTTAACAAAATACAAAGATAAATCAGTGGTGGATTTAAAGGGATTAGTAAAGTCAGGGGATCCTATAGGAAAAATCGTTAGCAATGATAAGTGGTATATTATATGTGAAGTGGATAAAAAGGATATACAAAGTATAGTTGCAGAAACGCAGATGAACATTTATATAGAAGATATGAAGATAATTGCTTATTTAGAAGATTTCCAAAAAGGGAAAGATGGTAAGTTTATAGGTTTTTTCAGAGTCGATACAGATGGATTTAAGTTTTATGAAAAACGAAATTTTCCAGTTAGACTAGAATATAAATATTCTGAGGGAATTTTAGTTCCAAAACATGCAATTACAAAAAACAGTGCAGGAAGGATAGGAGTATTTGTTATAGATGAGGCCAATGTAGTTAGGTTTAAGTTGATAGAAAATATAATTAGTGAAGATGAAGAAAATTATATTTGTAGAAATGAGAAAACCGATAACGGAGTTTCTCTTTATGACAAGATTATTTCCAATCCAGATAGAGTTAAGGAAGGCTATAAGGTGATGAAATAGTGAGTATTTACGACAATATATCGAGTATAAAAGAAAATATAATAAAAGCACAAAAAGTATCTATGTTTAATCAAGAGGTTACATTGATAGCTGTTACAAAGACAGTGAACTACCAAAAGGCTATTGAGGCTCTAGAGGCAGGGGTTCAGGTTATTGGGGAAAATAGGGTACAAGAGGTTTTAAATAAATATCCAAATATTCCTAAAGGAACAAGATGGCATCTTATAGGAAGTTTGCAGACGAACAAGGTAAAATATATAATAGATAAGGTTGAATTAATTCACTCTTTAGATAGAATGGATTTAGCTATAGAGATAGACAAAAGGGCTAAACAACATAATAAGGTTATGGAGGTACTTGTTCAGGTTAATATTTCTCATGAAAATTCAAAGCATGGACTTTTAGAAATGGATGTGGTAGAATTTATTAAAAATGTAGCTTCATCTTGTGAGAATGTGAAAATAGTTGGACTGATGGGAATGGCTTCATTTGAGGCAGAGAAGGAAGAAACTAGACCATATTTCAAAAAGCTAAGTGCTATATTTCAGGAAATAAAGGGTATGGATATACCTAATGTGGATATGAAGCATCTTTCTATGGGAATGTCAAATGACTATGAGGTTGCTATTGAGGAGGGTGCTACTCTTGTTAGAGTTGGTACAAGTATTTTTGCAAAATAATGCAAAAAGTAGTATAATTTATTAATAATAAATTTGGAGGTAAATGAATATGGCAGAAAAATTTACAGATAAGTTTAGGGAATTTTTACGTGGTGGAGATGACGAATACGAGGATGATGTATATGATGATGAGGATTATGAGGAAGAAGAAGTTCCAATATCTCGTGCATCAGTATCAGGCGAAAGAGTTGTAAGGATGAATCATGCTACACCAAAGGTACAGAAGGTAGTGATATATGAACCGGTAAACTATGATGAAGATGCACCAAAGATTGTGGATAACATTCGTGATGGGAAAGTTTGTATAGTGAATCTTGAGAAAATAAGTGATCAAGATATCAGTAAAACAATATTTGATTTTCTAAATGGCGCAATATATGCTATCGATGGAAACATAAAAAAAGTTTCTAAGGGAATATTTATTCTTTCTGATAAGAATATTGATATTGACGGAAATGTAAAAAAAGAGCTGGAGTCAAAAGGCTTTTTTAGATGGTAGTAGGTGTACCTTATGCATGTATATATAATCATACGGGCAGTAAATCTATTTTTTAATTTTATAATTATGATGATATTTGCAAGAGTATTTATTAGCTGGATTCCGGGTATTAATAGATATTCTAATTGGGTAAGTTTCATTGATGGTTTTACGGACCCTATAATGGAACCTATTCAAAAACTTGTATTTAGATATATTAATTTGGGAATGATTGATATATCACCTATGATTGCAATTTTCTTGGTTTCGATTGTGGAAAATATATTGATTAGGCTAATTTTAATGTTTTTTTAGGTGGGACTAATGATTAACAAGGATAGATTATTAAACCATATCAAAGATCAAGAGTTAAGATTTAAACTTATCAAAACCTTAAATATTGTAGATTCGGTTATAGAGAATCATGAAATTAGATATACAGACTTCCTTAACCCTTATGAGTTAAGGGAGTTTTTGTCTATTATTAGGGGGATTGGTCAGATAAGCTTTCATGTAAGCAAAGAGATAAAAGGTTCTGAGAGAAATATTGTGTATATATATCCAGATTATTATGAGGAGTCAGATATACCCTCTGGGCTTGGGGCAATACTTCTAAAAGGAAATTTTAAATTTAGAAGTGTATCTCATAGAGATTATTTAGGTTCTTTATTAGGTTTGGGGTTGGTAAGAGAAAAAATTGGAGACATTTTTGTTCACGATGACAGGGCTTATATAGTTTTAATATCAGGCATTACAGATTTTGTTTTTTATAATCTTACAAAGGTTGCTAACTTACGAGTTAACTTAGAAAAGATAACTTTAGATGAAGTTCTATATTTAGAACCGGAGTTTAAGGATATTAGTTTTACAGTTTCAGCAACTAGATTAGACTCTATAGTTTCAGGATTATTTAATATATCAAGATCTGTGGCAAACTCTCTTATTTTAGCTGAAAAGGTTTCAGTGGATTATGAGGTTATAAAAAGTTGCTCAAAGTCTTTAGAGGGTGGAGAGTTAATTTCTATAAGGGGTTTTGGCAGAGCTAGATTTTCTGGTATGGAGTATAAAACAAAAAAAGATAGGTTAAAGGTAAGTGGTAAGATTTATAAGTAAAATTATATTTTATGATAAGATGGTTGAATTTTCTGAATAAATATTTGAGTTATGAAAAATTTATCTTGTCAAATCTTTTTATTTATTGTAGAATGATAAGCAGTAAATATTTATTTGTGATGATAAGGACAGTAATTTTATGGAAACCAACAGAGAGTGGGGGAAGGTGAAATCCCATAGGTGAAAGTAAAATGAATATCACCTTGGAGCATGAACCTGAAATTAGTAAGGTTCACGTTGGCCTACGTTACAGGCGTTAAGTGGCTATTTTTAGCAACTAGGGTGGTACCGCGGAAGTTATTTCGTCCCTATGACTTTGTCATAGGGATTTTTTATTTTGTATAATGAGTTAGGAAGGGGAAAAATTATGGCTTTTGAGAATCTATTAAATAGTTCTGTAGCAGAAAATGAAAAGTCTATGCGTAAATACTGGGAAAAGATAGACTTATTGAATGAATGTGTAAATCAAAGAGAAGGAAAAGAGAGTTTTGTATTTTATGAGGGACCGCCTACGGCTAATGGAAGACCGGGGATACACCATGTTATTGCAAGGACTCTTAAAGATACGGCTTGTAGATATAAGACCATGAAAGGTTTTCAGGTTAAACGTAAAGCTGGTTGGGATACTCATGGACTTCCTGTTGAGATAGAGGTAGAAAAGCGTTTAGGGTTAAGTTCTAAGCCTGAAATTGAAAAATATGGGATAAAAGAGTTCAATGAGAAGTGTAGAGAATCTGTATTTGAGTATGAAAGTCAATGGAGAAAGATGACAGAAGAGATGGCTTATCTTATAGATTTGGATAATCCTTATATCACTTTAGATAATAACTATATTGAGTCTGTATGGTGGATTTTAGATAAGTTTCAAAAAGAAGGATATATTTATGAGGGACACAAAATTTTACCTTACTGTTCACGTTGTGGAACGGGGCTTGCTTCTCATGAGGTAGCACAAGGTTATAAGAGTGTTAAGACCCTTACAGTTACAGTTAAGTTTAAGTTGACAGGAAAGGAGAATGAATATTTCTTAGCTTGGACAACTACTCCATGGACATTGGCTTCAAACGTTGCTTTGGCTGTATCTCCTACAGAAACATATGTTAAGGTTAAACAAGGTAATGAGTTTTATTATCTTTCAAAGACTCTTGCGCCAAAGGTTATGCAAGGAGAGTATGAAGTCGTTGAGGAGCTATTAGGAGAGAAACTGGAGAATATTCAGTATGAGCAACTTATGCCATTTGTAAAGGCTGATAAGAAGGCATTTTTTGTGGTTTTAGGTGATTATGTAACTACGGAAGATGGAACAGGTATAGTTCATACAGCTCCGGCTTTTGGTGAGGATGACTACAACATAGGTAAGAAGTATGGTCTTCCTGTGCTACAACCAGTAAATGAGGACGGAAAATATACGGAGACTCCTTGGGCTGGGAAGTTTGTTATGGAGGAAGGTTTAGATCTTGAAATTTTAAAGTGGTTAGCCGGAGAGAATAAGCTTTATAGTAAAGAAAAAATGGAACATAACTATCCTCATTGTTGGAGATGTCAAACGCCTCTTTTATACTATGCAAAACCATCATATTATATTGAGGTTACGAAACTTAAGGATTTAATGATAGCTAATAATAATTCTGTTAACTGGTTCCCAGGTCATGTGGGGGAAAAACGTTTTGGTAATTGGCTTGAAAATCTTAATGATTGGGCTATTTCTCGTTCAAGATATTGGGGAACGCCACTTCCAATTTGGAACTGTGAGTGTGGACATAGAGAATCTATAGGTTCAAGGGCAGAGCTTAAGGATAAGGCTGTAGAAAATATTGATGTTGAAACAGTAGAATTACATCGACCTTATGTTGATGAAATACATCTAAAGTGTGAAAAATGTGGGAAATCAATGGAAAGGGTTAAGGATGTTATTGACTGTTGGTTTGATTCGGGAGCTATGCCTTTTGCACAACACCATTATCCTTTTGAAAATAAAGAAAATTTTGATCAGCTGTTTCCAGCAGATTTTATTTGTGAGGGGATAGACCAAACTAGAGGTTGGTTCTACTCGCTTTTGGCAGTATCTACATTTGTTATGGGAGTTTCTCCTTATAAGAATGTCTTGGTTAATGATCTTATCTTGGATAAGGATGGAAAGAAAATGTCTAAGTCTAGAGGGAATACAGTAGATCCTTTTGAAATGTTCCAAAAGTTTGGAGCAGACGTTCTTAGATGGTATTTACTTTATGTTTCTCCTGCTTGGGTTCCAACTAAGTTCGATATTGATGGGCTTAAAGAAGTTCAAAGTAAGTTCTTTGGTACAATAAAGAATGTTTATAACTTCTTTACTCTATATGCAAATACAGACAATGTTAGTGTGGAAGACTTTAAGGTAGGGTATGAAGATAGACCGGAGTTAGATAGGTGGATTCTTTCTAAGTTTAACAACCTTAAGAAGTCGGTAGAAGAGGATATGGCAATATATGAAAATACAAAGGTTGTAAGAAATATACAAGATTTTGTTAATGAGGATTTATCTAACTGGTATATAAGAAGGTCAAGAAGAAGATTCTATGATGTAGGATTAACGGCGGATAAGAAGGCTGTATATGCAACTACCTATGAAATTCTTGTAGGGGTAGCTCAGATGGTAGCACCGTTTGCTCCATATTTATCAGAAGAGATGTATCTTAAACTTACAGGAGGTTTATCTGTTCATGTAAGCGAGTATCCTTTATGCAATGAGAACCTTATAGACAGGGAATTAGAGTATAAGATGGATATGGTTAAAAATCTTGTAACTCTTGGAAGAGCTTCTCGTGAGGCTGTTAAAATTAAAGTTCGTCAACCTATAGCAAAGGTGCTTGTTGATGCGAGAAATGAAGGAGAGATAAAAGAATTTGTTTCGCTTATCAAAGAAGAACTAAACGTCAAAGAGGTAGTATTCAGCAGGGATCTTAATGATTATATAAGCTTTAATTTGAAACCGAACTTCCAGTCATTAGGTAAGAAGTTGGGAAGTAAACTTAAAACATTCCAAAATATTTTGGCGAAGTTAGATCCTAGAGAAGTTGTAGAAACTTTAGAATCAGGTAAAACAATTGCGATTGATTTAGATGGAGAAGAGTTCCATTTAGAAAGAGATATGATTTTAGTAAATGTTTCTGCTAAGGAAGGGTTTGATGTTGCTACAGAAAATAATCTATTTATTATCTTAGATACAAATCTAACAGAAGAACTTATTAATGAAGGATATGCTAGAGAGCTAATTTCTAGAGTTCAACAATTAAGAAAGCAAAATGATTTTGAAATGATGGATAATATTGTTATATATTATGATTCAACTGACGTGGTTAAAAAAGCAATTGAGGCTAATATGGCGTATATTAAAGATGAAACTTTAGCTGTTGAAGTTTGCAATGAAGTGTGTGATGGAATGGTTGAAGAAAATCTTAATGGAGAGACGGCTAAAGTCTTTGTAAAAAAGGTTAATCAATAATTTTGTAACTATTTTCATTGTATAATAGTAATTTATATTTTATAATAAAAGGATAGGGGATTCCTATCCTTTTATTATGTTGTAAAAAATTTTTTGGAATAGATTTTGGAGGAGAGATGGATACAACTGCATTTACTTTATTTGGGATAGATATTAAGTGGTATGCCATTATTGTTACGACTGCTATGATGTTAGGTACATTATATACTTTAAGGCAGGGGAAGAAGGAAGGGTTTAAAGAAGATGATATATTAGATATTTCAATTATGGCAATTCCTACTGGAATTATTTTTGCTAGGTTATATTATGTTATTTTTAACTGGGAATATTATAATGGAGATATTATGAAGATCTTAAATACAAGAGGTGGAGGCTTAGCGGTTCATGGAGGGATTGTAGGTGGTCTTTTGGCAGTTTATTTCGTTACTAAGAAGCATAATATGAATTTCTGGAAGTTAGGAGATATTCTAGGTACAGCTATGCCTTTAGCACAGGCTATTGGACGTTGGGGAAACTATGTGAATCAAGAGGCTCATGGAGGGCCAACAGATTTACCATGGGGTATAATGGTAGATGGAGTTAAGGTTCATCCTACTTTTTTGTATGAGTCTTTATGGAATTTGATGGTTTTTGGAATTTTAATTAGGTTGAGAAAAGATAAGAAGTTTGACGGTCAGCTTATGGGTTTGTATATGATTTTATACTCTATAGGTAGATTTGCAGTTGAGGGTTTAAGGACAGACTCTCTTTATATAGGGGCTTTAAGAACGGCGCAACTGGTTAGCGTTGGTATGGTAGTAGTAGGAGCTATGATACTTTATTTTTCAAGAAATAAGGGGAAGTCTACAGCTTATAAATGTATAGATAAGAATATAGAGGAAAAGAATGGAAGATAATAAAGAGTTTGTGCATATTTCGGTTTTATTAAATGAGTGTATAGAGGGATTAAACATTAATCCTACGGGAACATACGTGGATGGAACCTTAGGTGGAGCGGGACATAGCAAAGAGATTGTAAAGCTACTTACTACTGGTAAGTTAGTTTGTTTCGACCAAGATATTAATGCTATTAACAATGCAAAGGTAGTTCTAAAAGACTATATGGATAAGGTTATATTGGTTCACGGGAATTTTGAAAATTTGAAGGAAGAGTTGTTTAAATTAAATATAAACAGCATAGATGGGTTGTTATTGGACTTAGGTGTTTCTTCTTATCAACTAGACACTCCTGAACGAGGATTTTCTTATATGAATGATGCTTCGTTGGATATGAGGATGAATGAGTCTGGTATATTGACAGGTTATGATGTTGTAAATGGTTATAGCGAAGAAAAACTATTTAAGGTTATTAAAAACTATGGAGAAGAAAATTGGGCAAGTAGAATAGCTAAATTTATATGTGAGAAAAGACAGCTAAAGCCTATTGAAACGACCTTTGAGTTGGTAGATGTAATTAAATCAGCAGTACCGGTTAAAGCAAGAGATACTAATTTGCATCCTGCTAAGAGAACTTTCCAAGCCATTAGGATTGAGGTTAATAGGGAGTTGGATGTTATAGATAAAACTTTAAATTCAGCTATGGATATGATGAATGAGGGGGGACGGTTTGTAATAATTACCTTCCATTCGCTAGAAGATAGAATTGTGAAAAGTTTTTATAAAGATAAGGCTCAAGGGTGTATATGCCCACCGGAATTGCCTATATGCGTTTGTGATAACAGACCAAGCTTAAAATTAATAAATAAAAAGCCTATTATAGCAACGAAGGAAGAGTTAGAGTGCAATCCACGTTCTAGGAGCGCTAAGTTAAGAATCGCAGAAAAATTATAAAACAAGGGGAACTTAACAATGAAAAAGAGTTTTAAAAGATCTGCTTCGGCAATTATATGTTCAGGTTTAATTGTTATAGGTGGAATAAGTTATGGAGAAGAGGTGAAACCATCAGTTTATATTGAGCAGTCGCCTATGATTTATACAGCTGAAACAGGGTATCCCTACATAAGTTTAGAGGGGAGAGATATGTTACCTTTGGCAGCTACCTTGTCATCTTTGGGGGTTGCTATAAGCTATGATGGAGCAACAAAGACTATTACAGCAGTTAATAATGATAAAACAGTGATAATTCCTCTTGGGAAAAAGTATATAGAGTTAGAGGGGAAAAAGCTTGTTTTAGAAGAGAGAACCAGAATAAAGGATGGAAAGGCATATGGGCATATTACTCCTATTGTTCAGGCCCTAAGGATGACTGCATTATGGGATGATCAACTTAAGTCTATCATGCTCTCCACGACTCCAACATATGAACTTTTAAATCTGGTGGACTTAGTAAGCCCAGAGGATGAAAAGGTAGAAGTGGTTGAAAAGCCAGTAGCAATTAAAGATGAGGCTGTAGATAATAATTATTATTCACAGTTTTTGGGGACAACCAAAACCTTATTTAATGCTAATGTAAAAAATCGTTCTATAAATATAAAAGTAGCTACTGAAGCGATAAATGGAACGGTTATAGAGCCTGGAGCAACTTTCTCATATAATACTATTGTGGGATCAAGGTCAATAGAAAGGGGTTATGTGGCTTCTACAGTAATTTCAGGAGGAGAATACACTGCTGGAGTAGGTGGTGGAGTTTGTCAAGTTTCATCTACCCTATTTTCTTCTGCATTAGATGCTAATATGGTTATAGTAGAAAGGCATCCACATAGTTTAAAACAGGTTTATATACAGGCTGGAAAAGATGCTACGGTGTATTATGGAAGTGCAGATTTACAGTTTAAAAATCCTTATGATTATCCAGTTACAATTGCAAGTTCTTATGATAATAAAGGGGTTATAACTATATCGATAAAAGGACCAAAAGAAATAATTAAGCCTAATGTAAGGCTAAAGGTAGTAAGCGATAAATCAGGAGCATATAAGCTTATTAGAACTGTTAATGGTATAGAGAATTATTCAACTTACAGTAAATATAAAAAGTAGAGGTTTAATCGAGGTAAATTTTATGGGGAATAAAAAATATGGAGAAGAAATGAGCAAAGTTTTACATTTTTCTCCAAAGCCAAAAGCGGATACAAAGGATATATATGGTAAGGTTTATGATAAGGAAGAAAGAGAAGCCTATATATCAGGAGATAGTGAAACTAAAGATATTTTCAAAAAAGAAAAATTCTACCTAAGACCTAGTGATGATGAATATAATGAGGTTATAGAATCTTCAAGAACACAAAATATAAGAAAAAAAACTAAAAAAATTAAGGCTGAAGGTGTATCTAAAAAAGGTTTAAAAATTAAAAAAGATAAAAAAGCTAGCTCAAGTAAAGTGGTAGAAAGAGAGAGGAAAAAAGCTATACTATCATTGATGGGACCATCAAAGGCACATAAGAGGACAGTTTTAGTGACGATTGGTCTGATTTTTGTGTCGGCTATGTGTATAAGTTTTTTCTATGTATCTTCTAAAGTAGCTATAGTTCAATATGAAAATATTGAATTAAAAAAAACATATAAATCAAAAATATATGAAAAGAAAGAACTGGAGGCAAAATTAGAGTCTAGTAATAGAAGTGATATTATTGAGAAAGTAGCGCAAGAGCAGCTAGGGATGAATTATCCAAGGCCAGATCAAATAGTTTATATTAAGTCTAATTAGAAAAAGGTAGGAATCAAATGGCAAGAAAAAAATTTGTACGTTATGAAGCTACAATGGCTAAAAGGCTGAATGTCATGATGTTTTTAATGATGATAGGAGTTGCTGCAATAATCGCAAGACTAGGATATTTGCAGATAATAAATCCAGATAAGTACAGTGATGCTGCAATGGAACAACAAATTAGTGATAAAATAATATTACCAGTTAGAGGTACTATATATGATAGAAATGGTAAAGAGCTTGCAGTTAGCGTACCTGTTTATGATATATTAATTGAAAAAAAGAATATTAAAGAGGAAGATAGAGCGAGGTTTATTTCTTCGTTTGTGCAAATTCTTGGAGTCGATGAAGCTACTATGATTGAGGCGTTCAATTCAGAGAAAGAAAGATTTTATGGGGCGAAGAAGGTAGATGTTAGTAAGGTTGAAGCAATAAAAGCTCTAGGGTTTAAAGGATTGTCATATGAAGAATCCTCTAATAGGGTTTATCCATATGGAAAGTTTGCGGCTCACGTTCTAGGACATTTATCTTTTGATAATAGAGGTCTTTCCGGCTTGGAGCAGTATTTTGAAAAGCAGTTAAGAGGAACCGAAGGAAGGATGATGGTTTTTAAAGATGCTGCAGGTAGAGAGGTTAAAGATAATGCAGTTAGATACAATGAGCCAATTCAGGGTGGAAATTTAATAACCACAATTGATGAAGTTATTCAGCATTTCACTGAAATTGCGGTAGGACAAGCTCTTTATGAAACTCAAGGGCTTAAAATTACAGCGATAGTTATGAACCCTAAAAATGGAGATATTTATGCGATGTCTTCATATCCCGACTATGATTCTAATGACCCCAAAACTCCACAATTTGAATACTGGAAAGAGGAGATTAATGGGGCTAAGACTGATGTGGCTAAGGGAGAGGTTATTTCAAAAATGTGGCGTAATCCAGCTATAAATGACGTTTATGAGCCGGGTTCACCATTTAAGCTTGTAACAGCAGCAGCTGGACTTGAAGAAGGAGTTGTAAGTACAGAGGAAACTTTTGTAGATATTGGATATAGAAAAGTAGAAGATAAGACTATAAAAAACTGGACTAACATACCTTATGGTACGATAACCTTTAGAAAAGCAGTGGAGCAGTCTATAAACACATATTTCATGGATGTTGCTTTTAGATTAGGGAAGGAAAGGTTATTAAAATATATAAATATTTTTGGTTTTGGAAAAATAACCGGAATTGCTTTACCGGGAGAAGCTCAGGGAATATTATATCCTTTAGAGAAGGTAGGACCTGTTGAATTAGCTACAATATCATTTGGTCAGGGGGTAACAGCTACTCCAATACAGATGATAACAGCAATAAGTGCCTTTGGAAATGAAGGCATAATGATGAAACCAAGAATTGTTAAAGAAATTGTTGATAATGATGGAAATATAATAAAAAGGTTTGAACCTGAGATAGTAAAACGAACTGTTTCTACAGAAACTGCAAGAGAAGTATTAGGTTTGATGGAATCAGTTGTAGATGGCACAGGAACATCGAGGATTGAGGGCTATAGAGTAGGGGGGAAATCCGGAACAGCACAGAAGGTAATAAACGGAGCTTATAAAGACGGATACTATATTTCAACCTTTGCAGCGATAGCACCTATTGATGATCCACAGCTTTCTGTAATTGTAATTGTAGATGAGCCTAAGGGAGTAACCTATGGAGCAGCTGTTGCAGGACCAGTAGTTCAAAGTATTTTAAAGGACTCTCTAAGGTACTTAGGTATTAGTCCAACAGAGAAGGTGTCAACTCATACAGATATTAAAAAAGTTAATATTCCTGAGATTAGAAATATGACTTATGATTCTGCAATAGCCATGTTAAACGTAAATAGTCTTAATGGTAGCACAAACTATAAAGGGGAAGGGTTGGCAAGCTCTGTGGTAATTGACACATACCCAAAACCTGGAGAGAAGGTGCCGGTAGGTTCAAGCGTAATTTTATACTTTAAAGAAGAAAAGAAGGAAGAAAGTGTTATGCCGGACTTAAGGGGGAAAACGCTAGAGGAGATAGAAAAGATATTAAAAGATATGGGGCTGCAATATAAGGTTAACGGAAAAGGAATTGTGGTAGGGCAGTATCCAGAACCGGGAAGTATATTGGGAAAAGGCGCAATGACAAGTTTTGATTTAATGGAATCCAAGGTAACGGTAGTTACTGGGAATTAGATTAAGTCTATAAAAATAGGAGATTTTATGGAAAATATGTTTTTGCAGGATATAATTACTGCAACGAAGGGTAAGTCAGGTTTTGATAAAAATTTTAATCCTCCTATAGGAGAGATTCAAAAAGATAGTAGACTTGTGAATTCATCATCAATATATTTAGCGTTGCAGGGAGAAAAGTTTGATGGACATGACTTTATAGCTTCAGCCTTAGAAAATGGAGCGATAGCAGTTATAAGTCAATGGAAGTCTAATGATCCAAGGGTTATTGTTGTAGAGGATACCTATAAGGCGTTAAAGGACATAGCAAGTTATTATATAGCAAAGTATAATATTTTCAGATTAGGAGTTACAGGTAGTAGTGGGAAAACTACAACTAAGGATATGCTATATTATGCTCTATCAGAATCGAAAGATACCCATAGAAATGTTGGAAACTTAAATTCTGAGGTGGGACTTCCGTTAACAGTTCTTGATATAAATAAAGATAATGAATATGGTATTTTTGAGATGGGAATGTATAACTTAGGGGAGATAGATTATCTTGCAGAGATTGTAAAACCACAAATAGCAATAATAACCAATGTGGGATTAGTGCATTTAGAGTCTTTAAAAACTCAAGAAAATATATTTAAAGCTAAGATGGAGATTGCTAACTACATGACACCAAGAGATATATTGGTTGTAAACGGAGACGATAGATACTTATCTAAAGTTAAAGGTTTTAATACTCCATATAATGTGGTAGATTATGGGTTTTCAGAGTACTGTGATTATAGGATACTATCCTATGAGAAGAAAGGCTTAGGAACAAAAGTTATAGGGAGTTTTAAAGGGGATGTTAGACAGTTTTATGTTCCTGCTTTAGGGGAACATAATATAATGAATGCTATGAGCGTTTTAGCTGTGTGTGAAGAATTAAATTTAGATTATGAGAAATCCATTGAAGGGCTAAAGAGATTTAAACCCTCTGGACTTAGAATGGAGTTTAGGGAGTTAAATGATAAACTGATAATAAATGATTCTTATAACGCTAATCCGGATTCTATGAGAGGGACTATTCCTATATTGAGTGAAGTTGCAAAGGGTAGAAGAGTTGCTATTTTAGGAGATATGAGGGAACTGGGGGATAGTTCAAAGGAAAAACACAGAGAATTGGCCAAGGAGATTTTGGATAATGCAGATGTTTTTATTGCCGTAGGAAATGAAATGCAATACACAGTTGAAAAGGTTTTAGAAGACGGGATGAATGCTGATATGGTATATCATTTTAAAGATAGTGTTAAGGCAGGAGAAAAGATTAATTCATTGCTTAAGGCAGGAGATACTATATTTGTAAAGGGATCAAGAGGCATTGCTCTTGAAACGATTGTAGATAAGATTATTTAGGAGGAAGTTATGAATAGTATAGGGATTTCATTTATAGTGGCTTTAGTTTTGTCATTTTTTATAGGACCTATAATGTTGCCGACTTTGACTAAGCTAAAGTTTGGACAGACTATAAGAGAGGATGGTCCTCAAAGTCATTTAAGTAAAAATGGAACACCTACCATGGGTGGGCTAGTATTTATCTTTGCGATAAGCGTAGCGGCAATAATTGGAGGAGGAACTAAGGTTGTTTTTCCTTTGGCTTTTATGCTTCTATTTGGGTTAGTGGGTTTTGTAGATGATTATATAAAGGTAGTTAAAAAACAAAACCTTGGTCTTAGAGCTTATCAGAAGATAATTATGCAAATTCTATTTGCTACACTACTTGGATTTTATCAATATAGTACAAGTACTATGGGTACAGAGATAATAATACCATTTTTCAAGGTCACTATTGATTTAGGGATACTATATATACCTTTCATAATATTCTTTTTGTTGGCAGTTACAAACGGTACAAATTTAACTGATGGGCTTGACGGTCTTGCCACTAAGGTTACGATACCGGTTGCATTGTCCTTTGCTTTTATTGCTTATAGCCAGTTTAACCAAACAGAATTAGCCTGCTTTATGGTGGCTGTAGCAGGAGGTTTGTTAGGGTTTTTGAGAGTGAATAGGTATCCAGCGAAGGTATTTATGGGAGATGTAGGCTCAATGGCATTAGGAGGGGCTATATCAGCTTCTGCAGTTATTCTTAATTTAGAGTTACTAATATTGATAGTAGGAATAATATATGTGCTAGAAACTTGTTCAGTTATTATACAGGTGGTTTATTTTAAGGTCACCAGTGGGAAAAGATTTTTTAGGATGGCTCCTCTTCATCATCATTTTGAAGAAGGTGGAATGTCAGAGTCTAAGGTAGTTACTGCCTTTGTTACAATATCTTGGATTGCTTCGATTTTAGGAATCCTAAGTATGATATAGGGGGATTTATGATACTTTCAGATACGAAAATTATTGTTGTAGGACTAGGGAAAAGTGGTTATGCACTACTAGAATATTTGGATAAAAGAGGTGCAGAGGTCTACGTATATGATCTTTATGCAAAGAATGAAGATGTTATGGTGAACAGATTTTCATCTAATATTCACATTAGTATAGGAGAAAATCCTACTGGAAATGAAGATGTTAAAATGGTAATAGTTTCTCCTGGCATTCCTATGGAGTTGGACTTTGTAAAAAGATTTAAAGAAAGAAATATTGAACTTATTGGTGAAGTGGAATTTGCTTATAGAGTGGCAAAAGGTACATTTATAGGAATAACAGGTACTAATGGAAAAACTACTACTACTACCTTAGTAGGAGAGCTGTTTAAGTCATGTGGATTTGACACTAGAGTAGTAGGGAATATAGGAAGACCAATTATTGAAGAGGTAGAAACGGCAGATGAAGAAACTGTTTTTGTATGTGAGCTGTCTAGTTTTCAATTGGAAACGGTCAGAGATTTCAAATGTCATATAGCTACAATAATAAATATTACACCAGACCATTTAGATAGACATAAAACATTTGAAAATTATGCGTATTTTAAAGGCAGGGTGTATAATAATCAGACTCAAAACGATTTTCAGATAGTTAATTTTGATGATGCTATAAGTAAGGCTATATCAGAGCAAAGAGAGTCCAAGAAAATATATTTCAGCGTATATAATACTCTAGAGCATGGGATTTATATGAGAGAAGGAAGTATATATTCTAGTATTTCAGGAATAGAAGAATTTATAATGGAAAGATCGGAGATATTTCTTAAAGGAGACCATAATGTTGAGAATGTGTTAGCGGCCATTGGAATTGGAATGGCATATCACTTAGATATGAACATCGTAAAGCAGGTGCTTAGAGAGTTTAAGGGTGTTGAGCATAGGCTGGAGTTTGTTGATAATATAGATGGAGTTTGCTATATAAATGATAGTAAAGGGACTAATCCAGATGCTTCTTGCAAGGCAGTATCATCATTTGATAGTATAGTTCTGATTGCGGGTGGATATGACAAAGGTTCCGATTTTTCCGATTATCTAAGACTATATAAAGAAAAAGAAAGCCTATTGATAGTAATGGGAGCGACTGCAAAGAAGTTAAGGGAAGAGGCTATAAAGCAAGGTATAACCAATATTATAGAGGTGGAATCTATGGCAGAGGCAGTAAAGGTTGCTAGAGAAAAAGCAAAACCTAATGATACTGTACTGCTTTCTCCTGCATGTGCTTCATGGGGAATGTATCCAAACTATGAAGTTAGAGGTCGAGAGTTTAAAGATTTAGTTAGAACCTTAAGAGGATAGGAGGGCTTTAGTTGGAACGAGAGAAAAAAGATGAAAATGCCCTTAGGGAAACCCTTAGACTTAGGGCTGGAAACAGTAGAAAGGGTATGGACTTGACTATTTTCATTTTAGTAGTTATCTTGGTTATAATAGGGATAATAAGTATATATTCTGCTAGTTATGTGCAGGCATCTCTAAAATTTAAAGATTCAGAACATTTTCTCATGAAGAGTATTATTTTTGCATGTATCGGAATGGTAGCGATGATGTTTATGGCTGTGTTTGATTACAGGCTTTTAAAAACAAAGCCAGTTTTATGGGGATTTATAGCTATAACTATAGTCCTTTATATGCTAACATACACCCGCCTAGGAGTAAGCGCTAATGGTTCACTTCGATGGGTTAATATATACTTTTTTCAAATTCAGCCTTCAGAAGTAGCTAAGTTAACTAGTATTATATTTGTAGCGTACATGAGCTCTATTCCAAGTAATAAAATCACAGGATTCAGTAAAAATACACTTATCAATATATGTAAAGCTATATCAATACCCTTAGTGTTTATGATACTTACAGCTATTCAACCATCCATGACAACAGTAGTAATAATGGGGATTATATGTGCTTGTATTTTATTTGTAGGTGGAATAAACATGAAATATGTTGTCAGTGGAATAGGGGTAGGCTTAATGGCTATAATAGGGCTTTTAGTCGTGCAACCATATAGATTAAAAAGATTAGAAGGTACTTTTAATCCATTTTTAGATCCGCAGGGTACGACCTTTCAAACGCTACAATCTGTTTTTGCTATATCATCAGGCGGTCTTTTTGGTTTAGGAATAGGAGCTAGTAGGCAAAAATATTTTTATTTGCCAGAAGCTCAAAACGATTTTATTTTTGCTATAATTGCAGAAGAAAGTGGTTTTATCGGTGCCTGTGTTTTAATAGGGATATTTATTATGCTAATTTTTAGGTGCTTAAAGGTGGCTAATAATGCTCAGGATAAATTTGGATCGCTTTTAGTAGCCGGTGTTACATCCCATATTACGATACAGTTTTTATTAAACTTAATGGTTGCTACTTCAATATTTCCAAATACGGGAGTAGGTTTGCCTTTTGTGAGTTATGGAGGTTCATCCTTAATAATATTATTGGTAGAAGTTGGAATAGTTTTAAATGTATCTAAACATGAGAGAAGGGTTTAATCATGAAAATAGTAGTTACAGGAGGAGGAACTGGAGGACATATTTATCCAGCACTTTCAATAGCAGATCGTCTTATGGAAAAGCATCCAAACTCCGAGGTTTTATACATTGGAGCAAAAGGTGGAGTAGAAGAAAAAATAGTACCTGAATATGGGTATAATCTTAAGACTATAGGAATAAAAGGTTTCCTTAGAAAAATAAATTTAGAGAATGTAAAAAGAGTTTTAATGGTAAAAAAAGCTTTGGGAGAGTCTAAAAGAATTTTAAAGGAATTTAGTCCAGACATAATTATAGGAACTGGAGGATATGTTTGTGGACCTGTAGTAATGGCAGGGAATAAACTGGGAATATTAACTGCAATTCATGAACAAAACGCATTTCCTGGAATAACTAACAAACTTTTATCTAAAAGAAGTGATATTATATTTCTAGGATTTGAAGAATCAAAAAATAGATTTAAAACAAAGAAAGATATTATCTATGTAGGAAATCCTGTGAGAGATAACATCTTTAGTAAAGATAAAATGGAGTGTAGAAGAGAATTAGGATTTCCTCAAGACAAGAAGATGATTCTAATTGTAGGAGGATCTGGAGGGCAAAAAAGCCTCAATGATAGTTTCTTGGCACTTTATGATCATTTTGTGGAAAAAGATTATGCTTTTATAAATGTAACAGGGAAAAGATATTTTTTAGATGTTGAATTTGAAACAAAGGATAAGCCAAGGAAGGATTATCAGATAATTAAGGATTATGAATTTGATATGCCGAAGGTTATGATGGCAGCAGACTTGATTATCTGTAGCGCTGGAGCATCAACAATAGCAGAAATAAATGCCATGGGAAAGGCTTCTATTGTAATACCAAAGGCATATACTGCAGAGAATCATCAGGAATATAATGCAAAGATAATATCGGAAAATGGAGCAGGAAGACATATATTAGAATCCGAACTTGTACCAGAAAAACTTGGAGATATGATAGATGAAATTCTTGAAAACCAGCAGTTGAGAATAAGCATGGAAGAGGCTAGTAGAGCTTTATATCCGTCTGATCCTATAGAGAGGATGATAGGAGAGATAGAAAAAAGGCTAGAAAAGTAGGAGGAAGATAGCATGAAAGAGCATGGAGGAGGGGTAGATTACTCGCAATTTTTTCAAAAGAAAATACTAGTAATATTTATAATGATATTTTTTATAGTTCTAGGAATATATCTATATTCGCCTTTCTTTCCTCTAAGGGATATTGAAATTGTAGGAAACAGTAGCTTTACTGCTGAACAATTGGTAACCAAGGGTGAGATTGATACTACAAAAAATATATATCTAATAAACAATAGCCATATTGAAAAGAAAATAATGGAAGACTCTTATGTTCAAAAAGTTAGAGTGAAAAAGAAATTCCCAAGAAGTTTATTGGTAGAAATTTATGAAAGAAAACCAGTAGCTACCATTAATTTTCAGGGAGGATTTGCGTTAATAGATGAGGATTCAAATGTATTAAAAATTGAACAAAATTTTTCAGGCTCTGTAAAGCCATTGATAATTGGAAGCGATATAAAGGAATTAAAAGTAGGTGAGAAATTAAATTCTGATGACAGAAAGTTAGGAGCTATAATTAAGTTGGTTAAAAATATTCAAGGGTTAGGAATTGTTCAAAGTATTACACAAATTAGCGTAGCTGAACCATCTGATATTAATTTATTAACTACGCAAGGAATAACTGTACTTTTAGGAGATGGTAGTGATATGAACGAAAAATTATTAAGACTCAACCAAATTCTAGTTGATTTACAAACCAAAGGAATAAACAGTGGATATGTGGATATGCGTTTTGATGCTTATCCTGTATATAGGTCTTAACATATTAAATAGTTTTAGTCTAAATAAAATTTAAACTCGGGTTGAAATTTCAATCTGAGTTTATTTTCCTTGTATAATCTGTTATGAAATTATGATATTCTACCCAACCTTTAATAGCTGTTGCAGAAAATAAATAGGGCATACTTATGGTCTGAGTAAACCCATCTATAACGCTGGATAAAGAAAGGTTGGCTAGAGATTTAATTCCAGCAAATCCCATCATAGACATTGTTGTATTAACAAAAAAACCATCAAAAAGTAAAGGGTTTTTGAATAAAAAACCTATTATGGTTGAAACGAATAAAATGGATTGTACCGTTGTAACCAAGTGGCCTATTGCTTTAAAGGTCATTCTACGTTTTTTTACATATATTGCGACATAGGCTATGTTTGATATGGGAATCATAAATAACATTTGCAGTACATAAGAGGTAGAAGAGTCATTAGTGAAAAAATATGTTATTGACTGCATTACAACGCTAAAAAAAAGCGGAAAAAAGAAAAAAGAGATAAGTTCTTTAAAGGGAGATTTATCCCTAATAAAGAATATGCTGCATACCAAAAGTGCAATAAAAGGCAATGGGAAAAAGTGAATTAAAACACTTCGCACATCTTGAGTCTCCATAAAGACGACTATTATAAGGCCTACAGACATAAGTGCATAAAAATTTTTTCGTAAAAATGGTTCTATTATATTAAATATTTTTTTAAGTTTATTCATAGATATCTCCTAATATTTTAATTTAAAGCCTCATATTGATGTTAAGCCTATTGTCAAAATATTTTACCATAAGCGGCAATATAGTACAATCACAGTAATTAAGTTTTTTAGGAATCATTACAGTTACCTACATATAGCAAGAAGGAAAGCAACTATAAAATAATTTTTTATATAAAATAGGTAAATTAAATTTGATTATTTAAAAATTTGTTGAATGGATTTTCTTGAATCCAAATATATTTATTAAGTTTATTTTGTGTTAGATTAGAATATAGTATAATTTAATTCATTAGAGAAAATAAGAATATGGTGATTTCTCCAAGGAAGCTAAATTAGACTATATATTTCTTATTTTAATTTAGCTTTATTTTATCCTTTGATAAAGCATATTTTTATAGAAAAAACTATATTTTTTTCAAAAAAAAAGTGTACTTTCTTTTAATTTGTGTTATTATTAATAGGAATAGAGATTTCAGCATAATATATTGTCATACGCAGGAAAGATTTATATAATAAGAGACGTTGCATCTACGAGGATGCTGAATAAATGGGAAAATTAGGAGGTTTTTCGAGTGGTACAATTTGATATGGATAACTTAGGAAGTAAGGAACAAATTAAAGTAATCGGAGTAGGCGGCGGAGGAGGAAATGCCGTTAATAGAATGATCCATACGGGCATAGTTGGTGTTGAATACATAGTAATGAACACAGATGCTCAAGCTTTGCAAAGATCAGATGCAGAGCATAAGTTACAAATTGGAGAAAAGCTTACAAGAGGATTAGGTGCAGGTGCAAATCCAGATATTGGAGAAAAAGCTGCCCTTGAAAATGAAGATGATATTAAAAAAGTTTTAGAAAATACAGATATGGTTTTTGTAACAGCAGGAATGGGTGGAGGAACTGGAACAGGTGCTGCACCAGTTGTTGCAAGAATAGCAAAAGAGCAAGGTATTCTTGTTGTTGGTATTGTTACTAGACCGTTCGCAGTTGAAGGAAACAAAAAGAAAGTAAAAGCAGAGCAAGGTATCACAGAAATGCAAAAGTATGTAGACACTCTAATTGTTATTCCTAATGATAGGATATTAGATATATGTCATAAAGATACAACTGTTGATCAGGCATTTGAAATGGCAAATGAAGTTTTACGCCAAGGAGTTAAGGGGATAACAGATATAATTAAGATACCAGGTTTTATAAACGTAGACTTTGCCGATGTTAAGACCACTATGACAAATAAAGGAATAGCTCATATGGGCATAGGTAGAGCAAGAGGCGAAAATAGAGCTATAGAGGCTTCTAAAGAAGCTATATTCTCACCACTTCTTGAAACTACAGTTAAGGGAGCAAAGGCTGTGCTTATTAACATTACTTCTTCTAAGGATAGTTTAAGGATGGCGGAATATTCTGAAGCTCAAAACTTCATTTCGGAGCAGGTGGGAAATATTGATGCGGAAGTAATTGTTGGAACAGCATACTCCGATGAACTTGCTGATGAAATTATGGTAACAGTAGTAGCTACAGATTTTGAAACAGGTCAAAATTCAGTTGCGAAGTCTGATGAAGAAGTACCGACTGTAGAATCAGAGGTAGGATTAACAGAGTTTGTAGTACCATCATGGTTGCAATCTAAAAAATAGAATATACAACATAGAAAAGGAGAGAAATCTCCTTTTTTCTAAATAAAAAACTTGGAGGTGTAGTGTGAACTGTCCTTATTGTAATTATTCTGAATCTAAGGTTATAGATTCTCGTAAAACTGATGATGGAAATGCCATCAGAAGAAGACGAGAATGTGAAGAGTGCAAAAAAAGATTTACTACATACGAGAAGATAGAGCAGATAAACCTAATTGTTGTAAAAAAAGATGGAGCAAGGGAGTATTTCGACAGAGAGAAAATTTTAAAAGGTATAATGAGATCTTGTTCAAACCGACCTATTTCTTTAGAGGTTATGGAAGGTATAGTGAATGATATAGAAAAGGATTTATTGAATACCTTAAATAGGGAGGTAAGTTCTGTAACTATAGGAGAAATGGTTATGGATCGACTAAGGCATTTAGATGAAGTTAGTTATGTGAGATTTGCATCAGTATATAGGAAGTTTAAGGACTTAGATAGTTTTATGGATGAGTTAAAAAAGCTAATGAAGGACAAATAATTTACCTAATTTTAACCTAAACATAATAAAAATGGTATAGAATATGTTTAGTCTAAAAGGAGTGATGAGATGGTCAGGATATTAGTAGTAGATGATGAAGTCAATATTGTAGAACTGCTTAAATTTTCTTTAGAACAAAAGGGATATTATGTTATAAGTGCATATGATGGGAAAAAGGCTAAAGATATTATAAAAAACGAGCAGGTTGATTTAGTTATTTTGGATCTTATGTTACCGGAAATTGATGGTTTTCAGCTTTGTAAATATATAAGAGAAACTGAAAGATATAAGGATTTGCCTGTTATAATGCTAACTGCAAGAAACCATGAACAAGATAAGTATAAAGGCTTTGAATATGGAGCAGATGATTATGTAACTAAGCCATTTTCAGTAAAAGAGTTGACTCAGAGAGTAAAGGCAGTTTTAAGAAGAAGTTCAACGGAAAAAATAGATGATAATAAGATAAATATTCATAATTTAGAAATAGACATGAACAATTATACACTTCTAAAAAATAGTGAAAAAGTAGAACTAACACTAAAAGAATTTGAACTTTTAAAACTATTAATTCAAAATAGAGGTAAGGTTACATCAAGAGAGATTTTATTAGATAAGGTTTGGGGATATGACTACTTTGGAGAAACAAGAACGGTGGATGTGCATATAAGACATCTTAGAAAGAAGCTTGAAGAAGATGATAAAAACCCCAAGATTATTGAAACTATAAGAGGTGTAGGATATAAAATAGTTTAGGAGGAAATATGCCAAGTGAGGAAATTATGATGGTGGTAATATTTCTTCTATTAGGAATAATTTTAGCTTTAATTAAATATATTTTAGATTTTAAAACAGGCCTTTCGCTACTTTTCAAAAAATATGGAAAATTTGCGGAAGGTACTTTTAAATATAAAAAAGCTAATAATATAAATCAGCAATTAGAGCAGATTAATATATTGATAGAAGAGGCCATAAAAAAATCAGAACATAAGCTAAGAGAAGCTAGTATGCTAAGTGGAAGACTGAGGTCAATTTTAAAAGGAACATCTAATGGAATAATAGCGATAGATAACGAGGAAAATATACTAATCTTAAATAATGTAGCTAAAAAAATCATAGGATGTAAACAAGATTTTGAAGGATTAAACTTAGAAAAAGTAATAATAAATGAGGATATGTTAACGAAAATACGAGAAAAGATTTATATGCCAAAGGAAGAAGTGGCTCAAATCTCATTTATAGATGGACGTTATTATAGAATAGAGATTAATCGAATAAAGATATCTAACGATAACCAAGGGAAAACTATGTCTGTGGGAAAGGTAATTAATATATCTGATATAACAGAAAAACATATGTTAGAAACTCTTAGGACGGAGTTTGTAACATCAGTAACCCACGAATTAAGAACACCAGTAACATCGATTCTAGGATTTATAGAAGCAATTCGTGAAAGTGATAATATGGATGATGAAACGAGGGATAGGTTTCTTGGTATAGTAGCAGAGGAGTCAAACAGGCTTAGAACTATAATAGATGATATATTAACGCTGTCATTTGTAGAAAACACAGAGGCTTCATATAAAGAGGTGGATGTAGAAAGAGTTATTCAAAAAGTAATAAGGCTTCTGGATAATCAAGCACTAAAGAAAAATATATTTCTTATCCCAAAGATTGAAAGTAAATTAAAGTTAGTAACAGATGAACATTACTTATATCAAATGCTCATAAACCTACTGGAAAATGCAATAAAATATAGTGAAGATGGAAGAAGTGTTGAAGTGATATATCGTATACGAAACAATACTAATCAAATAGTTGTTAAAGATTATGGGAGAGGGATAGCCACTGAAGATCAAGTAAGAATATTTGAGAGATTTTATAGAGTTGATAAATCACGTTCAGGAAAAGAAAGGGGCACAGGTTTAGGTTTAGCTATAGTCAAACATATGGCTATGGCAGTGAAAGCGACGGTAGATGTGAAAAGTATACTTGGAGAAGGTAGTGAGTTCATAATAGAATTTAAGGATAAGCAATAAGCAATAAGTGACAAGTAGTGATAAGGAGAAGGGTATGGAAATATTAGGCAGAAATAATAATTCAACTGTAGAAACCATAAGGTTAAAACAATCAGAGAAAGATTTTTATGAAAATATAGCTAAGTACTTAGATGGGAAGGCTATTTCAAAACTTACTCCATTTGCTAAGACTTATTTTGATATGATGTATATTAAAGACAAAAAAGTAATGCTAATAAAATTTATAGATACGAAACAGGATACTTATGACATTTTAGGGGAAGAAATAATAGAAATATTAGAAGAGGAAGAGGCTCAAAGTAGAAAAATATTTGAAAAACATTTTTCGAATATAAATATTAGTAGAATAGTTATTATGCCTTACGCCAAAGCCTATAGTAAAAAAATAGCAATGATAGGTAAAGACAGGTATGATGAACTAAAGATGGAACCTTTAGAATTTCTAAAATATCTGGGGGAGGAAAATGATGAGATACATTTGGAGTTATTGCGTTATCATTTAACGCCAGAGCTTCATGTACTAAAAAAGAGAGATGATCTAAGCACAGGAGAAAATATATTTAAGAAGATAGTATTTACAAGCGAAGAAAAGCAGATATCAGCAATATTTGTAGACAAAGAGCAGGTGGATATTATAAACACTATAAAGTATGGGAAAACTTTAATAAAGGGATTTTCAGGTAGTGGAAAAACTACTCTGATGTTTGCTCAAGCTATAAAAATGGCAAGGTTATATCCTAAAGATAAGTTTTTGTATATAACCTTTGATAAGCAGTTGGTTCATAACCTTAAGGAAGGAATAACTTTAAGACAGATAAAATTACCTAACTTAAAAATTATCAGTTACCATCAATATGTAGTATTGTTAGGTAAAAAATTTGGACTTAGGATAAATGTAGAACAAAAATCTAACTTTAACAAAGAGTTTGAAAAAATACTAAAAAAAGTTAACAAAATATATGAAAATGACCATGTGTTTAAAGGTATATTTGTGGATGAAGGAGAAAACTATAGAAGCCAAGATTTAGAGTTCCTACAAGGCAATCTTTATAAGAGTAAATGGGTATTTCAAGTAGCCATTGATATGGGGAAAGATCTTAAAAACAAAGAGAAAATTAGTGAAGAGGAAATAGAAAATATAGGCTTTGACAATATAATAGAGTTAAAGAAGAATTATAGACTTACTGGGGAGCAACTTATATACCTAGAAAATTTGAAGAATAAAATGAAAAGCTACAATAAAGATATAAAATTTGTAGGGGCATTAGGTAGATCGCTGGAAGGTGAAAGTTATAAAAGGGGACAGGTTATTTTTAAAAGTTCTGTGGATACTGTAGGGATGATAAGTGATATATGCCAAGAAATTAATAAGCTTTTAGAAGAGGGGAATTCATACTCAGATATAGCGATAGTATATCCTTTTAATAAACGTAGTGTTAAGAAAAAAGGACAGATATATTCCCAATATATTGTAAAAAATGGATTGATGAAAGCAGGGCTTCCTTATATATTTGCATCTGGACAAATGAGCGGGCTAAGAGAAAAGGTAGGAATAACATTATCTAACATATATAATGTATGTAATTTGGAATATAAGGTAATAATTTTGTGTGAAATAGATTCCTTAATAGAGGTGATACAAGAAAAAATAGGCGAAGGGGACATTGATAATTACTTGATGTTATATAATATTATATATACAGCTACTTCTCGCAGTACAGATAAAGTATATTTATATCTTAGAGGTGATACAAGAAATAAAAATCTATCTAACTTGCTTGTTGAAAATAATATATAAAAAATTAAAAAAAGAGTTTGCATTTATATTAAATCTATAGTATAATTTAGAACATATTGCGAAAAATCACGGAGCAAAGCACCATTAGATTTTTCGAGACATAAGCATCTAACGGGAGGTGAGAAGATGGCAAATATTAAATCTGCAAAAAAGAGAATAAAAGTAACTGCGAAAAGAACACTTATAAACAGAATCAGAAAATCTCAAATAAAAACTGCGATAAGAAGATTTGAAGAGGCTTTAGCATCAGGAGATATAGCTAAAGCAACAGAGAACTTTAGATATGCACAAAAGAAGATTATGCAAGTTGCTGCAAAAGGAACTATCCATAAAAATGCAGGAGCAAGAAAAGTTTCTAAACTTGCTGCTAAGCTTAACAAAGCTGCCAACTAAAAAATACAACCGACCTTTAGGTCGGTTTTTTGTTATATAGTACATAGGCTTACTATTAATACCTAAATTCACTTTCATTTTTTCATTTAATATCAATATAAAATAAATCTATATATAGTATAGTTTTTTTGAAAAATTATGTTAACAAATTTTATTGCTAAAAAAATTATGTTACTGTATTATATTTATTGAGTTGATTGTTTAAAGTTTAATTAATTTATAAAAAGGAGTGGTATTATGGTAGATTCAGTAAGCATAAACAAAATTAGAAAAGATGCTGAGGATTCGTTTAGAAGGGGAGATTTTTTTTGTTCAGAAGCTATTGTTAGTTCTTTTAGAGATAATTTTAGATTGAATATGCCAGAGGAGATGGTTGCTATGGCTTCAGGGTTTCCAGTGGGTATTGGTCGTTCTAAGTGCACTTGTGGAGCAGTAACAGGTGCAATTTTAACTTTGGGATATTTTTTTGGACGAACTAAGGGAGGAGATCCAAAGGTTAACAAAACCTTAGAACTTGCAAATGAATTACAGAAAAAGTTTAAAGATAATCACAAGGTTCTTTGCTGTAGTATTTTGACTAAGGGATTTGATATGGCTTCTGGAGAACATAAAAATCAATGTGTTTCATTTACGGGAGAAATGGCAGAAAATTTAGCAGAAATAGTAGTAAGAGAGCTAGGGATTAAAAATTTGGATAAAGAGTAAGGAGGTTTTATGTGTAACTTAATTAAGAAACTTCCATATCCTGTGTCAGGACTTATGCTAGCTCTTGCAGCCCTTGGAAATTTGTTGAAACCAAGAGGAGAAATTATAAGATATAACTTTGGAATATTATCTGCATTAATATTGCTACTTGTACTCATAAAAATTATAAAATATCCGAAGTCTTTTCTTGAAGTATTTGAACAACCAGCTATTGCAGGAATTATGGCAACTTTACCTATGGGTATTATTATTTTGTCAACTTATGTGGTATCATTTAGTAATAAGCTGGGGGCAATGATATGGTGGTTGGGAATTTTGATTTATATAATAATTTTTGGATTATTTATAAGAAAAACCTTGTTTCCATTTAAGATCAAAAAAATATTTCCGAGTTATTTTGTTATGTTTGTTGGAATTGTTTCTGCAAGTGTAGTCTCACCAACATATAAATATGAGTATATAGGTCAATATATTTTTTGGATAGGGATAATATGCTATTTATTTTGGCTTCCGATTATTCTATACAGAGTCGTTAAGGTAAAAGAAATTCCGGAGGTTGTAATGCCAACTATTGCTATATTTGCTGCTCCTCCAAGTCTTTTATTAGCAGGGTATAATAGTAGTTTTACAACAAAATCTTTATTTTTATTAAACGGACTAACCATTATAGCTTTATTTTTTTATTTATGCGCATTAGTGTACGTAATTAAATTTTTATTTAAAAAATTTATGCCTAGTTATTCATCATTTACATTTCCCTTTGTTATATCAGCAATTGCGCTAAGACCTTTTGCAACAAAGTATGAAGTGTTTGGACCAGTACATGTGTTTATGCAAATTTTTGCAGTTATTATGGTGATTTATGTATTTATTGAATATATGAAGTTTCTATTAAAAAAAACTGTATAAAAACAAAATATAGTATCCACAAAAAAGCTTTCTATGATATGTTCCCAATCATAGAAAGCTTTTTGTAATTTATAGATTTTACATAGTTGAAATTAGTTTAATTACTTGTAGAAGTTGTTACATTACCAAATAAGTCATTTATCTCTGTTTTTAATTTTTGTTCATCAGTTGAATCTTTCTTGTTATTGTCGGAATTCTCATCTTGATTATAAAATATATTAGAGGATCCGAGAGCATTATTACCAGAATGAGATCTACAACGTTTTACAGGTTCTGTACCATTTGCAAAATAATCAGTGATGCGAGGACAGCCACTTCTTGGGAAATCGCCAGATATTTGACAAATTGTTATAGCTCTAACATTATCCGGTCTATTAAACTCTTTATATTCTAAATCTTTATGAACATCGGCCATTATTTTTCGCCAAATTGTGTTAGACATTCTTGCATAGTCGTAAAGATGGCTAGGTTTATCGTTTCCTACCCATACTCCAGCAGTATAATAAGGGGTAAAGCCTACGAACCAAATGTCTTTTTCGTCAGAGGTAGTCCCTGTTTTTCCTGCTACAGGCATATTAGAAATTCTTGTGGTTCGTCCAGTTCCACGAGTAACAACTTTCTCTAGCATATTTACCATTACAGATGAATTTTCTGGTGAGAATATTTGCTCTCCACTATTAGGGGCAGTCAATATAACTTTCCCGTTTCTATCTTCTATTTTTGAAAAATAGTAAGGTGTCATTTTTGTTCCATTATTTGCTATGGTAGCAAAGCCAGAGGTTATTTCTAATGGGGTAACTCCCCTTGTCATACCACCAAGACCTAGAGCAAGATTTTCATCATTTACAGTAGGATTTTCATTATGGGTAACTAAGGTGGTGATGCCTTGTTTTTTTAGAGATTCTATGGAGTAGTCTATACCTATTGCATTTAAAAATTCTACAGCTGCCACGTTTGAAGAATTCCATATCATAGGGGACATTGTACTTATCCCCTTGTAGCCAGTGGAATTTTTAGGCCAATATTTTCCACGTTGATATGGGTCAGGTCTTTTTCCATCTTTTACGGTGGAAGCAGCTGTGTAGCCTTTTTCCAAAGCAGGCATATATACTGCCAAAGGTTTTATGGATGAACCAGGTTGACGGGGGTTTAAAGCTCTATTAAACACCTTATTACCACCTATTCCACGACCGCCTGTCATAGCTTTTATAAATCCGGTTTTTTGATCTATTATAACAAAGGCTGATTGAGGTTGGATTATACCGTTTTCATCTATAAATGAATGATGATAGTTTCTAGGATTTTCAACTTCTCTTTCAACTATTTTTTGTATATTACTATCTATTGTAGAATGGATTCTAAGACCACCATTTATCATAAGGTCATATGCTTCTTCATGAGTATATCCAGATTCTTCTAATTTTTGTTGAACTTGTACCTTTAAGGCATCAGCAAAGTAGCTGGATAGGTTAGTATCATTTGTTTGTCCAAGTTTTATTATTACAGGTTGTGCTTTTACTGCCTCGTAAGTTTGATTATCTATCATACCGTTTTTTAGCATTTGAGAAAGTACTACTTCTTGCCTTTCTTTTGCAGCAGGATTTAATAAGGCTTTTTTTACATAGAGGGAACCAGACTTTAGCTGATCATACTTATATACATCGATTATTCCTAGACGATAAAGTTCAGAGTATATTTGTTGGTCATTTTCATCAGGAGCTTTAGTATCTTTGGAGGTTGGGATGTAAGCTATTTGTATAGCATTAAGATTATCGTCAGGAGCTATATCCTCTGTTATATAGGGAGTAAATTTACTAGGATATTTAGTTACTCCTGCAAGTATTGCACTTTCTGCTAAATCAAGAGCAGAGGCATGTTTATCAAAAAAGGCAATAGAAGCAGCTTCAACACCTAAACAACCTCTGCTTAGAGGTACTGTGCTTAAGTAAGCATGGAGAACTTCTTCTTTACTTAAGGCTGAATCTATTTTTATTGCAATTATCATATCTTTAAATTTTCTCACAAAGGATTTATCTGTTGAGGTATATAGATTTTTCGCCAGTTGCATATTTATGGTGGAGGCACCTTGAGCGAGGCTTTTTGTTTTTAGATCATGAACAATAGCACCGGCTATTCTTCGAATATCAATTCCTTTATGTCTATAGAACCGTTCATCCTCTATGGCTACTACAGCCTGTTGTAACCAAGGAGATATTTGTTCCATAGGAACTATGGTTCTAAATTCATTGCCTTGAAGTTTATCAATAATTTGCCCATTGGCATCTAAGATTAGAGAACTTTCCTTTATACGAGAAGATAGATCCTCCGGAGTTATTTTTGGAGTAAGGATAAAAGCAGATATTATAAGTAAAAAAATTGCAGCAAGTACAGTTAGAATTACTGGACGCGATAATTTTAAAATATGTGATAGGCATCTAGAGTTTTTATTGTTCTTTGTATCCTCAGTTAAAGTTTCTTTAGAAATAACCACTGTGTCTTGAGAACGGTTATTATCAGTATTCATAAGTTTCCTCCCTAGGTAATTATAATTCTATTTATTATTTTAACATATTTTTTTAAAAATGAGTAATTGAATTTAGATATAGAAGTTAAACTGTGGTAAAATAGTATTATAAAGAAAAAAAGGTACATTCGATGGGAGGATATTATGTTACAGACAATAATGATATACTTGTTTATATTAGTGGTAGGAGCTTTAATAGGAAGATATATTAATATAACGGAAAAAAGACTTAAGTTAATAGGGGATATTCAGTTTATATGCTTATTGGTACTACTTTTTTTTATGGGTGCTAACTTAGGACTCGATAAGGAGGTATTAAAAAACTTTGGGACAATGGGATTTAATGCCAGCTTGTTTTCATTATTTACAATAGGGTTTAGTGTGTTAGGAATATTTTTTTACAAGAAAATTTTTATGAAAGACGTAAATAAGTTTTTAAATAAGGAGGATGAAAATGATAATTAAAATAATCATATCAGTTGTTTTAGGAATTATATCAGGGATTTTTTTCTTAGATCCAAGTTTCGCTTTAGTTATACCAAAAGCAATGAATATAGGTTTATGTGCCCTTTTATTTTTTGTAGGAATGGACATAGGGAATAATAAGGGAGTATTTAAGCAAATAAGACAAATGGGATTTAAGGTTTTAGGGATACCACTGGTGGTAACTATTATGACTTTAATAGGAGGTATTTTGGCAGGTTCTCTGATGGGGTATAGCTTTGGAGAAAGTGGAGTGATTGCAGGAGGAATGGGTTGGTATTCACTGTCAGCTGTTTTAGTAGCGCCTTATTCTGCAAAGATAAGTGCTATGGCCTTTTTAGCTAATGTAACAAGAGAGATATTTGCAATTATAACTATACCAATAATCGCTAAATATATAGGAAAGCTAGAGGCCATAGGGCCAACAGGGGCAGCAGGTATGGATACGTTGCTTCCGATAGTAAGTAAGTCGACTTGTCCAAGTACAGCTATAGTCTGTTTTATAAATGGGTTTGTACTTACAGTTATTGTAACAATACTTGTTCCTTTTTTTATTTCGTTAATGTAATTGCTACAATTTTGTAATATACCTAAAATATATATATGGTATACTTTATAAGGCAGATAATTTATAGCGATGGAGGTATGTTAAATGAAGAAGAAAACTAAAAGAAAGTATAATATATTCAGATTGTTAATAACCATGATATTATCTCTGATGTTGATTGGAGCAACTTGTTGCGTAGGCCTTATAGTTTATGTAGTAGCCACGTCGGAGGACATAGATTTTACACGAATGGCAGACCAACTGGATCAAAGCTCATTTATATATGACAAAGATGGCAATTTAATAGAAAAAATTTCTAGTGGAGAGTTACAGGTTATAGTACCTATGGATCAAATATCACCTTGGGTGAAACAAGCAGTTGTATCCATAGAGGATGAACGTTTTTATGAGCATAATGGAGTCGACGTTAAAAGGGTATTTGGATCGGCTTGGGCTAACCTAAGAACTTTTAGTTTTTCTCAGGGAGCTTCAACCATAAGTATGCAGGTGGCGAAAAATCTATATACATCATCTGAAAAATCAATAGTAAGGAAGGTTAGAGATGCTTATTACGCATTGGAGATGGAAAAAGTTCTAAGTAAAGAGCAAATACTTCATGCATATCTTAATACGATTCCTTTAAGTAGAGGAACGGTGGGGATAGAGGCAGCTGCAAATACATTCTTTAATAAATCAGCAGCACAGTTAGACTTGGCTGAAAGCGCTATGCTTGCAGGAGTTACTCAATCTCCAACGAGGCTTTCGCCTTACACAACACAGCCTATTGATCCTAATGGAGATCTTGGAAACATGCAAATAGCCATATTAGTAAGTAGGGAAGATACACCACAACCAACAGCAGAAGATCTGGGAATATATAAAAGATTATATTCTTTAGGTAAAGTAGGGGATAATGATTATGAATATTTAAAAAATGGAAAAAAGTATGCAAGGCAAGCTATAGTTAATGATAAATCTAAAACAAGACAAGAATTAGTTTTAAGGAAGATGGTAGAAAATAAGGTTATAGATAAGGAAACATATGAAGCATCAAAGGCACAGCCAATACAACTTAATCTGAGAGTAAAACCATCTAGTAAAGGTACCAGTTATTTTACTGATACAATGATGGAACAAGTTAGAGATGTATTGATAAAAGAAGGATATAAAGAGGAAGATGTGGATACAATGTTAGCCAGCGGTGGATTAAGAATTTTTTCAACGATGGATAAGGTTATTCAAGATAAGATTCAAGCCCAAGCAGATAATGCTAGAAACTTTCCAGGAGCTTTTGTAGATGAAAACGGAGTGGTTCAACCTCAGACTTCCATAGTAGTAATGGATCAAATGACAGGACAGGTAAAGGGTCTTGTTGGAGGTCGAAATTTAGTGGGAAGTAAGTTGTTTAATAGAGCAACAAACCCAAGGCAACCAGGTTCTGCCATAAAACCACTAGTAGCATATATGCCTGCATTGGAAGGTGGAATGACTGCTGCAACATTAATTAATGATTCCCCTAGACCTAATGGAAAAGGAGGATATTGGCCTAAAAATGCAGAAGGATATAAAGGTCAATCGACACTGGGACCATTGATTGCAAGCTCTTCTAACGTAGCAGCTGTAGAAATATTAAATAAGATAGGGATAAATACAGGTCTAAATAGCCTTAAGGAACAAGGTTTTACTACCTTAGTAACTAGACATGACAATAGGAAGGTAAATGATGAAAACCTATCTTTAGCATTAGGAGGAATGACAAAAGGAGTAACAAATCTAGACATAACAAGAGGATTTGCAACTATAGCAAATGGTGGAACAAAAATTGAACCAACATTTTTCACAAAAATAGAAACAGTCTCAGGTAGAGTTATATATGAAAGTAAACCAGAAAAGACAAAGATGTTTTCTGAAGAGAACTGCTATATTATGACACATATGATGGAAACTGCACTTAGAAGTGGAACAGGACAATATGGAAGACTGAATAATATGACGGCGGCAGGAAAAACAGGAACTACAACAGACAAGAAGGATACTTGGTTTGTAGGATACACACCTTATTATACTGCTGGAGTGTGGATTGGGGCAGATATGCCGGTAGAACTTTATGACCATTCTCGTATGGCAGCCAGGTTATGGAAAAATGTAATGAACGATGTGCACGAAGGCTTAGAAAATAAAGAATTTACAGTTCCATCTGGAGTTATAGCAGTAGAAATAGACAAAAGAACAGGAGGCGTAGCAAAAGGATATGGAATAACAGAGTACTTTATAAAAGGTACAGAACCAACGGAACAAATTTTTACAGAAGAAGATGTACTGGACTCAGCATTTGATGATTTATTTGATGATGAAATAAAGGACTCAACTATTGATTCAGGTAACAATGATATGGAAGAGGGGTTTGTGCCAGGAACAGAAAATCCAGATTCTATACCATCGGAAAATCCTGAAACAAATGTAACTGATTTAGGATTGGGACAGCCAACGACTTTACCAATTGTACCAACAGAACCTATAACACCACCTACTACCCCAAGTAATACGCCACAGCCTAATAATACAAATGGGGTTATGGGTGATCTTCTAGGGTAATATTAATATACTGCTCTTAAATCAAGGAGAAGAGAAGTGGGATTGCCATTGTTTTAGTTATAGATATTTACAATCGAAAATTTGAATTTATGGAGGTTTAAATATGAAAAAATATTTTAAAATAATTTTGTGTACCTTAGCTTTGGTTATGGTTCTTGTTGGTTGCAGTAGCAAAACTGCAGAAGATGAAAATCAAACAATATTCATTGGCGATAACTCAAAGGTTGTTCAATTGCTTTTAGAACTACCATATCCAAAGGGAATGAGTTTTGACTCTATTGAGATTCAATCTGAAAAGGAACCATATGAGTTAAAAGTATTTGTAGCAGCAGATGAAATTAAGACAGAGGGGTTACAAGAATGTGCGGACAAAGCTTTTGAGAAGATACACAATATGGGGATAATAAGTTTTTATAACAAAGGAGATAATAATCTTATTAAGTCTTTTAATAGAAAATAATAAATTCTAAATATAGTAAGATAGTGTACTAACTTTAAAAAAAGAAAACGGATTATAAATAATCTTTTTTCTTTTTTTGCACTTGAAATTATGTATTAAAACAAAAAAATTACCTCATCTAAAAATATTAACAGATGGCTTTATATAATTTAAAAAGAAGTTTTTGTAGAATATAAGTTTTCTTGACGCTAGTTGATATTTATGCTAAACTTGTTAGAATTAAAGTTTAAATAAGTAGAGAATGAGAGGAAAACTATGTTTAGGGAAATGAGAAGATTTAAACAACAACTTACTGATGATGAGATGTTGGAACTGTTAAAAAATGGAAAAACAGCAGTTCTAGGTGTACTAGGTGATGATGGTTATCCTTATACTGTTCCTGTTAATTATGTATATACCAACGGTAAGATATATCTACATGGGGCAAAAGCTGGGCACAAAATTGATTCAATAAAGAATTATGATAAGGTTTCTCTATGTATTGTTGGGAAAGATGATATTGTGAAAGAAAAGCTGACCACTTATTTCAAGAGTGTTATTGTTTTTGGAAGAGCAAGAATTTTAGAAAAAGATGAAGATATATTTTTTTCGGCAGAGAGTCTTAGCCTAAAGTATAATGATGATAAAGAGTTTGTAGATAGTGAGATAAGGAGAGAGTGGAATATTCTATGTTGTATAGAAGTGACTATAGAACATATGACGGGGAAAGAGGCTATAGAGCTAACTAGAACCAGGGAGAGGCAAGCAAACTAAACTTTGGATTATAAAAATTAAAAAACTATTCCATAGATATAAAGAGCTGTTGCAAAATTATTTTCAGAAATAATTTTGCAACAGCTCTTTTTTGTAACAATAATTTATATAAAGTATGCCTCATACCATTTTATAAAAGCAAATATAGTATAAATTTTACGCCCATTATTAACGGTATTTTGGTAATGCTCCTCCAGCAAACTTATTATTTTATCTTGATCAAATATTTCTCCTACATATTCTTTTCTAAAGGTATCAAGGACTATATCATAATATTTCTTTTCTTGTATCCATTTACTAAAAGGAACAGGGAAACCTATTTTTTCTCTTTCACTCCATTCTTTTGGAAGGCAGTCATAAGATGCTTTACGTAAGGCTAGTTTAGTGGTTTCTGTATTGATTTTATATGCATTTTTAATTGATGAAGCATATTCAAACATAACCTTATCAAGAAATGGGACTCTAAGTTCTATGGAGTGTGCCATAGTCATTTTGTCAGCTTTTAGTAAAATATCATTAGGTAACCACATTACCATATCTAAATAGAGTTTTTTTGTTAATTCATCTTTATCCTTAACTTTTTCAAAGTAGGGCGCAGTTATTTCTTTAGAAGTTAAACTGCTTTGAAAGTTTGGTTGAAGGAAGTTGTTAACGTCATAGTCTTCGAATATTTTAGCTTGACCTATATAATACTCCTCAGCCTTAAATGAGTTTCGTATGATAAAGTTCTTTTTTGTGCCTTTTAAGAAAGGCACTGCCATTTTGCCGAGGGTGTATCTTAGAAAGTAAGGAATTTTTTGATAGTTTAAATCCTTTTGAGTACTAAGATAAGGATAATAGCCTCCGAACAATTCGTCAGCACCTTCTCCAGATAGAATTACTGTTACATATTCCTTAGTAAGTTTTGAAAGGAAGTATAAAGGTACGGCTGATAAGTTTGCATGAGCTTCATCTGAGTAATACTCAATATCTTTAAGGTTATCAAAAAAATCTTCAGGGCTCACAAGGGTATTAACATTCTCTATATTAAGCATGGAGGAAAGTGACGTTGCGCTGTCAATCTCATTAAATGCTTTGTTTTCAAAACCAACAGTAAAGGTTTTGTCAGGGCGTAATATTGAGGTTATATAGCTAGAGTCAATTCCACTGGAAAGAAATGAACCAACTGGAACATCGCTTATCTTATGATAATTTACAGACTCTCTTAATAGTTCATCAATTTTTTTTGTGGTATTTTCAAAACTATCATCTTTAACATTAAATTCAAAGTCGTAATATTTTGTATTTTTAAATTCACCATTTTTAAGGGTAAAATAAGAGCCAGGGGGCAGCTTAAATATTCCCTTAAAAAAAGTTTCCTCAAGGGGGTTATATTGGAAGGTTAGATATGGTTTTAGGGCAGTTTTATTAAGCTCTTTTTTGAAGGAAGGGTGAGGTAAAAAGCTTTTAATTTCTGAACCAAAAAAGAAGGTATCGTTTATTGTTCCATAATAAAAAGGTTTTATACCAAATATATCTCTAGCTCCAAAAACTTCTTTTGTATTAATATTATAAATGACAAAAGCAAACATACCCCTGAGTTTATCTAATATACTCTTTCCGTACTCTTCATAACCGTGTAAAATAACCTCTGTATCTGTATGAGTTGAGAAAATATGTCCTTTTGTAATAAGGTCATGTTTTATTTCTTGAAAATTATAAATTTCTCCATTGAAAATGATAACAAGGGACTTGTCCTCATTATATATGGGTTGCATACCACCCTCTAAATCTATAATAGAAAGACGACGAAAACCTAAGGCAACCGTATCATCGGCAAAATGTCCACAGCTATCAGGTCCACGATGATAGATTTTATCCATCATGCCTTGAATTATAGGAGTTTTTACCTCCTTACTATCTTTGTTAATAAATCCTACTATTCCACACATAAAATTCTCCTCTTTTATATAAAGTCTAAGCTTAATTAGCCAAATGTTTATCTTTCACCATAAAATAATATCATAAAATAATTATAAAATATAGAATTTAAGAAATAAAATTTAGCTTTTCAATTAATTATTAAAGATATAAATAAGAAGAAATCTATAGGATGGAGGGATGAAGAATCATACATTGAAGTGTTTTGGAACGTTTAATATAAAGAGTGGCTTTTAATACATATTAATTAAACAAAAATATCTTATATTGAAAGAAGTCAAATACTGATATATAATGAAATAAGAGGAAATATATTCTATAGGTTTAGTTTAATTTCGAAGGGAGAAGAGGTATGGGATTAATTAAAGCTGCTTTAGGTTCAGCTGGAGGAGTAATGGCAGATCAGTGGAAAGATTTTTTCTATTGTGATGCGTTAGAGGCAGATGTATTGATTGTGAAAGGGAAAAAGCGAGAGTCAAAACGTTCTTCGAATACAAGAGGAAGCGAGAATATTATAAGTAATGGCTCTATTATCGCAGTGGCTACAGGACAGTGTATGATAATTGTGGATCAAGGAAAGGTTGCTGAAATATGTGCTGAACCGGGAGAATTTACCTATGATTCTTCTACGGAACCAACTATATTTTCTGGAGATTTAGGAGCTAGCGTTAAAGAGTCATTGAAAAATATAGGGAAGCGTTTTACCTTTGGGGGAGAGCCACCAAAGGATCAAAGAGTCTATTATTTTAATACAAAGGAGCTAATAGGAAATAAATATGGAACACCTAGCCCTGTGCCGTTTAGAGTAGTAGATAAAAATGTAGGGTTGGATATAGACATTTCCATAAGATGTTTTGGGGAATATAGTTATAGAATAACTGATCCTATATTGTTTTACACTAATGTTTCGGGAAATGTTGAAGGTGAATATACTCGAGAGGATATCGAGGGACAGTTAAAAAGTGAGTTAATGACAGCGTTGCAGCCTGCTTTTTCTAAAATAAGTGATATGGGAATACGTTACTCGTCATTACCGGGACATACAACGGAACTAGCACAAGCACTTAATGATGTTCTAAGTGAGAAATGGAAAAATCTTAGAGGATTGGAAATAGTTTCGTTTGGTATTTCTAGCTTAAAGGCTAGTGAAGAAGATGAGCAAATGATTAAAGAGTTACAGCGTAATGCAGCTTTCCGTAATCCGAATATGGCAGCGGCTCATCTTGTAGGAGCTCAGGCAGAAGCAATGCAAAATGCAGCTTCTAATGAGGGCGCAGGTTCTGCTATGGCATTCATGGGTATGAATATGGCAGGTAATGCTGGTGGTATGAATGCTCAAGGGCTTTTCCAAATGGGACAGCAACAGGAAAACTCAAATGGATGGAACTGTCCTTGTGGACATACAGGGAATGAAGGAAAATTTTGTGTAGAGTGTGGTAAGGAAAAACCTACTCAACCAGATTCTTGGCTTTGCCAATGTGGAACGACCAACAATGGTAACTTTTGTTCCCAGTGTGGAAAAGGAAAACCGGCAGGAGGAATAGCTTACAAATGTGATAAATGTGGATGGGAGCTTGTAGACACTCCACAACCACCAAAGTTTTGTCCACAATGTGGGGATCCGTTTTAACAAGGAAGATAGATAAGGATTAATATTAAAGTCATTAAAGGAGTATGTTATGACGAATAAAGTTACCAACTATCAGTGTCCGGCATGTACAGGCCCCTTAGCTTTTAAAGGTGAAACCGGGAAGATGGAGTGTCAATACTGTGGGACCACCTATGAAGTGGATCTAATAGAAAAACTTTATGAAGATAAAATTCAGGTTGAGTCTAATGCTGGAAAAGAGCCAGAGTGGAATTTTGATAAATCAGAAGATGAATGGACAGAAGAGGAAATCGCCAATATGAAAGCTTATAACTGTCCTTCCTGTGGAGCTCAACTAATCTGTGATAATACTATAGTAGCTACAGAATGTCCATATTGTGGAAATCCTTCAATTGTTTCTACTAATTTTGCGGGACATTTAAAACCTGATTATCTAATTCCTTTCAAAATAAGCAAGAAAGAAGCTGTCAATGCTCTTAAAGAGTATTATAAAGGAAAGTTGTTTTTGCCAAAGGGCTTTGCTGAGAGTAATCATATAGAAGAAGTTAAGGGTACCTATGTTCCTTTTTGGTTATTTAATGGAGAAGCAGAGGCAGCTATGCGTTTTTTAGGAACGAGGAGTCACTCTTATGTAAATGGAAATGAAGAGGTAACAGTTACAGAGTATTATCGTGTAGTAAGAGAAGGAAACCTTAAATTTAATAAGATACCAGTAGATGGGGCATCTAGTATGCCAGACTCTTATATGGATGCAATTGAACCATTTGATTATGGAGAGATTCAACCCTTTATGTCCGCTTACTTACCAGGATATTTTGCAAATAAGTATGATCAAAGTGTAGAAGAATGTAGTCAGAGAGTTAATAGAAGAATAAGGGAAAGTACAGAAGATGCTTTTAGAAGCACTGCAAGTGGCTACCTCACACTTATTCCTGAATACAGTGATATAAACTTAAAGCAAGGAGATGTTAAATATGCCTTTATTCCAACGTGGATATTGAATACAAAATGGAAGGATAAAACCTTCTTGTTTATAATAAATGGTCAAACTGGAAAACTGGTAGGAGATCTTCCTGTTGACAGAGGAAAATATTGGAGTTGTTTTTTTGGAATAGCGTTACCATTAATGGCTATACTATGGAAAACAATGTTTTAGGAGGAAGAATATGAAGAAAATAATATGTCTTTTCCTAACAACCTTTATTCTTTGCATATCATTATCTACAACAATTTTTGGAAACCAGAAAAATTTAATAATAGATGAGGCAGGTCTTTTAACTCAAGAAGATTATTCAGAGCTTAATCAACTGGCAAAAGAGGTATCAGAGCGTTATCAGTGCAATGTAAATATTGTAACGGTTAACGATATGGGAGACGGTGATGCCTATGAGTTTGCGAAAGAGGTATATAATAAGCGAGGACTTGGTTATGGAGAAGAAAAAAGTGGAATTCTACTGCTCTTAAGCATGAGTTATAGAGATTATGCGATGATATCACATGGCTATGGCAATACGGCTTTCACAGACTATGGAAGAGAAAAAATGTTGGATGAGTATATACTGCCACCTTTGAGTAATGATATGTACTATGAAGCTTTTAAGGCTTATATCGAAAAGGCAGGTGAATATTTAGAACTATCCAAATCTGGAAAGCCGTTGGGACGTAGTACAGATCCGGAATTTATTCTAAATGTAGTATGGGTTAGATGGTTGATAACTATATTAGTGCCATTGGCCATTGCTGGAATTATATGCACAATATTTAGAAGAAAGATGAAAACGGCTATAATGGCTACAAATGCTGATGATTATATACTATCAGACGGATTTAATTTAACTGGCAAAGAAGATAGATTTCTTTATATAACAGAAACTCGGAGAAAAATAGAGAAATCATCAAGCAGTAGCGTAGGTAGTGATGGATTTTCAGGATCAAGTGGAAAGTTTTAAAATATTATATCTTAATTATTAAGGAAACTGATTGTATGGATTAGAAAAACTAATTCATGTAATCAGTTTTTTTCATAAACAAGTCAATATAACCTGTAGTTTACAATTTATTAGTATGGATTAGTTTAATTGTTATAGAAGCGAAAATATTAAAATTAAATAAATATGATAAAAAAAATCAAGTTTATATTGACAAAATTAGTTTGAAGATTTATTATCAAGATAGATATTAAACATAAAATTGAAATTATTAGGAGGGAAATATGGGGAAAATAGTAGTGGTAGGAGCGAATCATGCAGGGACAGCGGCGATTAATACAATTTTAGATAATTATAAAGGTAATGAAGTTATAGTTTTTGATAAAAATTCCAATATAAGTTTTCTTGGATGTGGAATGGCTCTATGGATAGGAAAGCAAATTGACGGGGCAGAAGGTCTTTTCTACTCTAACAAAGAAACCTTAGAGAAAAAAGGTGCAAAAGTATATATGGAAACCTCTGTAGATAAGATTGATTATGACAAAAAAATTATATATGCTACTGGAAAAAATGGGGAAATGTATGAAGAGTCTTACGACAAAGTAATCTTAGCAACAGGCTCACTTCCTATTGTACCAAATATAGAAGGTAAGGATTTAGAAAACGTTCAATTAGTTAAGCTTTACCAAAATGCAGCTGAGGTTATAGAAAAATTAAAAGATGAAAATATTAAAGATGTAACAGTTGTAGGAGCAGGATATATAGGGGTAGAACTTGCAGAAGCTTTTGCAAGGCTGAATAAAAACGTAACTATGATTGACTGTGCTCATACAGCTTTAGGAAACTACTATGATGATGATTTTACATCCATGATGAATGAAAACCTTGCTAATCATGGAGTTAAGCTGGCATTTAATGAGACGGTTCAAAAGATAGTAGGAGATAAGAAGGTAGAGAAAATTGTAACTGATAAAAATGAATACAAGTCAGACATGGTAATTTTAGCTATCGGATTTAGGCCAAATAATGCCTTAGGAAATGGGGAGTTAGAATTATTTAGAAATGGTGCATATATAGTAAATAAAAATCAGGAAACAAGTGTTAAAGATGTATATGCTATCGGAGATTGTGCAACAGTTTATGACAATGCAATAAATGATATTAGCTATATAGCTTTGGCAACTAATGCAGTACGTTCTGGGGTTGTTGCAGGACATAACGTATGTGGAACTCCATTGGAATCCATAGGTGTTCAAGGTTCTAATGGTATCTGTATTTGGGATTTAAAAATGGTTTCTACAGGACTAACAGCATCAAAGGCTAAAGCTTTTGGATATGAGCCACTTACAGCTAATTTTGAAGACTTACAAAAGCCTGCTTTTATTGGAGATGATAGAAAGGTAAAAATAAGAATAGTATATGACAAAAATTCAAGAGTTATATTAGGGGCACAAATGGCATCTGAATATGATATGTCTATGGGTATTCATATGTTCTCATTAGCAATTCAAGAAAAAGTTACTATAGATAAGTTAAAACTGCTGGATATTTTCTTCCTGCCACATTTTAATCAGCCATATAACTATATAACAATGGCAGCACTTACAGCAGAATAAAAATATATAAAATATATCTAATAAGAGTTTTAGAAATGGAGGGCAAAGGCTCTCCATTTTTTATAAATTAACGCCCTTCTTATATATATCTGGAGTGAAACTCCAAGAGAAGAAAAGAGCTTTGCAACTCTCCTTGATAGGATAGACGCATAAGAAGTTAGAGAAGAAGATGAAACCTACATGAATCCGATAGACATACTCTTTGAAACACTCGAGAAAAAAGAGACTACACACTTTGCCGTAAAGCAATATAAAAAATACAAACTGGCAGCTGGAAAAACGGCTAAGTATATTCTTATTTCCTGTGGTGCAAGACTTGCTCCATTTGATATTCAGGAGCTTAGGAACTTGATGAAAGAAGATGAACTTGAACTTGATACACTTGGAGATAGAAAAACGGCACTCTTTGTCATTATCTCGGATGCAGATGATACATTTAACTTTGTGGTGTCTATTATGTATTCACGACTATTTAATCTACTTTGTGATAAGGCAGATGATGAGTATGGAGGGAGATTGCCTATTATGTAAGATGTCTATTTGATGAGTTTGCAAATATTGGCTTAATTCCAAAGTTTAAAAAGTTGATAGCAACTATTCGTTCCAGAGAAATTTCAGCAAGCATAATACTTCAAGCACAATCTCAGCTAAAGGCGATATATAAGGATAATGCCGATACCATAATCGGAAACTGTGACAGTACCTTATTTCTTGGAGGCAAGGAGAAAACCACATTAAATGAACTTTCTGAAACCTTGGGCAAAGAAACAATAGACCTATATAACACATCAGAAACAATAAGCAATTAAAAAGGCTTTGGGCTAAATTATCAAAAGACAGGTAAGGAACTGCTACACTTGATGGTGAAGAGTTCAGTTGCCCAAAATAAAACGAACAGGGACACGATACAACTGGACATTCTGCAAAGGGCTTGCAAAGTAGCCTAAAATCAGAAAACAAAGGAGTTGTAGCGTATTGAAATTAGAATATTTATAAAATGGCGATTACCTTATTCCCAATTTGACATTGAGTGAGCAGCCATCGACACCGCTTGGCAAGTATGGGCGTATGCGGAACATCTATTTACAAGAACACCGTCCTGTCCTATATAGCCACTTATTTTTATCCGAAAAGCTCTATCCTCATTTGCTTGAAATCGACCAAGCCGCCAATGGCGAGAGCTGCAAGGATAACGGAACATCTCAAAGCCACCGAACAAATGCGATGGATAGGCTTGATGAATACGGTTAAGGCGCAGGTGAAGGAAATTATTTTTGTGGAGTTGGTTTATCACTGAAAATGTTGCGTTGCCTAAACGGATATAAAAATATAAGATATCATAAAATCGGAGGGCTAACTAATAGCCCTCCGATTTTATAAAACATATGTTAGTCAATTTTATATATCGTCAATACATTTTGTGAGAAATTGCAATTGCTCTAAAATAAGATTTTTCAAACACGCAGGTTTTATAGATAAAATGTGTTTTCCATAGGCAATGAAGTAATTTGCAATAAATTCTTCCTCCCCCTTATTGTAAAAACCTCTCACAAAATAACGACAGTTCTTCACATGAAACTTCATTGATGTGTAGTGTTCCTTATAAAATAAATCAGCTCCTTTTTCAGATACCTCCACTTCAAAGTGGGTAGCACCGTTTAATTTGTAGATTGTTTGCTCTGCCTGTATAAATTCATCAAGTGGCTTTGCTTGATATTGATTATTTTCCGTGAGCACAGTAATTTTATCACATCGAAACACTTTGGGGCTATTTGTTTCAAAGTTGTAGCCAGTTGCATACCATTGTCCATATGATGATGAGATATTGAAAAACTGAATGGGATAATCTGTACTACAATCATTCTTTGTGTAGGTTACAATGCAGACTTTTTCTTCAAGGGCATATTCTAAAATCACATTTAAGAATTGGCAGTGATTATTATGCTGTATAGTAGCCAAGCTGAATACTCGTTCAACTCTGCGGAGCATATTGATTTTTTCCGAAGCTAAACAATTTTCAAATTTTTTCTTCAACTGTTCTATGCTTAAGTGACATGGTGTGCTTTCATAAGCTTGTAATGTGAGCATCGAAAAATACAGTGCAAACACTTCATCAATATTAAAGATAATAGGTGATAATAGTCTGTTCCGTAGTACACCATAATAACCATTTCTGCCGTTTTGAGAATATATTGGCATTCCAATACGCTCTAAGGCTTCAACATCTCTTAAAGCCGTACTCTTGGATATAGAATAGCGCTCCATTAATTCCTTTAGATTAAAAAAGTTTTTGCCATTCAGGAATAGCAACATATCATTAATTCGTTCGGATTTATTCATATTCCACCACCTCGTAATTTCAAATTACATCTAAAAGGTGTCGCAGGATGACACCTTTTAATATTATACTTGAATTAATCAATAAAGAAAAGTAGAAAGGATTGAAAGAAATGAAAAAAATATTTTTATCCTCATCGTTCAAAGATGTGTGTACCATATTTGCGGATTTCGAGAAAAACATCGAGGGGAAAACTGTAACTTTTATTCCCACGGCAAGCATTGTAGAAAAGGTTGTTTTTTATGTTGAAGCAGGGAAAAAGGCTCTTGAAAAATTGGGTGCTATTGTTGATGTACTTGAATTATCAACAGCAACTGCTGATGAGATAAGTACCAAGCTACGAAACAATGATTATATCTATGTAACAGGGGGAAATACCTTTTTCCTTTTGCAAGAACTGAAACGAACAGGTGCAGATACAATCATAACTGAAGAAGTCAATACAGGAAAATTATATATCGGAGAGTCAGCAGGAGCTATGGTTACCGCAGTAAACGTTGAATATGCTAAAGCAATGGACAGTTGCAAAAAAGCTCCAAGTTTACTGAACTTTGATGCTTTAGGGTTAGTCGATTTTTATACAGTGCCACACTTCACAAATTTCCCTTTCAAGAAATCTGCACAGAAAATTGCAGATAACTATTCTGCTGCATTAAATTTGTCTCCAATTAGCAATAACGAAGCAATTTTGATTGTTGATAACGAAATCCGAATAGAAAGAAACTAATCCACACCAAGGGGACTTTCTGCTCATACAGAAAACAGAATATTTAACTTAATACAAAATGGGAGTTGCTATGCCCGACTGAGATTTTACGAATTTCAGTCGGCATTTTTGCGTTCATAGACCCTCGCTGCCGTTCCCCACCGCCTCCATTCAGACCCAAAAAATCTGAATGGAGGAACGGTTATGGAGATAACCATAAAAATAAACGGATAATCTGTGTCCGTAGATGTCAGCTATGAAGTTTACCAGTGCCTATGCAAAAGTGACCGCAAGGCAGAAAATCTATCCCACCAACAGCAGCGGCACTGGGATACAAGGGAGTTTGACGAGTACATCATTCCCACCGAATGTAGGCACATATACAGCCCTACCCCCGAAGAAATCCTATGTCACAGGGAAACCATGTGCGAGCTGATGGCGATGCTTGCTACCTGCACAGCGGTACAGCAAGAACGGTTTTTGCTCTATGCTCTTGAGGGCATGAGCTACGAGCAAATAGGGTGGCTTCATGGTTGCTCAAAAGTTGCAGTAAGTGACAGTATAAAAGCAGTTAGAAAAAAATATAAAGATTTTTTCAAAATGGTCATGCAAAAGAATTATGCACGATGACGAACTATTAAAATTTGTATTAATACATGAGTTAACACATATAAAAAGATTTGATATGGTATTTACTCATATTAAGAACTTAGTTGCTTGTCTTCAATGGTATAATCTATTTATCTTAGTAGCTTTCAGGTATACGGAAGATGATATTGAAGTCCTTTGTGACAAGTTGGTAATAGAAAGAATAGGAGATTATGATGGAGAGGGAAGGTATTATCGTGTGCGTAGGTAAGTTAAACTTTATTGGAACTATTTCGATTGCGATATTATGTTTAGGACTTGCTTTTCTATTTGATTTGTATTTTATTCATACATCTTCATACGTTAATCATGCAGTTGCATTAATCTTATGTGGTGTGATATCACCGAGCATTCAAGGAATATATTTTTTTAAAAAAAGAAAAATAAAATTAATCTTTATAAATGTATTGTTTATTGTTGTAGCATTGCTTGTTTTATGTTTAGGTGAATATTTAGCCATAAATTTTTTTCAGTTAGAGTTTATCAGTTATCTATATTATCCGGGTATGATGCTTAATACTATATTGGTAATAGTTGAGTCAATGTATGTAATAGTCGTATTCGTGTTACAAAGAAAAAATATAGTATAATTTTTATAAGACAATCAGTTTCATATAAGTGTTTTTACAAAAAATGTTCAATTATATATTCAGTAAAATATTTAATGAAAAACAGATATATTATTTGGATATATTTATTAATTTGGTTTTATTGCTTAGATACTATGAAAATTATTAATTCAAATATTACTGAAATATCAGCTAATGATATTTTTGATAAACAAAACATAAATGTTGTAGATGGGAAAATTCGAAATAAATTTGGAATACCATTGCTCAGTAGTAAATTGGCTAGCGAATCCATATATAATTGAAAAAGTAAATATAAATAACACAGATTATGCTATTCTTACTTTATAATTACTATTTAATTATAGCTACTTCATTTAATATATAATATGATATAATAAATAAATTACATAAATAGTTGCAAACAGAATAAATAAAGTGAACTCTATGAAATAATATTGTGTGTGCTATGTAAGGAGAATAATATGGATTCAAAGAAAAAACAACTATCTAGAAAGTATTTCTTGGTCTTAAGTACTTTGATAGTCATACTAAGCATTATAACAATCGGGTTAGACCTAAAAGGTATGTTAAATTCAGCGATGCTTACTCAGATAATGTTGTTACTACTGGTGACATTTGCATTTAGCTATTTCCTTTATATTTTTATAAAAGAGGATATAAAGCTGGAATTTATGTTTATACTATTAATTATTTATGTTTTATGTTTTTTTGCTGTGGAAATCTTAATGATTATAGTTAAAGATAATAGTGAATCTAATTTGAAAATAGCGGCTCTTATGATAACCTCTATTTGTTTTCATACAATTAGACTCAGAGCAAAAAAGTAGATTTATTACAGAGTGAATAAGTATTATTCTGAGAAATAGAAAATATACGAACTGTGTATTTACAATAGGCTAATGCTCTTTTTATATAAACCTGAATAAAGAATGAAAGTAGAATGAGTATCCTAAGCCAGATTGTTAAGTTAAGCGCAGAAGCAGTGTAAAATAGAATAAAGAATTAACAGGGCGATTGAGAAAAATTCTTAGTCGCCCTTTCTTCGTGGTAAATTTAATAGGAGGAATGGAAAATATAGTAATTTTTTATAAGCTCCCTTTATGCATCAGGGGGGATATAGGAAAGCATAAAACTGGCATAATATGGATAAAATTAAAAGATAAAGATATGCATAAGGGGACTGTTTGCAAAAGAGCACCTAAGATTAGCTTGCTCAGATAATATTAGGTGAAATTTTATTACATATGAATCATAAAAACGAATACTATGTCGTTTTTTCTTGACCTAATTCAATTATTATGTTATAGTAATAAACGACAATATATTCGTTTTTATAGGAGGGGTGAATATGCCTAAAGTTAAAGAGGATTATTTTGAAAATAAAAAGAATATTATTCTAGATGCTACAGAAACCATCTGTTCCAAAAAACCTCTATATAATCTGAAAATGAAGGACGTGATAACCGAAACAAAACTAAGTCCTGGAGCGATTTATGCTACTTTTAAGGACATAGACGATGTAATTACTGGAATGTTTCAGCGGTTTGGTACTGCTGATATTTTTAATCAAACAATAGAAAATATTGGGAAGGAGGATGTTCCTCCCCATATGAAACTCAAAAAATTACTGGAAGAGGCGGTTACATTTATACAATCTATTCCCCAATTAGAAGTTAAACTAATGTACGAAATTAATACTCTAGCGGGGGCAGACAAGGAAAGGGGTGAAAAACTTGCCCGTAAGTTAGAAGGTGTAAGCACCGCCATATACATTCCTACCTTGCTTAATTTAATAGAGACGAATATTGAACTGGGTATCTTCAAGCCGTCAGTTCCAAAAGAATCTATATATTCTTTTATTATGGCTTTTTATGATGGACTATTAAGGGACATAACTTTTGTAAAATGCTACAATTTTGGGACTGACAAACCTATGGTCACATTTGAAGAAAAAGAATTGCCAATAATTTTGTCAAAAAGTGTTCTGTCATTATTAAATGTTTCTACAGCTATCGATGATAACTAAAAATAAATAAAAAAATATTAAAAAAGGAAGTTCTATCAGATGAAAAAATTAATTGCCTATGGTATTTCAGTTTCAGTTTTAACCGGCACTATAATCCCGACAACAAATTTAGGTGTTACAGAAATTTATGCCCAAACAAATTCAAATGTGGCTACTACTGCCAGCTTGTTAACAGAAAAATACGGAGTAAGTAGCGTACAATATGCACTAATGGATAAAGGGAAAATAACTGTCTCTAATACCATAGAGTCTAAATTAATCAAACCACAAGGTCTGAATAATCAGAGTATTTATGGAATCGGTTCAGTAAGTAAAATGTACACAGCCGCTGCTGTTATGTCTCTTGTGGATAAAAAACTTTTGGACATAGACAAACCTCTTACACAATATATACCTGAATTTAAGATGGCAGATGAAAGATATAAAAAAATCACTCCAAGGATGCTTTTAAATCATTCCTCAGGGATATATGGAACATATTTTAAAGAGTCTATGGTTTTTGAAGAAAAAAGCAGGACAAATCATGATCAAATATTAAATGTACTTGAAAATCAAAGTCTAAAGTATAACCCAGGTGAAATGTCTGAATATTGTAATGATGGATTTACTTTGTTAGAGATTTTGGTAGAACGTGTAAGTAAAAATGGTTTTAGCCAGTATTTAAGAGAAAATTTCAGTGAGCCTCTAGGGCTGATTTCAACCAAAACTGCTGTTGACAATTTTGATAAAAGTAAATTAGCAAAATTTTATCTTCCCCCCTTCATCAAGGGGTTACCGGTAGAATCAACTAATATTATAGGCACAGGCGGTATCTATTCAACTGCAGAAGAACTATGTAAGTTTGGCAATGTTTTAATTGGAAACAATGAAAAATTACTGAGTAAATCTTCTGTAATAGCAATGGAAAAGGAAGAATATAAAAAAGGCATTCATGTTCAAGACGGAAACGAAAATATTTTTGGACATGGTCTTGGTTGGGACAATGTAAATGCAGAGCCTTTTCAGCAATATGGAATAAAAGCGGTTTTCAAAGGTGGAGATACAATTCAATACCATTCAGTTTTAATCGCTATACCAGAGTACCACCTTGTAGCTGGGGTTTCATCTTCCGGAGGTTCTTCGTTGTTTAATTATTCTGTAGCGGTAGAACTATTGGAAAATGCTCTATTAGAAAAAGGCATCATCAATGAAATAAAGCCAATCAAAAGCTCTAAAGCGCCTGTTGCGACTCCGATATCACCTGATATGAATGTATTTGCAGGCACTTATGCGGCGGCAGGGGGCATAGAGTTCAAGTTGGAATTTAAAGACAACAAAATTGATGTTCCTGCCATTGCAGGTATTGTTCCCGCTCAAGCCTACATTCATATAGGCGATGGTAAGTTTAGTAATAAAGACGGCAGTGTAATATTGAGCTTTATAAATATAGGAAATGACATTTTCATACAGACTGATATGTATATGAACTTTTCTGGATTAAAGCAATTAGGGTGGAAAAGTTTTGCCTTTCAAAAATTAAGGAATAATTCTGTATCAAAAAACGTTTTGAATGTTTGGAGTAATAGAGCCAATCAAGCTTATTATTTAGTGGACGATGGGTCAACTTCTGAACAATACTACTTCACAGGTTCCATTGCACCTATGATGCTCAATGTAAATACAGAATCAGGCTATGCTTATGGGGGAGCAAAAATTATTGATGAAAACACAGCCATTAATGTACTCAAATTTCGAGATGTTGTAGATTTGAAATTTTACACCAAAGATAATATTGAATATTTACAAGCAAGAGGATTTACTTTTGTTGCTGCCAACAATATTAAAGACCTTATGGACAGAGAATCTTCCTTAATAACTATCCAAAAAGATAATTTTACCAAATGGTATAAAGTGGGAAGTTCAGAGGGAAAAGAGATTACCGTTGATATTCCCCAAAATGCGACTTACTTTGTTTATGATGAAAAAGGAGCTTGCGTTTACCACTCTCTTGTTAGCGGAACAAATAAGACAATTCTACCTAAAAACGGAAAGATAGGATTTGCAGGCAAAGCAGATGATGTTTTTAAAATTAGTCTAAAAAAAACTATGTAATAATGGGACTTTTGTAAAACAGTCACTTAAGAAAAAGGAGGGGAATCGCAGTTTGTGAATTTCCTCCTTTTTCGACATAATTAAATTACTACAAAATTTTTGATACTTTTTTTCATAAATATCATCCTTAAAAAACAATTTAATATCTTAACTTAAAAATGTTTTGGCTATATTGCTTTTTATGATATTATAATTACATAATATATATCAAGGAGTTTTTTTAGTAATCTTTTAAAAACTAAACTATTAAAATTGTGGAGGGTAATTTAATGGAAAGTAAAAATTCAATAAATTTTGTAAAAAGAAGTCTTATTTTTTTAAGTTTGATGACAGGTGGAATTCAGCTTATTTTATTCTCTTTTCAATCGTTGATTAACTTACCTAGCTTTCATGACATTAATGAGCTGTTTTTTAAGTTAGAATTTATACCCCAAAATATATTATCGTTTTGGTCTATTTATTTAATCTGTTACATATTTGTAGTAGTTATAGAAAAAACTCCTATCAGAAAAAAATTATTCTTAAATATTCCTGGGATTACAACTGCTTTAAAAAATCAAAAAGAGGAAAGTTTTTTATTGCTAAGACCTTTATTGGTTATATGTATAGAAAGTTTTACTAGATTCACAACCTCGTTGATTGTTTATTTATTAAAAAAAGATTTTGTTTCATTAAAACGTATATTTTCTTTTTCTGACGGATTTATTAGCTGGTATATAAAATTGTGGATTATACTTTTGATAATAATTTATTTTATTACACGATACACTATATTGACTAGAGATGATAAAGCAGAAACTTTCGGAAATAATTAAAATGAAATATTTTAAAGGTCAGTTTATATAAAAGATGCATAATAATATCTTGGTAGCTCACAAAAAAATGGCAATTCTATTAGAGCATATGTAGATTAATAAAATTATAAAGTGAAGTTAGGGGACAAAAGTGTTGAAATTAAGAATGATTACAGGATTCTAAAATAAGAAAAAGTATATGATGTAATTAATAAGATTACTAGACAATATTATCAAATTAAGCATAATTTTAGATGGGCAACAGCGATAATCGAAATATATGAATAAAAGAGGAAAAATATATTGTACAGCGGGGATTGTTTGATTACTATTCTAATAACATATCATCGGTTTAATGTCTATAAACAAAGAAGTGATTTCTTATTTACAAAAAGCCTATATAATTAACTTTGCTTATGGTTTAGATTCGAAAAGTGAGATAGTACAGTTAGATGGTATGCAAAAAATGAAAGTAACAAGATTAATAAAGATAATATAAAAAATATTCTGAGCGATTAGGTTAAAATTAAACTTAGCCGCTTTTTAGTACCATAAAATCGCAAGTGTCAAGCACATCATTAGTGCAGAAACATTTTATTGAAAAGTTATTGTCTACGAAGCCACAGTAGTAAGAAAAATGATAAAATCTATATCAATGAATATGACAGGTCAAAGCAATTTAGAATTAATTATGAATAATATATTCACGAATATAATACTTATAAACAATATTACTCAATTGGCAATTTATGTCTGAAGGAAGTATATATTGGAAATTATTGAAAACATACGAAATTAAACAGGGAAGTATCATAACTAAGAAAAATTATTTCATATCTTGACATTGTGGGGGATTATAGTCCATTATATAATATATAATTTGAATATGCTTCCTAAATTTATAGAATTATTTAGGGACAATCATAATATGTTATATTTAATAAATTGTTTGGTAATAAAAAAATAGGTAATCAAATAGAAAAAGAATCAATATATAAGACCTGTATAAAAATATATCTATTTATATTTAAAGACACTGATAATTAAAGAATTTTCTTGTGATTGATTTGTTTATTTGGATTTGTAGAGTAAAAATATAGATACAATTTATTAGATAAAGTAAATATTTTTTGAATGTATAAATAAATGAACAGTGCTTGAATATACTTTAAAAGATATTTTTAAATTTGGGAACAATATATTTTGATAGAATGTTGGGATGGTTACCTAGATTAATTTAGCGTTATAAAATAAAATTTTAAAAGTAGCAAAAATATTCATACATTTACGAAAGTTACTATAGTATGAAGAATATGATTTTAAAGAGATTAAATAAAATGCAAAGAGGAGATAGAATATGAGCATGGTGTTTAAATATTTTCATGATAATGATAAAGAGGTAATAGATTTAGATAATTATATTCCAGAAATTAATAAAATATACATAAATACTGGACATGCTCATACAAAGGGTATTGTAGATAAAAAAAATTTAAAAAACACTATGAGTTTAGATAAGTGTAAATCTACTGCAGAGTTAATAATTAGTGATCCAATGCACATACTTAGCAATATAGATGAAAATATTAGAGAAGTAAATATTGTTTTACCTAAGTACCCTTGTATTGATGCTATAATTTCTCTATACATTGTTCAGCACTTAATTGAAAGTAAAGAAATAACTTCAGTTTGTAAGGAGTTAGCTAACTATTCAACAAAAGTTGAGTTAAAGCAAATAGAAATGTGTGAAGAAAATATTACAACATTATATCCTATATACGAGTCATTAATACATCTAGTAAGTAATAATATGGGAAAGGAACATTTTGAATCAGAAAAGTTGTTTTACTTAAAGATTGAGAAAGGGCTCAAATTAATTAAAAATATAGTATTTAATTTACATAGGTTTAGCAATATTAAGTTATTGAGTGTGGAAGATCCTATGTTACTTCAATTTAACGATGAGTATGAAGAAGAAATAAACTTTCTTAAAAATGATTTGAAGAAATTTGAAGCTGAATTTAAAGAATTTGGGGAAGTAGAAAAAATTAGTTTGCCAAGCATTTCATCTAATGAAGCAAAAATAGTAAATGCCCTATTTATGAAGGGAGAAACTAAAAGTATCTTTTTTAGACACTGGGCTTATTCGGATACAAAATTAAAAGAAGGGAATAGTTTTATATTTACTTTTAATAAAGGGGAGGAAAACTTTTGTAAACCTCATTTAAGTGAATGTACTATACAAGTTGCGAAAAAGAATAATATACATTTAAAAGATTTGGAAATTTTTCTAAATAGGGAGGAGAAAAGCAAAAGGGAAAAACTAAAAAAAGATAGCAGAGAAGATAGTTTGGGAGATGCAATTAATCAAGCTAATACTGAAATGGTAAAATATAACTATAGTAAGCACTTAGCTAGGTCACATAAATGGACAATACGCTTGCCAGAGTATAATATTGTTAGGTGTCCTTCTGAAGGAACTTTATTGAGTTATGAAGAATTAAAAATAATTATAAAAACTTATATGGATATATGGATATCAAATAGTAAACTTAGATATATTATACCAGTATATTTTAAATATAAAAATTATGAGTATGTTAAAAAGTTTCTTAGCTCAAAATATAAAAATAATAGTAAAAACTTTGATACGAAGATTAAAAAGTATTTTCATGAATATATTAATAGATTGTTATTTCAAGAAAATAAAGGAGATAGCTTTACTTTAAGTATTGATGAAGAAAATCATTTAGAACTTAAGCCTGATGGAATTGAATTAAAAAAAGGTGGAGCTTGTGATGTTAATCAATATAAAATGGAGAATGTATATTTGCATATTTTAAAATATGGAGTAGGATTTCTCATTTTTGATATCAATATTGAAAAAACAAATATCTATTATTCTAAAGATTATATTCATAACATTAATTTAAAAATTGTTAATAACAGTAGAATTATATTTGATCATATAATGGACAGTTTTATGAGTAAAGACTGTAATGGTAGCAAAAGTAGGGGAAAAGAGATTTTATTTTTAGGTCAAGAATCTTTTTTTACTTATCAGCTACATAATTTAGTTAATAAACCATCCTCCTTAAAACAAAAGGAAGAATTCATTTATCGTATCTGCAATACTTTAGGGGATGATTTTAAGGGTGACCCAAATCATAATCAAAACGATGTTAATTATTTTGATATCGAGAATAACAATTTTTGTGGGTTTGGGGTTAATGGTGGAATAAGTACTTGCATGGAGAATCTTAAAACTTATAGTTCGTGGGAAAAAGAATTCTTTATATTTTTAATGGCACTTCAGCAAAGGTGTATTTTACTAGAGATTTCTAAAGGGTTAGCAATTTATGGTGATGAAAAAAGGAGTTTAACTGAGATTCTAAATTTTAGAAGAATGTTTATAAGTTTTGTTACAAAAGGTCGTTTTAACCAGATAACAAGTAATAAATTGGGTAGTATTTTGTACAAAAAATGGTGTGATGTATTAAGTGTTGACTTCCTATATGATGAAATTAAAGAACAATTAGATTCATTATATAATTTTAATCAATCTAATTTTTCAGACAATTTTGAAAAGGTATCTGCATTTATATTTCCTGCAATAACACTTTGTACTATTTTGGGAGTTATTGTAGAGACTACTCCCAAATTCCTATTAGATTTTAAAGAAAGTTTATTAATAATTCTTTTAGGGATTCTTTTAGGAGCTTTAAAATATAGAAAATGATATACTTAATATTTGAAATTAAAAGAATTACATTCATATCGATTAAAGATAATAATTATAAAAATAGGAGTGATTACAATTAAAATAGCAATGGTAAGTCCTTTAAATTTTGCTACAAACAAAAGATCTACAGGATCGGTAGAATTTTTAACAAGCGCACTTGTGAGAGCTCTTGTGAACTATGAGGATATTGAAGTTACACTATTTGCAAGTGGAGATAGCGATAAAGTAACAGAACTTGTACCTGTAATAGATAAGGGTTTTGGTAGGTATTGTCATGAAGATATTAATAAAGCAACTCTAGAACAAATACAGTTTGTTAAATCAAGAGCATCTGAATTTGACATTATTCACTCTCATTTACCAATTGAGGATACTGCAAAGATTCTGGGTAGCCATAGGACACCAATCATAAAAACTTTGCATGGTGCAATAATTAAACAATGTAATGAAATAGAAACTAAAAAAAGAATTGAAGAAGCATCTAAGATATCATTTCTCACACCAGTTTCGAACTCTCTGCGTATTAATAACAAAAGCCTAACTTATACTGAAACAGTGTATAATGGAATACCTATGGAGAATTTTAATTTTAATTCAGTAGCAAAAGGTGATGAAAAAGGTGAGTACTGGGCATTTATGGGAAGACTAAATCCAGTTAAAGGAGTACACTATGCTATTCAAACGGCACTTTTTCATGGTAAACGTCTTAAAATTGCTGGTATGAAGTCAAATAAATCAGAAGAAAAGTACTTTGCAGAGTATATTGAACCATATCTAGGTGAGCAAATTGAGTATGTTGGAGTTGTAGGTTCTGAAAAATCAGAGTTTTTATGTAATGCTAGATTAGTACTTGCACCTTCATGTTGTGAGGAGGCCTTTGGGCTTGTAGTTATTGAAGCACTAGCTTGTGGAACACCTGTGATTTGCAGTAAACGTGGAGCATTTCCTGAAATAATTCAATCTGGTCAAAATGGGTATCTTGTGCCAGGAAAGAACTTAACAATTGATTTAAAAGAGTTAATCAAGTATGCGCCTATAGCGGAGAAATTAGACAGAAGTATTTGTAGAATGTCTGTAATTAATAGGTTCACTGTTCAAAAAATGACTGAGGATTATGTGAAAGTATATAGGGAAATTTTGAAAAAAGGCAACTAGATTTCTTAAAAAGGCTATAACAGATATAGTCGAAATAAAGTCAAAGAATAGAAAGGTTTATATATCAGCAATTTTTGATTACAATGATTTAGCTGTTTCTGGACTTGTAATATATACAAATATGAAAGTCGAATTGTGTGTAACTACTCTTGATAATTCGTATTTAAAACTATATATAAATTTATATTTTAGGAAAGGAGTGTGCATTGTGAAAATCCTTGTTCTGTACTATTCTGGTGTAGGAAACACTAAGATGGTAGCAAAAAAAATATATAATACATTGCTTGAGTCATATGATGTTACGCTTCTATCTATTGAAAAAATTCAGACAAAGCTTGTTTTATCTGATTATGATGGGATAGTTATTGGGTTTCCAACTATTCATTCATCACCAGCAGAACCTATGCTTGACTTTATAAAGGAGATGAAAGAAATTGGAAAGTCTATTCCAACGTATCTTTTTACGACTTGTGGACTTTATTCAGCTAATGCATTACGAATATTTGCAATGCAATGTATTAGTAAAGGATTAATACCTATTATTAGCAGAAGCTATCGTTGTGCTGCAACAGATGGTATACTGATTGCTCCGTCAATGAAAATATGGTTTCACCACGAAAAAGGTCTAAATAAAAAAATTGAAAATGATATTTCTAATTTTTTAGCACTTTTAAGCAAACCAATAGAGGCGAATATTCCAAGATTTAAGTTATACAGTATTTTGAACTATCCAAATAAAATTCTGGGACAACACTTTTCGCCTAAAATCTACGTCCATAAACAAAAATGTGTTCTATGTGGCAAATGTATCGAAAACTGCCCATCACGCAGCATAAGCAAGAATAATGAAGGATTCCCAATGATAGAAGTAGCACAGTGTATACATTGCTATCGATGTATTCATCATTGCCCTCAGATAGCATTATCTTTGTCGCAAAAGCGTACTCCATTAAAAACACTTTATTATACGCAAACAAAATGAGCGAAAAGAACGTTAGGGCTAAGATGTTTTAAAAGAAGTAAACTAGAGACGATAGTTACTAAAGTGTTTTCTATGTTTATAAAATAATTGAGAATTTTTGATATTGGTATGTATTAGAAATAAATTATGTTGATGGAAGTGTTGAAATTTATGGGACGAAGACCTTGGAAATAGCGATTTTGAAAATAAAAAATATGAAGTTTAAAACCTACAACGAAGACATTTACGGAGGAAGTTATGAAAAGGGAAGATGAGAAGCAGTTTTTTATAGATTTAGAAACCGAGAAAAAATATGTAAATATACAGAAAGAAATAAGTAGAAAAATTAGGACTAGCGAAGTTAATATTGAAAATGAACTAAAAAGCAGTTATAGCTTTGGGGAAAAAATTTCAGACAAGGTAGCAAAGTTTGGTGGGAGTTGGAGATTTATTATTATTTTTACACTGATAATTTTATTTTGGATATTGATAAATACCACTATGCTAAAAAATAAACCTTTTGATCCTTATCCATTTATCTTACTGAATCTGGTCTTGTCGTGTTTGGCAGCAATACAGGCCCCTATAATTATGATGAGTCAAAATAGACAAGAAAATAAGGATAGGGCAAGGGCCGAGAATGACTATAAGGTTAATATTAGAGCAGAAAGAGAAGTAGAGTTGCTTAATGAAAAAATAGATCATTTACTAAATGAGCAAATAAAAATCAGGGAAGAGATAAATAAACTTTATGGAGAAAGTAACAAAACTCATTTGTAATGAGATTATGTCTGAAAAAAGATAGAAATATTTGATATAAAAACTGCTAGGGGGATAAATATCAAGTCGGATAATAAGATGGTTTTAATTATGGGCTACTATTTTAAACGTAAATCTTTGAAAAATTCTACAACATTGAATAGAGCGAATATTAAAAATAGAGATTGAGATACACTGTATAATTCTGAACGGGAAAAGTCCGTACTTATTAAAAACTGTGGAAGTGAAAAAGAATAATATATTGAAATTATTATTACCATTAATCTAATAGTAAGTAAAGCACTTTGCGAATATTTCATGATATTTTCTCCTTTTTTTGCACTTTTATATAAATTAGAAAAGTATAATTTAAGTGCAAGATTAGTGAATAGGTACATAAACATTATAAGATTAAACTGCTATTTTTGCAATGCTAGTTATAAAGAACATTAGAATGTTTTTAAATTTTACTGATATTCACAAGGGATAAAACCTGTAACAATTATGAAAAATTTCTTAAAAAATAAAACTGAGTTAGAAGGGGCGCTTTGTGGCGAGCATTTTTTAATTTTAAGAAGAATCATAACAAATTACATCACGTTCTAAGTCGTTAATAGTATTTTGCGGTATATCGTTGATATTTAGAGTGTAAACAATGTTTAATCTGGGATTAAAAATTCCAAGTTTTTTATTGTCTTAAACTCTGGTTTTTCAGAATGTTGCCCCATAATCCAATACATCAGTAGTTGTAGTGTATTTTTGCTTGTTGGCTTGATCTTAGAGCCCTTAAAATTCCATAATGTAGCGTGTAAGGTAATCAACTACCTTCCTACTACAGATGCATGGACATTTTCTACATCATTTAATTAAGAGTGATTAATACATATAAATAAAAATACTAGGAAATTAATATATAAAATAAATTGTTTAAATGCTAGAAATTAGTAGATATAATCATATTATGATAAAATGATTATAGTGGAGAATAATAAAAGTCCAAATTTTCTAATTCTCGGGATAAAGAGTAATAAGAAGTATATGTAAATAAGAAATATATCTATCTTTAAAATAGCGGTTATGTTAAGTATTAAGATGTAGATTTAAACCCCAAATGGGTGAATGTGTGGTTACTTATAAGTGAGGTGGCTAAGGTGAGAAATTTAAAAGAGTATTTGTTAAACAGAAGAAATAATTGGGTGCTTTCTTCTTCTTTAAGCTTCCGGAGTTTTCCTGAGATTTCTATAGAGGAGGTGAGGCGATTTTTGGGTTTGCAAGCTATAAAAAAACTTAAGGGATATTCATTGGAGCGACTTTGGCGAGTTAATTTTGGAGAGGTGTTAAGGGATAAGACACCACAGGTCATAGGGGCCTACATAAATGATGAAATAGTGGGAGCTGTTTGGGCAGGACGCCCACAAGAGATTATATCTTATGGTTATAGTGAAATAGAAGAACCAGAGCTTATGGTGGAGTTGTCTTTGGAGTTAAAAGAAGAGTATAAAGAATATGGAATTGCCACAGAGCTTTATATGCTGATGATGGAGGTTTTGATGAAGACTAAGGTGGATAGTATACTTTTGTCTGTTCGAAAGAGAAATTACAGTTATCAAATATATGATGCTTTGGGTTTTCATGTACTGAATAATGTTAATGGGTATATATGGCTTGAAAAATTAAAGGAAAGAATAGATAGAAAGAATGAGAAACATATAGGAGAGGATTTTTCCAACAGTAATTTGAGGAACATGGATTTTACAGGTTCGGACTTTGAAAAATGTACCTTTTGTGGGACGGATTTTACAAACTCTAAACTGAGAAATGTAAGGGCAGAGGGATGTTCTTTTGAAAATGCAAATTTTTCGAACGCGATTATTTCCGGGGGAAGCTTTCGCTATGCCAATTTAAAAAATGCCAATTTTTCTGGAACTGTATGTAACTATGCTTTGTTTGAATATGCTGAATTAGATGGGATAACAACTGATGAATATACTAGAAACTTTGGGCTAAGATGCCCTATTAAAGGAGCTTTTATAGGATATAAAAAATGCGAAGATGGTAGAATTGTCACCTTGCTAATATTGGAGGAAAGTTTAAGGACGTCAGCGACTTGGAGAGCTTGCAGAACGAATAAGGCTAAGGTGCTTAAGGTGGAGAGTATGGATGAAAGAGTTACTTACAAGGAGGCTTATTCTTTGGCAAAAGAGGGGTTTTGTTACAAGGTGGGTGAGGTGGTAGAGGTGGAAGATTTTAATACAGATCGTTGGATTGATTCTACTACGGGAATTCATTTTTTTATGACTAAGGAAGAGGCAAGAGGATACTAAGCCGTATATTCGTTTAAGTCAAGGATAATAAATAACCATAAATTGGAATGAAATCAGCTACCAATGAAGTATAAATGATGAAATGTTGACATAGAAAATTTTTAGGTCTATAATCAAAATGTGTAATTAGTAGAGTTAATTAAAAAATTTTTAAAGTAAAATGTTAGTATATAATTGGTATTTTATATACTAATTTTTAATTGGTTAAATATTTTAAATTAAGTACTTCTAAAGAATTGCATAATGTTTTAATAAAGGATAGAGAGTGGCAAAATTAATATTACATAAGAGGAGTTCTTTATTGAAAAACAGTACATTTTGTAGTTAACTAAAAAACAGGGTTAACTGTGCAAAAAAAAGATAGGCATACAGAAAGGGAGGAATGTTATGCTAAAAAAAGGTAAAATCAGAAAATTAATGATGGTGTGTAATGAAAAAAATGAGGGGAGTGGTAATAAGAAAATAGCTTCTTTATTGTTGGCGAGTTTGATATTTATTGCAGGTTTTTCGCAAGGGGAGACTAAAATATATGCATCTGATGTAGAGAGAGTAGCTATTAATGAAAATAACTTAACTACAGCTGGTGTAAGTGTAATATCAGATATAACAGAAGATAGTAGTTCTATAGTTTCATCAATCACAAATGCAACAGAGGCTGTTAAGCCTGAAGTTTTGGTGGCAGAAAATATGGAAGTTATAAGTCCATTAGGTGCTCCCTTAGAAAAAACAGATATTTTTGTAAATGAATTTAGTATACAACATGAAGATGTAAATAATACTAATACAGGGTTTTCAAAATTTGAGAATTTTAAGTTAAAAATAGGATGGGATGCAAGTAAATATGGCAATGGGTTAAAAGAGGGCGATTACTTCAATATAAAATTACCGGATGGGATGAAATTTCCATCGAATTCAGAAGCAACGAAATTTGACGTCTTTGCACCAGATGGGAAAAGTGTGGTAGCAAAAGCCTATGTGGAACCAAATGCGGATGTTGGAGGAAGTGTAAAGCTTGTTTTTACCGATTATGTAGAAAATAAAGATAACGTTAAAGGGGAAGTGTGGCTAGCTGCAAAATTTGGTAAGGATGTTGTTTTAGGAGAGGAAAATACTTTTAAAATCGAAGTAAATTCTCAAGTCAGTGACGTTAAAGTTCATATCAATAAACCAGAAACATTAGAGGAAGTTATTGCCAAATGGGGTAAGAAGACAGGTAATGAACGGGAAGTGCAATGGAATTTAAGAATTAATAGGGTAGAAGGAAAATATGAAGACGTTAAAATTGAGGATAACCTTGAAGGAAATGATAAGGAACTTCAAGGAATGCATTACATTGAAGGATCATTTATTCTAAAAAAGATAGAGTTAGATGATAAAGGTAAAATTGTAAGAGTAATAGAAGAGAAGGATATAAGTGATAAGATAGAGTTTAATGAGAGTAAAACATCATTTAAGTATAATCTTGGGGATTTAGATAAGACTCAATATATGTTGGAATATAAAACCACATATGTGCCAGGGGCAAAACTAAAAAATAATGGTCATTTCATATCTACAAGTAAAGAGGATAAAAAGGAGTATACTTATCAGAGCGCCTCTTCAGGAGGAATTGGTAGCGGGAATGAACTAAAAGAAATCAAGGTTATAAAAGTAGATGAAGATAATCCTGAACTTAAATTGGAAGGAGCAGAGTTTGAGTTGAGAAAGGCTGGAAGTTCAGAGGTTATAGATGTTTTAAAGACTGATGACAAGGGAGAGGTCATTTTTTCTAGACTATCTCTTGGAAAATATACTATAAAAGAAACAAAAGCTCCTATAGGATATTTATTAAACGAAACTCCATATGAGATGGAAGTTACATCTGATAAAATAAATATAGAAACTATAAAGAACAAGAAGGAAATAGTGGAAGTGTTTGTTAATAAGCAGTGGGTAGGTAAAGTTTCTGATTCAGTAACTATAAGTTTACTTGCAGATGGAAAAGAAAATGGTAGTGTTATTTTAACTAAAGATAAGTCTTGGAAGGATAAGTTTAGTAATTTGCCAAAATATAATGTTAATGGATCTGAAATTGTTTATACGATTAAAGAGTTACAGATAGAAGGGTATACTTCGTCTATATCAAGTGATAAAGAAAGAAGTTTTATAATAACAAATTCAGAAGTTGTTCCTCCTGAAAAAGAAGATAAGCCAAAGGAACCAAAACCAGAACCAAAACCAGAATCAAAGCTAGAGCCAAAGCCAGAACCGAAGCTAGAGCCAAAGCCAGAATCAAAGCTAGAGCCAAAGCCAGAACCGAAGCTAGAGCCAAAGCCAGAATCAAAGCTAGAGCCAAAGCCAGAACCAAAGCTAGAGCCAAAGCCAGAACCGAAGGATTCAAAAGATCCAAAAAATGATAAATCAACCGAGGAAGCAAAAAATCAATTTGGTTTGGGGGAAGGTAAAGCTTCTCCTAGTTCAATAATTTTTAATTATAGAAAGTTAGATAAACTGCCAAGAACTGGAAATGAAAACAAGATGGATTTAATGTTTATGATAGGGAGTATATCATTTATATTAATAATAACTGTTTTGAGAGTAAAGAAATCTTCTATAAAGTAGGAGAAAATTTTAATTTTAGGGTAGGTATTCAGAATAATTGAATGCCTACTTTTTTAATGAATATAGTTTGACAATAAGAAAATTGTGTTAGTTTTAAAATTTTATGATGATTTTTAATATATTGTTTTTCTTTTAGTTTATATATATTGCTTAAAAAGAGTGGGTATATTTTCTCATAAGATACTTTAAAATGCTTTTATTCTAGCACTCTTGACACAGCTTAACTTATGGTATAAACTAAATTTATCAAGGTTTCAATTTGAAATAATAGGGAAGTAGGTGCAAATCCTACGCAGTCCCGCTGCTGTAAGTGTGAAGCGAGCATCTTATACCACTGACGTAATGTTGGGAAGGTGATGTTAGTGATGATACATAAGCCAGAAGACCTGCCTTGACGTGTTAAACATCTTAGTTCTGCGGGGATACAGGATTTGTTTATTTGTTAAAAGAAGATTTTAAACTTAGACAAAGAAACATAGAAACTGGCCCATGGGAGTCAGTTTTTTTTATCCCAAAATTTATTTTTGGAGGTCTATTTATGAGATTTAAAAAATGGTATTTTGCATTATTTTTAGGTGCTATGACCGTGCTGCCTATGTCAGCATCAGCCATGCATATTATGGAGGGTTATTTAAGTCCTCTATGGGCTGGGATTTGGGCTATTGCTTGTATTCCATTCCTAATATTAGGATATAGGGCAATAGCTAAAGCACATAAGAATTCTAATCGTGCTTTAGTTTTGTTAGCACTTTGTGGAGCCTTTGCCTTTGTGCTTTCTGCTCTTAAAATTCCGTCTGTAAGCGGTAGTTGTTCACATCCTACAGGAGTAGGTCTGGGTGCAATTATTTTTGGCCCTTACGCTATGTCGGTAATTGGACTTATTATTTTACTTTTCCAAGCTCTACTTTTAGCACATGGTGGGCTTACTACCATAGGAGCTAATACTTTTTCTATGGGAATAATGGGGCCGATTGTTTCTTTTATTATTTATAAATTAGGGAAAAAGTTTGGTATGAAAACTAGTATTGCAGTGTTTTTGGCGGCTTTTCTAGGAGATTTGGTAACATATATTGTAACTTCGGTACAGTTGGCATTGGCTTTCCCGGAAGCAGGAAGTATAGTGGCGTCTTTAATAAAGTTCTTGGGTATATTCGCATTTACTCAGTTACCTCTTGCTATTGCTGAAGGATTACTTACAGTTATAGTTTTTGGAATTATAGAAAAGTATAATTCTGATGAACTTAGGGAACTGAAGGTTATATAGGAGGGGTATTATGAGTTTGATGAAGAAAAATTTACTTTTGCTAGGGATAGTTATTATTATTGGTATCTTTCCTTTAATAACTTTAAAAGATGCAGAGTTTGCTGGAGCAGATGGACTTGCAGAAGAAGCGATTACAGAGATTCAACCTGATTATGAACCATGGTTCAACTCGCTTTATGAGCCTGCCAGTGGAGAGATTGAATCACTGTTGTTTGCTTTACAGGCAGCTATAGGTTCAGGGGTGGTATGTTTTATATTAGGAAGAATGACTGCAAAGCCTATAGAAAGGAAGACGGATGCTGGCGATAGATAGTTTGGCGTACAAATCAAAAATTGCAAAGGTTAATCCAAGGGCAAAGCTATGCTTTGCCCTAATTCCACTTATGGTGGTATTGATTTTAGGTAAGCCTATGGTAAGTTTGGTATGTATGATAGTTATGGCCATTACAACTTTAAAGTTATCTAAGCTTAATGCAAGAAGTTATTTAAAGCTTATGATAATTCCTTTAGGATTTTTGTTAATGGGAACATTGACTATAATGGTAGGCAGACACTCATTAGATAGTGAGATTTTATATGGGTTTAGACTAGGGGAATATTTTTATGGAGTTAGCAAAGATTCCTTGAAATTTGGAGGTAGTTTGGTATTAAGAGCCTTAGCCTGCGTGTCTTGTATGTATTTTATTTCTCTTAATACACCTATGAATCAGCTTTTTACAGTTTTAAGAGATTTCAAAATCCCTACTTTGATTGTCAGCTTAATGGAGCTTATATATAGGTATATATTTGTGGTTTTGGAAGAGGCGGATAGAATTTTTGTAGCACAAAGTTCAAGAGGCATTGGAAAGGGGTTTAAGGCTAAACTTAGAGCTTTTGGGGAACTAGTAGCTTCTTTGTTGCAACGAAGCTTTAGTCGTTCCAATAGGATTGTGTCATCTTTGGAAGCTAGAGGATATGACGGCAATTTTTATGTTTTAAAAGAAGAATATCATTCTGGTAAAAAATTATATACTATTACTTTGATACTTTTTATAGTCTTGATGGTTTTAGGGTTTTGGAGGTAGATATGAATATTATTGAAACTAAGGATATTTCTTTTGCCTATGGTGATGAGAAGCTGGCTTTAGATAAGGTTAGTGTGGCTATAGAAAGTGGAAAGGTTACTGCTTTTTTAGGAGGTAATGGAGCCGGGAAATCAACTTTATTTTTAAATATTAATGGAGTTCTTAAACCGAAGTCAGGAGATTGCTATTTTAATGGTGAAAAGGTAGTTTATAACAAGCAGGGCATAAGGAAGTTAAGAGAATCGGTGGGAATAGTTTTTCAAGATCCAAATGACCAACTTTTTTCAGCTAGTGTTAGAAATGATATTGCTTTTGGGGCATTAAATAAGGGTATAGAACCAGCTGTTGTTGCCCAAATGGTTCAAAAGGTGTCCAAGAGAGTGGGTATAGAAGAACTTTTAGATAAGCCTACCCATGCTTTAAGTTTTGGACAAAAAAAGCGTGTGGCAATTGCAGGTGTCTTAATTATGGAGCCTAAGGTTATAATTTTAGATGAGCCTACAGCAGGACTTGATCCCAGTGGAACGACAGAATTATTACAACTTTTAATGGAACTTGGAAATTCAAAGGATGTGGCTATTGTAATTTCTACTCATGATGTAGACTTAGTTCCTCTTTATTGTGATTATACCTATATTATGAATGGAGGAAGAATAGTTTTTGGAGGAAATTCAAAGGAACTACTGGAAAATCCAGAGGTTCTTAGGGAAAACAAGTTGAGATTACCAAGGATTGCACATTTGATGGAGATTATGGTTAATAAGGATGGACTACCATTAGATAAAGATGCTGCAACTATTTCGCAGGCGAGAAAGTCCATATTAGAGATGGTGAATAGATATGAAAAAGATTTATAAAAATGGTGAATTTCTTAAGAGTGGATATACAACAGGAAGTTGTGTAAGTGCAGGGGCTTTGGCGGGGGCTAAATTATTACTGACTGGTGAGGTTTCTGCTGAGGTGAAGTTTATGCTAGCTAATGGAGATAGTGGAGTTATGGAGCTTAAGGCTTGCTATATGAAAGATGGCATGGCAATTTCAGAGGTTATTAAGGATGGGGGCGATGATCCAGATATAACCACAGGGATGATAATAGGAACTAGACTAAGGCTTATAGAAAGTGGAATTGAGATTGTTGGTAATGAGGGTATAGGAGTAGTTGGGGTTCAAGGTCTTAGAGTGTCTAAGGGACAGTGGGCTATTAATCCTAAACCAAAGGAAGCTTTAATTAAGAATTTAGAATTAGTAAAAAAAGAGCTAGGTTATACTGGTGGGTTTTGGGTGGAAGTATTTGCACCTGAAGGAGAACTTAGAGCGAAAAATACTTATAATGCAAGGTTGGGAATTAAAGGTGGTATTTCAATTTTAGGAACAACAGGAATAGTTGAGCCTATGAGTGAGGTAGCTTTAGTGGAAACTATTAAGCTAGATATGGATAGATGGTTTTTAAATAACAAGGAGAGTATAATCATAGCACCAGGAAACTATGGTAAGGATTATTGCCAAAGGGTGTTGGGATTTAAGATAGATGAAGCTGTTAAGATATCGAATTATCTAGGGGAAGCCTTAGATTACATCAGATTTAAAGGGTTTAAGAAGGTACTTTTTGTAGGTCATATGGGTAAACTTGTTAAGGTAGCAGGGGGAATTATGAATACTCATTCATCTTATGGAGATGGACGTATGGAGATTATGGCAGCTTATGGAGCTTTGGAAGGTGCAAGTAAAGAGCTTATAGGAGAAATACTATTGTCTACAACTACGGATAGAGCTTGTGAACTTTTGGAAGCTGAGGGTATTTTGGATAGGGTTATGAAGAGGATAGTAGATAGAATTATATATCATTTAAAGTATAGACTAGGAATGGATATTAATGTAGATACAGTATTATTTGGAAAGGATGAAAGTATGACATTTTCATCTTTAGATTAGGAGGGTTTATGAAAGGAAAGTTTTATAGCGTAGGCCTGGGGCCTGGGGATAGAGAATTATTAACTTACAAGGCTGTAAGGGTAATGGAAGAATGTTCTATTATTGCAGTGCCTGTAAGTGGTTCGAAGCGTAATGTGGCAATGGAAATTGCTGGTGATATAGTTAAAGATAAGGATGTTTTATATCTGGATATGCCAATGACAAAGGATAAGGATGTTTTAGCATTAAATCATAATCTAGCTATTGAGAAGTTAACCAAGTGCTTGGAGGAAGGAAAGAGTGTGGCATTTTTAACCTTGGGAGATCCGTCAATTTACAGTAGCACAATGTATGTTCATCACTCCATTAGTGATAAAGGGTTTGAAACTTATATAGTTCCAGGAATTACGTCTTTCTCTGCTGCTGCTGCTGCGTTGAATACTTCTCTTTGTGAAGGGGGAGAAGCCTTGCATATAATTCCGTCAAGTTATGTGAATTTAGATATGGCAGTTTCTTTAGAGGGTAATAAAGTCTTTATGAAGTCTGGTAAATCTATAGTTTCAGTTAAAGAGGCTATAAATAAAAAGTCAGGGCATATGGCTATGATGGTGGAGCAAGCTTCTATGAAGGAAGAAAAGATTTATAAAAATTTAGATGATGTAGATGAGAATAGTAGTTATTTTTCGTTAATTATAGCTAAGGAGGCTTAAGATGATATATTTTGTGGGGGCAGGCCCAGGGGCTGAGGATTTAATTACAGTTAGAGGCCAGAATCTTTTGAAAGAGGCAGATGTTATTATATATGCAGGCTCTCTTGTTAATCCAGCTTTATTGGAATTAAGAAAATCTGATTGTCCGGTGTATAACAGTGCCGTTATGACCTTGGAAGAGGTTATTCAGGTTATGAGAGAGTTTACAGATAAAGGTAGCGAGAAGATAGTAAGACTTCATACAGGAGATCCGTGTATTTATGGGGCGCATAGGGAGCAGATGGACCAGTTGGATAAGTTGAAACTGGAATATACAGTAGTTCCTGGGGTGAGTTCATTTATAGGTGCTGCTGCTGCTTTAAAGGCAGAACTTACTCTTCCTAATGTTAGTCAAAGTGTTATCTTAACTCGAATGGAGGGAAGAACTCCTGTTCCCGAAAAAGAGGATATAAGATTAATGGCTAGCCATGGTTGTTCTATGGTGGTATTTTTAACTTCTACTATGTTGGAGGAGTTATCGAAACGTCTCATTGAAGGGGGATATAAGCCAAGTTCTCCTGCAGCCATAGTATATAAGGCTACTTGGCCTGATGAAAAAGTTATAAGAACCACTGTAGAAAATATTGGGAAGGCAGCTAAGGAAAATGGAATAAACAAGATGGCACTTATTTTTGTAGGTGGATTTTTAGGTGATGAGTATGAGCGTTCAAAACTTTATGATCCAAGCTTCACTCATGAATATAGAGAGGCAAGTAAGTAATGAGAGTAGCTATGTTATCCTTCTCTAATAAGGGAAGGGTTTTAGAGGAAAAGTTGAAGCTAATATTAGAAGAAAAGTATGGAGCGTCAGTTATAGGTAAGGATACTGATAAAAGGGCATGGATTGGAGAGATTTTCTCTAAAGTAGAGGTTATAGTATTTATTGGGGCGATAGGTATTGCTGTTAGATATATAGCTGAACACATTAAGTCTAAGGATGTTGATCCTGCTGTTATTGTAATAGATGAGCTAGGAACTTTTATTATACCTATTCTTTCAGGTCATATTGGTGGAGCAAATGAGATAGCAAGTAATTTAGCTGAGGATATTAAGGCTACGCCTGTAATAACTACAGCCACAGACATAAATAAGGTTTTGGCAATTGATACTTATGCAGTGAAAAACAATTATGTTATTTCTGATATAAGTAAGATTAAATATATATCTTCGGCTATTTTAAAGGGCGAAGAGGTAGGATTCTATACAGCTATTAAAGGTCATAAAACTCCAAAAGGACTAGTATCTAAGGCTTCAGGTGCTATTGGAGTGGTGGTGTCTTATGATGAGAAAGAAAGTCCTTTTGATATAAGCTTAAATTTGATTCCCAAAAACTTAGTTTTAGGGATAGGGTGCAGAAGGGATACAGAGGAAGAAAAAATGAGGTCTTGGATAGAAAATAAGCTCGAGAGCTTAAATATTAGTCCAAGGTCTATAAGCTTAGTGGCCTCTATAGATATTAAAAAGGATGAGAGCTGTATAATACAGCTGGCAAGGCATTTAGATGTGGAGTATAAGGTTTTTGCTTCGGAGGAGCTTTCTAAGGTTTTAGGTTCTAAGTCGGAGTCTAGTTTTGTAAGGTCAATCACAGGGGTAGATAATGTGTGCGAAAGATCAGCAATCTTAGGAAGTAAGGGAAGTTTGATAGTAGAAAAAATTGCAGAACATGGCATGACACTTGCCATAGCGGAAAGTGGGATTTAATGATATATATTGTAGGTATTGGTCCAGGTGGACTAGAAAATATGACTGGAACGGCTATTGGGGCTATTAGAAATAGTCAGGTTATAGTAGGATATGATCTTTATGTAAAACTTTTAGGCTCGCTTGCAGATGGGAAAGAGCTAATTTCTACAGGGATGAAAAAAGAAGTAGATCGTTGTCAAAAGGCTATAGATGTGGCCAAAGAGGGTAAGAAAGTTGCTGTTGTTTGTAGTGGGGATGCAGGAGTTTATGGTATGGCAGGAATCGTACACGAGCTGGCAGAAGGTAGTAATTTGGAGATTAAAGTAATATCAGGAGTAACGGCTGCTTGTTCAGGGGCAGCAGTTTTGGGAGCTCCGTTGATTCATGATTTTGCAGTGATTTCTCTTAGCGATTTACTTACTCCTTGGGAAAAGATTGAAAAACGTCTGGACTTAGCAGGAGAGGCAGATTTTGTAATTTGTCTTTACAATCCACAGAGTATGAAGAGAAGCGATTATGTAGAGAGGGCTGTGTCCAAGATAATTAAACATAGATCTGGGAAAACTCCTTGTGGTTATGTGAAGAACATAGGAAGAGAAGGCGAAGTTTATAAGCTGTGTACTTTAGAGGAGTTACCAAATGAGAATATTGATATGTTCACTACAGTTTATATAGGTAATAGCCAAACCAAAATTATAGATGGGAAATTAGTAACCCCGAGAGGTTATGAGAAGTATTATGGATAAGTTATTGATTTTTGCAGGAACTTATGAAGGAAGAGTGCTTTGTGAGTTTCTAAGTTTAAATGGTATTAATGCCACAGCCTCTGTTGCTACTGAATATGGAGAAGAAATTATTCAAGATCTAAGAAATATAAATGTTATTAAGGGTAGGTTGAATTTGGAAGATATGGAATCTCTTATTTTAAGGGAGAATTATTCTAAGATAATAGATGCTACGCATCCTTATGCTCAAATAGTTTCTGAAAATATTGAGAAGGCTTGCGAAACTACAGACAGAGAATATATAAGACTTTTACGAGAAGAGGGTAAGTATGAAGGGCTTTTAACTGTAGGTAATACTAAGGAGGCAGTTAGCTTACTTAATGATTTAGAAGGGAATATTCTTTTGACTACAGGTAGTAAGGAACTGGCAAGTTATAAGGGAGTGGACAATTTTGAAAAGCGAATTTTTGCAAGGGTTTTGCCTTCAAAAGAAGTTTTGGAAAGTTGTGAAAACTTAGGGATTAAAGGAAGAAATTTAATTTGCATGCAAGGGCCTTTCTCAAAAGAAATGAATTTTACTATGCTAAAAGACTATGATTGTTCTATTTTGGTTACTAAAAATACCGGAAATGCTGGAGGGTTTAGGGAAAAGGTAGAAGCGGCTAAGTTGGCAGGGGCAAAAGTTATAGTGATTGACAGACCTTTAAAAGAAGGTGAGGAAAAGACCTATAGTTTAGAAGAGTTAAAATTATGGTTAGCAACTATATTTAAGTTTGAAGCTAAAGTAGATGTTTGTATTGAAGAGAAAAATAACTTTAAGTATTTTCCAAGTTTTGTAGATTCTACCAATAAGTTAGTAGTTATTGTTGGGGCAGGTAAAATAGGTTTAGGAAGAGTAGAGAAGCTTAAGGGATTTAATTTTAAAATTAAGGTTGTAAGTGAAAAATATCTTTATATGCCTAAGGGTGTAGAGTGTTTAGAAAAGTTTTATGAAGATGAAGATATTAATGGAGCTTTTATGGTGGTTGCAGCTACTAATAATAGGGATGTGAATAGTCATATAGGAAAAATTTGTAGGGAGAAGAACATACTTTGTTCCGTAGCTGATAAAGGGAGTGAAGGAAGCTTTATATTTCCTGCATTAATAGATAGTAAGGAAGGGTTAATAGCAATTAGTTCTGATGGAGAAAGTCCTAAAAAGACTAAGTTATTGGCAAAGAAATTGCGAGAGATTTTAACATAAATTCGGGGGTACAAGGTGAAGATTCGTGTTGGAAGTAGAGAGAGTGTATTGGCAGTAAGGCAGGCGGAAATAGTTATGGAGTATATAAAGTCTATTTATCCAGATATGGAGCTTGAGTTGGTAACTATGAAGACTACAGGGGATATTATTCAAGATAGAACCTTAGATAAGATTGGTGGGAAAGGACTTTTTGTTAAAGAACTAGACCAAGCGCTTATTGAAAATAGGGTAGATATTACTGTTCATAGTATGAAGGATATGCCTATGGAGCTACCTAAGGGACTTCCTATAATTGCAGTTTCAGATAGGGAAGACTGTCGGGATGCTTTGGTTTTACCTAAGGGGGTAGAGGATATAGATTTTACTAAGCCGATAGGATGTTCAAGTAAACGTAGAACCTTACAGCTTAAAAAAATATACCCTAATTGCATAGTAGAACCGATAAGGGGGAATGTGCTTACCAGATTAGAAAAGTTGGATAAAGGAGATTTTTCAGCTATAGTGCTTGCTTCTGCAGGACTAAGAAGGATTAATTTAGAAAATAGAATAAGTCGTTTTTTCACTCCTGAAGAGATGATACCAGCCTCTTGTCAAGGTACTTTAGCAGTACAAAGTAGAGATGATTTTAATAAAGATATTTTAAAAGGTTTTGGGTCAAAGGAGTCATGGGATATTGCTATGGCAGAAAGAAGCTTTGTATGCGCTTTAGATGGTGGGTGTAGTTCGCCTGTGGCTGCTTATGGAAGACTTATAGAAGACAAACTTTATCTTACGGGAATGTATGTAGATGAAGAGGAGCAGATGATAGAAAAGACTATTATTTGTAATCGAGAAGAAGGCTGCTTATGTGCTAGAAGTTTAGCTTTTGAGCTTAGAGGAGATGTTGGTAGAAAGGAATGTTGTTGTGATGTGTAAGGGAAAGGTATATTTAGTAGGAGCAGGTCCTGGAGATAAAAATCTATTAACCATAGAAGCTGAAAGACTTATTAAAATAGCAGAAGTTGTAGTTTATGATAGGCTCGTTAGCAAAGATATTTTAGAGCTAATTCCTGAAACAGCAGAAATGATAGATGCAGGTAAAAATGTGGGAAACCATATAATTCCACAGTCAGAGATTAATAAGATATTATTGGAAAAATCTAAATTAGGTAAGATAGTAGTTAGGCTTAAGGGTGGCGATCCATTTTTATTTGGTCGTGGTGGTGAGGAGTTGGAGCTTCTTATTGAGGAAGATATTCCTTTTAAGGTTGTGCCGGGTATAACTTCTGCTATTGCAGCTCCCAGCTATGCGGGTATTCCTGTAACTCATAGGGAATTTTGTGCTTCGGTACACATAATCTCAGGACATAGTGCTAAGTTAGGAGATTTGCCTATAGATTATGAGGCTCTTACAAGGCTCAATGGAACTCTTGTTTTCCTTATGTCAGTGGCTTCAATACCTATTATAGCAAAAGGGCTTATGGAAGCAGGAATGGCAAAAGATACAGAAGTGGCCTTTGTAGAAAATGGGACAAGAGCTAACCAGAGGAAGATAATTACCAGTTTAGAAAAGTGTGAAGACGATATAATTAGCCATAGAGTAAAATCACCTGCTACTATTATCATAGGTAGGGTTTGTTCCCTTTCAGAAAAATATGATTGGTTTTCTAATCAAAGTCTAAGTGGATGTAAGGTTTTAGTTACAAGACCTAACTCGTCTATTGGAGGGTTAGGAGAAAAATTAGGTTCGCTAGGGGCTAAGGTAAGAAAACTTCCATTGATTGAAACAAGAAGGATAGATTTTGATCTTAATTTATCTGATAAAGATGTAATAGTGTTTACAAGTGCTGTAGGGGTGGAGGAATTTTTTAATAAGTTAAAAGAGCTTAATATGGATGCAAGAGTGCTGTATGGCAAAAAAATTGCAGTTGTAGGAGCTCAAACAGCTAAGAGTCTAGAAGAGCATGGAATAAGAGCTGACTTTTGCCCAAGCATCTACAGTGGAGAAGCACTGGGAAGAGAAATGTTAGAAAAATCTTTTCTTAAAGTAGATGATAAGGTGGGGATTTACAGAGCCCAAGAAGGAAGCTTAGAGTTAATGGAAGTTTTACGAAGCAAGAACATTAAGTTTGATGATATTCCTGTTTATGAAACAAAAAGTATAAAGGTTCACTTAGGGGAAATGGATTTTGATTATATTACCTTTACCAGTGCCAGCATAGTTAAAAGTTTTGCTGACAGTGTAGGTGAAGATTTTGATTTTTCGAAGATTAAGGGAATATGTATAGGAGAACAGACTGCTAAGGTAGCAAAAAAACTAGGAATAAGAACATTCATATCAGAAGAGGCAACTATTGACTCTGTTGTAGAAAGGGTAGAAAAATTATGGAAATTAGACCAAGAAGATTAAGACAAAACAAGGATATAAGAGATTTAACACGAGAAACAAGGTTATCACCAAATGCACTTATTTTACCTATATTTTTAATAGAGGGAGAAAATATTAAATCACCTATATCCAGTATGGAAGGGCACTTTCACTATAGTCCAGATAGAGTACATGAGGGCATAGACAAGGCTTTAAGCCATGGGATTAATAAGTTTATGCTTTTTGGACTACCAAAAGAAAAGGATGCTATAGGAAGTCAAAGTTTTTGTAGTCATGGTATAGTTCAGGAGGGTGTAAGAGTAATCAAGGCTCGTTATGGTAAAGATGTTTATATAATAACGGATGTTTGTATGTGTGAATATACTTCTCATGGACATTGTGGAATCTTGGAAGGTGATTATGTAAATAATGATAAAACTTTAGAATATCTAAGTAAAATTGCAGTTTCTCATGGAGAAGCTGGGGCAGATATGGTAGCTCCTTCGGACATGATGGATGGTCATGTGGCTGCTATGAGAGAGGCTTTGGATAAGGCAGGGTATATTAATCTACCTATTATGAGCTATTCTGCTAAGTATGCATCAGCTTTTTACGGACCTTTTAGAGAAGCGGCAGGTTCTGCTCCATCTTTTGGGGATAGAAAGGCATACCAAATGGACTATCATAATAGCAGAGAAGCTTGTAAGGAGATTCAGTTAGACATTGAAGAGGGCACAGATATAGTTATGGTTAAACCTGCCTTATCTTATTTAGATATAATAACTAAGGCAAAAGAAATAAGTAACGTGCCTGTAGCAGCTTATTCGGTAAGTGGAGAGTTTGCTATGATAAAGGCAGCAGGCAAGGCAGGACTGATTGATGAGTACAAAATTATGTGTGAAACCACTGTATCTATATTTAGAGCAGGGGCTGATATATTGATAACTTATTTTGCAGAAGAAATAGCCGATGCTATAAAAGCAGGGCATATTGGATAGGAGGATGTTATGAAAGGTATATTATTAGCAGCTCACGGAAGTAGGGCGAAAGCAACGGAATTGGCAATGGAAGAGATTGTAGATATGGTAAGAAAAAAACTACCTGAAGAGATGATTGAGGTTGGTTATATGGAATTTTGTGAAAAGACTATAGTTGGGGGATTGGAAACTTTAGCGAATAAAGGAGCGAAAGAAATAAAGGTTGTTCCTTATTTTCTGTTTGAAGGAATTCATATTAGACAAGATATTCCTGAGGAGATAGAAAAGTTTACATCGACTCATCCAGATGTAAAAGTAACAATGGGTAGTATTTTGGGAGTGGATGAAAGACTAGCAGATATAGTGGCAGATAGAATAATAGGATAGTAGGAGGTAGCCATGATATATGTTGTAGGCGTTGGACCTTCTAAAGAAAGCCTTCTTACAGGGGAAGCAAAATATGTAATAAAAAATGCTCATATAGTAGTGGCTACTCCAAGACTTTTTAAGGCATTACAGCATTTAAACTCTCAGTTTGTGGAAATGGAGTTAAGTAAAATACCTGATTTTATAAAAGAACAAGATACTGTTAAGGACATAGTAATTGTAGCATCAGGAGATGTTGGATTTTATAGTATATCTACCAGTATCAAAGAGAAACTCAAGGGTTATGAACTAAGTTTTATAAATGGAATAAGTTCAATACAATACTTTGCAAGTATTTTAGGGACTAAATATGATGATTGGGAAGTGCTTAGCTTACATGGACGAAAAGGTTCTTTAATAGGAGCGGTTTCTTACAATAAAAAAGTTTTTGCGCTTACAGGTGGGGACATTAAGGCACATACAATAATCAATCAAATTTATGCTAAGGGAATAAAAGATATTAAGATTACTGTAGGCGAGAAGCTATCTCATGAAGGACAAAGGATAGTTAAAGGAAATTTAGAAGAATTAAAAGATATGACCTTTGACGATTTATCAGTGATTTTAATTGAGAATCCAAACCCATGCAACAGACATAAAAAATTATGGGATGATGATTTTATAAGAGGAGAAGCTCCTATGACTAAGGAGTCGGTAAGAACCATTGCCGTATCACAGCTTAATGTTCAACCATATGACATAGTTTACGATATAGGTTCAGGCACAGGCTCTTGTAGTATAGAGTTGGCAATGAAGGCTTATAACTCTACGGTTTATGCATTAGAACGTAAAAAAGAAGCTGTTGAGCTTTTAAGGGAAAATATTAAAAAGATAGGAAGCTATAATATAGAATGTGTAGAGGCGTATGCTCCTGATGGCTTAGAAGAACTTCCTCCGGCAGATAAGGTTTTTATAGGAGGTAGTGGGAGAGAGCTTAACTCTATAGTCGATAATCTTATAGAAAAGAACCCTAAGGTAGAAATACTAATTACAGCAATAACTTTAGAAAGTATAGGCGAAGGGGTAAGAGTTCTCGAAGAAAAAGGGTATAAGCCTGAAATAACCTGTGTCAATGTTTCAAAAAGCCATATGTTAGCAGGTTATCATATGATGAAAGCTGAAAATCCTATTTATATAATTGCAAGTGGGGAGCCAAATGGAAAAAAATAAATTGCCAAGGATAATGCTTGTGGGAACAGGCTCGGGCTGTGGAAAGACTACTTTGACCTGTGGTTTGCTATCTGCATTTAAGTCAAAAGGTCTAAGCTTAGCAGCCTTTAAGTGCGGGCCTGATTATATAGATCCGATGTTTCATAAAGAGGCATTAGGAATAAACTCTTTTAACTTAGATGTAGTACTGACAGGGGAAGAGCAGGTAAAATATATACTTGGGGAGCGAAGCAAGGGATGTGATTTAAGTATAATAGAAGGAGTGATGGGAATGTATGATGGACAGAAGAATACGGACCATGGCTCATCAAATCATATTTCCAGTATCACAAATACTCCTGAAATTTTAGTGGTAAGTCCCAAAGGAGTAGGATTGTCAATAGCAGCAACAGTAAAGGGCTATAAGGAGTTTAGAGAAAATAATATAAAAGGAGTAATACTTAACAATATAAATGGGGGTATGTATAAGTATTACAAAGATATAATTGAGAAAGAAGTTGAACTTAAGGTTTTAGGCTATCTTCCAAGTAATAAGGAGCTTGTAATCGAAAGTAGGCACTTAGGCTTAGTAACGGCAGGAGAGATTAAAGATATAAAACATAGGCTGGATAAACTTGGAGAAATATGTCAGCAGACAATAGATTTAGATGCTATTGAAGATATAGGAAGAGAGACAGAAGAGCTTATCTACAAAAAAATAACCATAGAAAAAGAAAGTGAAACTAAGGTTAAAATTGGTTTAGCTTGGGATAATGCCTTTTGTTTTTATTATGAGGACTCCTTAAAGGTATTGGAGGATATGGGAGGAGAAATAATTAGATTTTCACCTTTAAATGACTCCAAACTTCCAGAGGGTATATCAGCACTTATTCTTCCAGGGGGATATCCAGAGCTTTATGGAAAAGATCTGGAAGAAAATATGGAAATGAGAGAAGAAATAAAAAAGAAAATTGAAGAGGGACTTCCGACTATTGCTGAATGTGGAGGTTATATGTACCTTTGTGAAAGCATAAGCGACCTAGAGGGCAGAGAATATCAAATGGTAGGGATAGTAAAACACAAGGCGAGAATGACAGAGAAGTTAGTTCGTTTTGGGTATGGTACTATGGAAGCTACTAAAGATGGTTTGTTAGCTCTAAAAGGAGAAAAACTTTTGGTTCATGAATTTCACTACAGTGATACAGATAAGTCAGGAAGTGATTTTAACTTAGTAAAATCAAGAGGAGAACAGAGTTGTGGAATATCACAAAATGGACTTTATGCAGGTTATCCTCATCTTCATTTTTTAGGTAACCTAAAATCGGCAAAACGATTTATAAACATGGCAAAAGCATGGGGGGAAAGATGGAAAGAGGAGTTATAATTGCCATAGCTGTTATTATGGATTTATTATTTGCAGATCCTAAATGGCTTCCACATCCCATAAGGTTAATAGGAAGTTTAGTAAAAAAATCAGAAAATTTTTTCAGAGCAGTACTAAGTAAATCTCCCAAAATGGAATTTGTAGGAGGGCTTGCAACAGTTATCATTGTAAGTGGTTTAGCCTATCTAGTACCATTTCTGATGCTTTTAGGAATAGCTAAAGTTAGCTTAAAATTGGCAGGAGTTGTGGAGATTTTCATGTGTTTTCAAATTCTAGCAGCAGGCTCACTAAAAAAAGAAAGTATGCAAGTATACAATGCCTTAAAATCAGGGGATATAAACTTAGCGAGAAAGTATCTTTCTTGGATAGTAGGGAGAGATACAGAGAACCTAGAGGAAGAAGGAATTGTAAAGGCTACTGTTGAAACTGTGGCAGAAAATACTACGGATGGAGTAGTTGCTCCACTAATATTCATAGCGATAGGAGGAGCGCCACTTGGCTTTTTCTATAAGGCTGTAAATACTATGGACTCTATGATAGGCTATAAAAATAGAAGATATTTTTATTTTGGAAAAGTAGGAGCAAGGTTAGATGATGTGCTTAATTTTATTCCTGCAAGAATAGCGGCAATATTTATGGTATTAACATCAAAGGTAGTGGGGTTAAGCAGTAAAAATGCACTTAAAATTTTAGTAAGAGATGGGAACAATCATTCCAGTCCAAACAGTGGAAAGACAGAAGCAGCTTGTGCAGGAGCTTTAGGAATTAAATTGGGAGGGGCTAATTATTATTTTGGAAACCTAGTTGAAAAACCTACCATAGGAGATGCCTTAGAAAGTGCAAAACCAAGCCATATAATAGCTGCAAATAAATTAATGTATATAAGTTCAATAACAGTAGCATCATCAATAATATTGACTTTATTATTAGGAGGTTGCTTATGATATATAATCATGGTGGAGATGTTTATGCTTATGAAACTAGACCTATTGATTTCTCCAGTAACATAAATCCTTTAGGACTTCCTAAGTTGGTAAGAGAAGTCATAGTAGAAAAGGTTGATGACTTTAGTATATATCCTGACTATAGTTGCAGAATATTACTAGACTCATTGGCGAGAGAACATCAAGTAAAAAAAGAAGAGATAGTATTAGGAAATGGAGCGGCAGAGCTTATATATAGATTGTGTATAAGCCAAAAGCCTGCAAAAGCATTGGTGATGGCACCTAGTTTTTCAGAATACCAACAAGCACTTACATTAGTTAATACGGACATTAGCTATTATAATCTAGATGAAGATATGAAAATGAAGATGGATATGTTGGAAAGAGCTAAAGGTATGGATATGGTTTTTATTTGTAATCCCAATAATCCAACAGGACTTTTAGCAGAGGAAACCATATTAAACACCTTAGCAGAATCTATAAAGAATACAAAAACTCTTTTAGTGGTAGATGAATGTTTCTTGGATTTTACTGATGCAACTTCTATGGTAAAGCAGATAAATTCAAATCCTAATATAGTTGTAATTAAGGCATTTACAAAGTTTTATGCCCTTGCTGGGATAAGGCTGGGCTATATAATAAGTTCAAACCAAAAGCTTAACGAAGATTTAACAAGATTTGCACCACCATGGAATATATCAGCAGTGGCACAAATATCCGGAGTAGAAGCTTTAAAAGACGAAGACTACAAAAAAGAATCTAAAGTCTATGTAAAGATTGAAAGAGAATTTTTATTAAGAGAATTGGAAAAAATGAACTTAAAAGTCTATGGGGGACAAAGTAACTATATACTGTTCTTATCAGAAGATAAGAACTTAAAAGAAAAACTACTTACCAAGGGTATTTTAATAAGAGAATGTAGTAATTATAATAATTTATCTGATGGACATTATAGAGTAGCAGTAAAATCTCATGAAGATAACTTGAAACTTATAAAAGCACTAAAAGAGGTACTAAACTATGGCTAAAAAAATTATGATACAGGGAACAACCTCAAATGCAGGGAAAAGCCTGATAGTAGCAGGACTTTGTAGAATATTCCAAAGACAGGGATATAAAGTAGCACCCTACAAGCCACAAAATATGGCACTAAACTCATTCATAACAAAAGAGGGATTAGAAATAGGTAGAGCTCAAGCTATGCAAGCAGAGGCTTGCAAGATAGAGCCAAAGGCTAATATGAATAGTATATTACTAAAGCCTACGAAACAAAGGAGCATACAAGTTATAGTACAAGGAAAAGTGGTAGGAAACATGAGTTCAAGCCAATATCATAAATACAAAAAAAGTTTATTACCAATAATAAAGACAGACTTTCAAAAGTTGGAAGAGGAATACGATATAATAATAATAGAAGGAGCAGGAAGTTCAGCAGAAATAAACATAGAAGATGATATTTCTAATATGCTAACAGCAGACTTAGTAGATGCACCTGTAATAATAGTAGGGGATATAGACAGAGGAGGAGTGTTTGCCTCCATCTATGGAACTATAATGTTACAAGAAGATAAATATAAAAATAGAATTAAGGGTTATATAATAAATAAGTATAGAGGCGAAAAAGAAATGCTTAAATCAGGAATAGAAAAACTGACAGCACTAACCTCTAAACCATGCTTAGGAATACAGATGTATGAAAGTATAGATATAGACGAAGAAGATGGAATAAGTCAGCGTTTTCAACAGATAAGATATAAGGATATAAATATAGCTTGTATAAAACTACCTCATATTTCAAATTATACAGACTTAGGAATATTTGAAAGAATCAAGGGTGTAGCAGTAAACTATGTGGAAACAAAAGAAGCTTTAGAATTTTCAGACATCATAATAATACCGGGATCTAAAAACACAATAGCAGACCTAAAGTGGCTAAAAGAGAAAGGCTTAGATAAAGTAATAAAAGCGGAGAGTAAAAACAAAATTGTCTTTGGGATATGTGGGGGTTATCAAATCTTAGGTAAAAGCCTAGAAGATCCCCATAACATAGAAGAAGGGGGAACAGAAGAAGGTTTAGGACTCTTAGACAGTAAGACAATATTTGAAAATACAAAGAATACTACACAGACAGAAGGCAGAATAAATACCATAAAAGGTAGGTTGAAGGCTTTATCGAACTTGGAGTTTAAAGGATATGAAATCCATAATGGAGTAAGTAGCTTTAAAGGGGCAATAGAAGAAAAAGCAACAGTATACGGTACTTATGTACATGGAATTTTTGATGAAAGCAAAATAGCAGAAGTCCTAATAAAAACTTTAGCAGAAGAAAAAAATCTTAAAATGGAAATAAATATTATTCCACAAAATCAATACAAGGAAAATCAATACGAAATTTTGGCGGATACATTAGAAAAGAATTTGGATATAGTTCAGTTGAAAAAAATAATGGAAATTTAGCTAGTAAAACATAAAACAAGGAGGAAAAAATGAAGGACTTACAATTAAATCCAACAAAAATAGAAGAAGAGAGTATGGCTATTATAGACTCTATACTGTTAGAAGAGTACAAAACAAAATTAAGCGGGAAACCAGCACCTATAATAAAAAGGTGCATCCATACTTCAGCAGACTTTAGTTATGCAGAAAACCTATATTTTAGCAAAAATTCAATAGAAAATATTTCAGAGGCTTTAAAAGCTCAAGCTCTTATTGTAACAGATACTAACATGGCTCTGGCAGGAATTAATAAGGCAGCCTTAAAAAAACTGGGAGTAGAAGCTCTTTGCTATATGGCAGATGAAGAAGTGGCGAAAGAAGCTAAAGAAAGAGGAATAACAAGAGCGATAATAGCAGTAGAAAAGGCAAGTAGACAAAATAAACCTGTAATCTTTGTGGTAGGAAATGCCCCTACAGCCCTAATAAAACTTCACCAACTTATAACAGAGGAAAACTATAAACCAGCAGGAATAATAGCTGTACCTGTAGGTTTTGTAAATGTGGTAGAATCCAAAGAAATGATAATGGAAACTAAAGCAGATGTAATAGTAGCAAAAGGCAGAAAAGGCGGAAGCAATATAGCTGCTGCCATAGTAAATGCACTTATGTATGAGATAACAGGAAGATAGAAATACAGAATAAAAATATATGAAGGCTAAAAACAACAAAAATATATATGTAAAGTTTAAGTTGTTATAAAAAGAATTTATGAATAGTATATTAAAAATAAAAAGAAAATAGATAAGAGCTTATTATTTTAGAATTTTAAAATAATAAGCTCTTATTTTATTAACAGAGAAATTAGAATAGTTAGTGTATATTAGTTGCAAGTTAATTTTATACAATAAATTTACGTGAAATAAAATTTATTTTTAATATTTTGTAGAGTACATAAATAGAGCCTTAGGGTTTGCCATTCTGCTTAGAACACTTCTATCTTTAGATTCAAGGGCTTTTTTTGCAAAATCCACATCTTTGTAGCCTTCTCCTATATCAAGCAAGGTTCCTACTATAAGTCTAGCCATATTCCATAAGAAACCATCGGCTGTGATATATATTTTTACAAGCTCTCCTTCTTTTTGAATATCGATGGATTCTACTGTGCGTTCTGTGGATTTTTTTGATGGTTTAATATTGGTGAAGCTGGCAAAGTCATGGGTTCCAATAAGGTTTTGAGAGGCTTTTTTCATAGCATCTATATTCAATTGGCCACTTAGTTGATATTCGTAACGACGTTGAAAAATATCTGGAATGTCACTATTTCTTATTACATAAAGGTATGTTTTTGTTTTTATGTTATAACGAGAGTGAAAACGGTCATCTACTATCTCTACTTTTTTAATTAGAATATCGTCAGGAAGATACTCATTTATATAGTCTTTTAGATCTCCTTCGGATAAATCTGTGTTTAAGTGAGCATTTCCTATATATTCAATGGCATGAACTCCTGTATCGGTTCTACCACATCCTATTAACTGTATTTCTTTACCTGCTAGTTTTTCAAGTATATCTTCAATTTTTCCTTGGATTGTAAGAATGTTATCTTTTCCTGTTTGTTTTTGGTAACCCTTGTAGCGAGAGCCATCATAGGCTAGGGTAAATTTGTAATTTTTCATATTACCTCCTTGGTAATTTAATATAGTAAAGTTTCTGTTTATCATAATTTTTTAGTAAAATAATGGCTATTTTACTAATTCTAGTATAACAGTATTACAAAGTTCACGACCTTTTTGTGTAAGTCGCAGGTGGGTATCAATATCTTGGAGTAAACTGTTTTCTTTTAGAGTTTTAATTCGAGTATCTAGCGTAGGGCTATCACCAAAATCTTCTCTTAGTTTTTTTAGGTCTATTCCGGAGTTTTTTCTTATTCCTAGCATTATAGTTTCGTCAAAGGAATCAGCAGGAGTCAAACGCTCATGTTGGATTATAGGGGATTTATTATTGTTCAAATAATTAATATAATCTAATATATTTTCTGTATTAGAAAATCGTACTCCTTCCATAAAGGAATGGGCGGCAACTCCAAGTCCAAGATAGTTTTTTTGAGACCAGTAACCTAAATTATGCTTAGACTCATAATTCTTTAAGGAGAAGTTAGAAATCTCATATTGTATATAACCCTTTTCGTTTAGAAAGGATATCACATGACGGTACATATTAAGATATTCTTCTTCCGACAATTCTTTAAGTTTATTTTCTTCTAGTGCTTGATGTAGTTTGGTATCCTCTTCTACTATTAAAGAGTAACAAGAGATATGTTCAGGTTTGAGGCTTGTAACTTTTTCTAAGGTTCTTTCAAAAGTTTTCATTGTTTGAGTTGGAAAAGCAAACATTAAATCTACGCTAATGTTGTTAAATCCCTGTTCCCTTGCAAGTCTATAGGCAGTTTCAAACTGAGAATAACTATGGATTCTGCCTAAAACTTTAAGTTCAGAGGCGTCTGCAGTTTGTAGTCCTATACTTAGTCTGTTGACACCATAATTTTTTAGAACTTTAAGTTTTTCAACATCTATGGAGTCTGGATTAAGTTCAAAGGTAAATTCTACAGGTGCAAAAGGAACAATATTAGTGCTTAATGCTTCTAACAATTGGATTAGCTGGTTTACATTTAAAATGCTTGGAGTTCCACCTCCAATGAAAACTGTATCCACCCCAAAGTTTCTGAATTTATTTTTGTTTAATTGGATTTCTTTTATAAGGCAGCTTATATAATCGTCCATTGTGCTTTCGCTGGCTGGACTGGATATAAAGTTACAATAATTACATTTTTCCTTACAAAATGGAATGTGAATATAAAGTGATAAGGGTGCCATAATATTACCTCAAATTTTGCTATTTAGATTTAATTAAAGTTAATAAGTATAAAAGGGAAATAGCCGGGCTACTTCCCTTCTTATATCTATTTTTTAAGTGTATTAAACAATCCACGGATCAGTGAACGACTGGTTTTTTTGCCTACACTGGTCAAGATAGAAGTTCCTATTTTTGTTGCAATTTTAGTCATTTGTTGAAGTGTCTCTTCTCGTTCTTTTTCTTTTTGTGCTTCTTGTTTTTCAGCTTCTGCCATATTAGTTTCTTGAGTTTTTATGTTTTGTAAATCTTCAAAGGCTGACTGGTTATCTACTACATTGGTATATTTAGCAAAAAATTCGCTACTTGCGATATGTTGAATCCTAATATTATCATCACAAGGAGCCATCATACTTTGTGGTGGTAGGATTAAGGCTTTTTGGGCTATAGAGGGACTTCCTTTTTCATCTAAGAAGGATACTAAGGCTTCTCCAGTGCTTAGGCTTAATATAGCCTCATAGCTATCGAATTCAGGATTTTCTCTAAAAGTTTGAGCTGCTGCTTTTACAGCTTTTTGCTCACTTGGAGAATAGGCACGTAAGGCATGTTGAATTCTATTTGCCAACTGTCCTTGAATAGCATTAGGAATATCCGATGGAGATTGTGATATAAAAAATATACTTACACCCTTTGAGCGAACAAGTCTAACTACCTGCTCTATTTTATCCATAAGAGTTTTTGGGGCATCTTTAAAAAGTAAATGAGCCTCATCAAAGAAAAATACCATTTTAGGTTTTTCCACTTCACCTACTTCAGGAAGCGCTTCGTATAGTTCGCTAAGAAGCCAGATTAAAAAAGTTGAATAAAGTCTAGGCTCTAAAAATAATTTAGCACAATGTAAAATATTAATATATCCCATAGGGCCATCAGTTTTGAACCAATCCATTATATCTAAGTCAGGTTCTCCAAAAAATATATTTCCACCTGCTTCTTCAAGGAGCAGTAAACTTCTCTGAATGGCACTTATAGATGCTGTGCTTATGTTTCCGTATTGTACGCTTAATTCTTTGCTTTTACCAGAACAATATTGAAGCATTGCTTTTAAGTCCTTTATATCCAAAAGTAAAAGCTTATTATCATCTGCAACCTTGAATACCACCGTCAATACTCCTGTTTGTATTTCGTTAAGGTTTAAAATACGAGATAAAAGTAAAGGTCCAATCTGAGAGATTGTAGCACGTATAGGATGCCCCTTTTCACCGTAAACATCCCAAAATCTGGTAGGGAATGACTTGTATTCAAAGTCACTTATGTTCATTATGGATAGACGCTCTTTAATTTTTTCGTTTTCAGAACCGGCTAAGCACATTCCGGATACATCGCCTTTTACATCTGCCAAGAAGACAGGGACACCTATTGAGGAGAAGCCTTCAGCTAAAACCTTAAGTGTAATGGTTTTGCCGGTACCTGTGGCACCAGCAATAAGTCCGTGGCGACACGCCATATTAGGAAGTATGTTTATAGGAGCTTTATCAAAAGCTACAAAAAGTTTATTATCTAAAATCATAAGTCCCTCCGTTATTTTGGTATTTTTAAATTAGTGTTATATGTTCTGAGTTAATATATTGAATGATAAAATATTTGCTTTCTTTCTAAGATTATAACACAAGTTTTTTGATTTATAACTAATGTTTTATAGTTTGTTGAATTAATTGTTATTAATAAAGAGATACATGGAGTTTTGAGAAAAATTAAATATATGGTAAAATATATAGATATTTAAGCTTAAACGTAGGAGGTATTATGATTATCTTTAATAATCAGTGGGATGAACTGTTGGAGGAAGAATTTCAAAAAGAATATTATGTAAGTTTGAGAGAATTTTTAAAAAAAGAATATAAAACTCAGATAATATATCCTAACATGTACGATATATTTAATGCTCTTAAGTATACAGACTATAAGGAAGTTAAAGTTGTTATACTAGGGCAAGATCCATATCATGGGTATGGGCAAGCTCATGGGCTTAGTTTTTCAGTTCAAAAAGGGGTTAAACCGCCACCATCACTTATAAATATTTATAAAGAGCTAAAAGGAGAATTGGGAATTGAAATTCCAAACCATGGAGAATTGACAACCTGGGCAAAGCAGGGAGTATTACTTTTAAATACATGTCTAACTGTTAGGGAAGGACAGCCTAATAGCCATAGAGGAAAGGGATGGGAGGTTTTTACCAATAAAATAATTGAACATCTTAATAACTTAGAAGAGCCTATTGTATTTTTACTTTGGGGAGCTAATGCGAAAGCAAAAGTGGAAATAATAAATAATCCAAAACATCTTATTCTAACGTCTGTACATCCCAGTCCATTATCAGCTCATGGAGGTTTTTTTGGATGTAACCACTTTAAATTGGCCAATGAATATTTAGAGAAGTATGGAAGAACACCTATTGACTGGAGGATATACTAAAACTATTAAACGTATAGTAAAATGAAAAGCTAAGGATTTATAGAAGCTTAATATTTTAATGATTATAGTTAGATTTTAATAAGTGAATCATATGTGGTTTTTTTGAATTATATAGGCTATTATGGTATTATATAATTTATATTAAGGTAATGGAGGTGGACTATGGATTTAAAATGTAGAGCTGTTGAACTTAGAGAGAAAATGAGTTTAGAAGAAAAGGTTGCGCAAATGCTTCAAATATCTTATTCAAGAGTTTCCCATAAAGAAGCTCTTATATTCGCAAAAATGGGAGCTGGAAGTTTTCTTCATGTAATGGGGGATGATGCCAGAGCAATACAAGAAGAAGCGTTAAAAAGTAGGCTTAAAATACCTGTTATTTTTGGTATTGATGCCATACATGGTCATGCTTTGAATAGTAGTTCAACTGTTTTTCCAAGTCCATTAGCTATGGCTGCCAGCTTCGATAGGAATTTAGTTAAGAGTGTAGCAAGAGCTACGGCTCGTGAAGTTTCGGAAGATGCTCTTCATTGGACTTTTTCTCCATTACTTTGCATAGGACGGGATTTAAGGTGGGGGAGAATTAGCGAAACCTTTGGAGAAGATCCTTTTTTAATAGGTGAGATGGCAAAAGTTATGATTGAAGGTTACCAAAATGATGGGGATTTAAAAGAAGATAATGGTATTTTAGCATGTGCCAAGCATTTTATAGCTTATGGAGAATCCACAGGGGGAAGGGATAGCTATGATTCTCCCGTTCCTGAAAGACAGTTAAGATCTTTATTTTTGCCACCATTTCAAAAAGCCATTGATGCAGGAGTTGGTTCTATAATGGCGGGGTATCAAAGTGTAGATCTTCTTCCTTGTTCAGCTAATCCATATTTACTTAAGGATATACTCCAAAAAGAAATGGGATTTGAAGGTTTTGTAGTTACAGATTGGGAAAATGTTCGTTCACTAATAGGAAAACAATTTGTTGCAAAAGATATTTACGAGGCATCTTATAAAGCTATAAAATCAGGAAATCATATGATAATGAATACACCAGAATTCTATAACGCAACATTAGATTTAGTGAAATCAGGGTTAGTAGAAGAAAGCTTAATAGATGAAGCTGTTGATAGAATTCTCAAAATAAAATTTGATTTGGGGCTTTTCGACAATTCCAATAAAGTACAAACCCTTAAAAATAAAAATAATAAAACCAAAGGATATATAGGCTCAAAAGCCCATGAAAAACTAAACGAAGAAATTACTAAAAGAGCGATGGTATTACTGAAAAATGATGGGATACTTCCTTTATTTAAAGATGAAAAAGCTCCTAAAAGAATAGCTCTTATAGGACCTAATGCTGATGATGTTATGAATATGTTAGGGGATTGGACGTATTTTACCCATCCAGAACCTAAGCCTAGCAATACTCCTAAAACCAAGGTGGTTACGCTAAAAGAAGGGTTAGAATCACTAAGAGAAAAATATGACTTTGACCTATATTATGAAAAGGTATGTAGTACCTCAGATCTTGAAGCAGCAGGGTTAAAAAAGGCTATACGTTATGCTCAAACTTGTGATTTAGTAATATTAGCCTTAGGAGATGGACTAGAGGAATATGGAGAAGAGAAAGATAGGGCAAGCTTAGAACTATCGTTAGGGCAAAAAGCCATTTTGGAAGCTATGGTAGAAGTGGGGACACCTATAGTAACAGTACTTGTTAGCAGTAAACCTCTGGATGTATATGATTTGGCAAAATTTTCATCGGCCATGATCTATGGATTTAATTGGGGAAGTTTAGGAGGTGAGATTTGCGCTAAAATCTTAGCGGGAGAAATAAATCCATCAGCAAAACTACCTATAAGTTTTCCGCGCCATACAGGACAACTGCCTATATATTATAATTATCTACCAGGATGGCATGGAGGTAAGTATGTGGACTTTCATCAAAGTCAACTCTTTGAATTTGGACATGGACTTAGCTATAGTAAAGTGATATACGGAAATCTATCTTATTCACTTAACTTTAAAGCACAGTTCGATGAAGATGATCCTATAGAAAGGTTAAAGCGTAGCATTAAAACTTTACCCAATGAAGAATACCTAAAGGGAAAGGCTATAAAACTTAGTTTTACCTTAGAGAATATTAGTGATATAGATTGCGAAGAAGTGATACTGGTGTATGTAAAAGATGAAATAAGTTCGGTTATAACACCGGTAAAAGAGTTAAAGGCATTTGAAAGAGTGAGCCTTAGGGCAAAAGAGAAGAAAGAAGTGAATATAGAGATATTATTAGAGCAACTTTGTATAATTGATGGGAACTATAATAAAGTATTTGAAAATGGTGATTTTACTTTTATAATTAATGATATGCAATTAAAGTTAAGTCTGTAAAGAGGGAGAGATTATATGAAATTTATAAATATGTTATGGGGTGGAGATATAAATGTTTATAGTGTTGCGAGAGCCTTCCATGAAGAATATAAGATTAAGTCAACTGCCTATGGAAAATATCCTACAGGGCCATGTTTTGATAGTGATATAATAGAGTATATTACTGATGAAAGAGCTGACCACCAAGATTATTTTTTAGAAAAAGTATTGGAATTTGCAAAACTCCATAGGGATAAGCAAATCTTACTAATAGGCTGTGGAGATAACTATGTAGAGCTTTGTGCCAATAACCTAGAAAAATTTCCTAGTAATGTAATAGCACCTTACATTGGGAAGGAGCTAATGGAAATCCTTATAAACAAAGAAAGGTTCTATGAGTTTTGCGACATCTATGGTTTAGACTATCCAAGCACTTTTGTTTATAAAAATAATATGGGTAAGGATTTTGAATTACCTTTTGAAGCGCCTTTCATTATAAAACCGGCAGATTCGGTAATGTATTGGAACTACCCGTACCCTACACAGAAAAAAGTTTACAAGGCGGATACAAGAAAAGAACTAGAATCCATCTTAGATGATATATATGGTTCTGGATATAGTAGCAGCGTTATTATTCAGGATTTTATTCCGGGGGATGACAGTTATATGTATGTACTGACAAACTATTCAGGGCAAGATAACAAGGTTAAATTTATGCTTCTTGGACATGTATTATTGGAAGAACATACACCTCATGGAATAGGAAACCATGCCACTATTCTTAACCATTACAACCCAGAACTTTGTGAAAAAATCAAAAGTTTTTTAGAAGCTATAAACTTTACAGGCTTTAGTAACTTTGACATTAAATATGACCAAAGAGATGGGAAGTATAAAGTATTTGAAATCAATGTAAGGCAAGGGCGTTCTAACTTCTATGTAACGGGCTCGGGACATAACATAGCGAAACTTCTTGTGGAAGACAGGATATATAACAAGCTAGAAGGTTTTGAGATAGCAAACAATAGGCATCTTTGGAGAGTAGTTCCTGATTATGTGCTTTATAACTATATAAGTAGTGAATACCATAAGGAAATGAAAAGTTTAATAAAAGAAGGGAAAAGTTGCAACCCGTTACTATATTCAAAAGATAAAAAGTTAAAACGTAAACTAAGGCTATATAAAAATATTTATGGTCATATAGTTAAATTTAATAAATACTATGAGAAGAAAAAATAGGAGATAAAATGGAAAAAATATTAGGCGTTATAGGAGGCATGGGCCCAGTTGCCACAATCCAGTTTTATAACAACATCACAAAAAAAACTCCGGCAAGAAAGGATCAAGAGCATATAAGAATGATAATACTAAACCATAGTACCATGCCAGATAGAACATCGGCTATATTAAGTGGTAAGGTAGAAGAGGTATATAATGAACTATTAAAAGATGCGAAATATCTTGAGGCAGGAGGAGCAGTGGCTATAGCTATACCATGTAATACGTCCCACTACTTTGTTCCAAGTCTAGAAAGGGAAGTTAAGATTCCATTTATAAATATGATAAAAGAAGCAGCAAAACAAGCAAAAACTATTTTTGGAACAGGAAGAATAGGAATACTGGCAACGGATGGAACTATCCAATCAAAACTGTACCAAGAAGCCTTAAAAGAGCAGGGATTAGAACCATTTGTTCCCAGTGTGGACGCCCAAAAGCTGGTTATGAATATAATATATAGGGATATAAAAGCAGGTTTTAAAGGTTCGGTGGAAGACTTTAGAAAAGTAGAAAACCAACTGCAATCAGAGGGATGTCAGGGGGCTATACTTGCTTGTACAGAACTCTCAATATTTAAAGAACAAGAAAACTTAGGAAGTTTTTATATAGATGCAATGAGTGTGTTAGAGGATAAAGCTATAGAGTTAATGAGAGGATAAAGGTTATGAAAAATATAAAAGAGTATATAAATATACTTAAAGAAGCCCATCTGATTACAGATTATAGTATAGGTAATTATGAAATAACTCAAATTTCTATGGACTCAAGAGAAGTCATTAATGGAAGTCTTTTTATATGTAAGGGGATGCACTTTTCTCCTAGCTATCTAAGAGTAGCAAAAGAAAAACAGGCATTTTGCTATATAAGTGAAAAAAAATATAAAGAAGAAAACATGGACTATATAATTGTAAAAGATATAAGAGTAGCAATGGGAATCTTAGCAGACTTTCACTATGACAGTGCATGGAAAAACCTTACAACCATCGGAATCACAGGAACAAAGGGTAAATCCACCACAGCTTATATGCTAAAAACAATCCTAGACATATACGAAGAAAAAAATAAATCAAAAGCAACGGGGATAATCTCATCTATAGAAACATATGATGGAAAACAACATTTTGAATCGCACATAACAACTCCAGAAGCACTAGAACTTCATAAACACTTCCATAACGCTGTAGAAAGTAACCTTAAATTTGTAACAATGGAAGTAAGCTCACAGGCATTAAAATATAACAGAGTAGATAAAATAGAGTTAAACTACGGTGGCTTTTTAAACATAGGCTATGATCATGTAAGTCCAGTAGAACATAAAGATTTTAACGACTATTTTGAAAGCAAGCTAAGAATATTCAACCAGTGTCATACTGCCGTAGTGAATTTGGATTCTGACAACATAGACACTATCCTTGAACGAGCAAAAACATCGAAAAAGCTTATAACCTTTGGCTTTGGGAAAGGGGACTACAGTGCAACAGAAATAAAAAAAGAAGAAGGGTTCACCATCTTTCAATTAAAATCTGAAAAATTAAACAAAAAATTTAGACTATCAATGCCAGGTTTCTTTAATGTTAGTAATGCTCTTTGTGCTATTGCCATAGCAGATGATTTGGGAGTTGACGAAGAGAGTATTGAAAAAGGATTAGAAACTACCATCGCATATGGAAGAATGGAACTTTATAGTTCCAAAGATAATAGAGTATTACTACTAATTGACTATGCCCATAATAAACTAAGCTTTGAAACTCTATTTTCAGCAATAAAATATGAGTATCCAGATCGTAAAATCGTGTCGGTATTTGGTTGTCCAGGGGGGAAAGCGTTAGATAGGAGAAGAGATTTAGGGCTTATAGCAGGAGAGTATGCGTACAGGGTGATAATAACAGAAGAGGATTATGGAGAAGAAGACCTGCTTAAAATATCACAAGAAATAGAAGTTAATGTAAAAGAGAAAAATAGAAACTGTGAAATAATATTAGATAGAGAAGAAGCTATTAAAGAAGCCATTAATACAGAAGGACAGTTAATAGTATTACTTACAGGAAAAGGAAGAGAAACTAGGCAAAAACGTGGAACAAGCTATGTAGAATGTAGATCAGATTTCGAAATAGCACTAGAACTTCTAGAAATAGAAAACCAGAAAATAGAATAGAACAAAAACTATTAAAAATAAGGAGATATTACATGAAAAAAATAGGAATAACCTGTAGTATAGCCTATGGAAAAGATAGTAAAATTTTCTCTATAGGGGTAGACTATGTTAAAGCTGTTTATGACGTAGGAGCAGTACCTGTAATCATACCAACAAATATGTCAGATGAACTGGCAAAAGAATACGCAAACACTATAGATGCTCTTTTAGTATCAGGAGGGGATGACATAAACCCTGCCTTTTATAATCAAGACCCGCACTTGTCTGTAAAACTGGTTAACACTGACAGAGATAAGATGGAAATTGCACTAATAAAGGAAATGGATGCGCAAAATAAACCTATATTTGGAATATGTAGAGGATTGCAACTAATAAATGTAGTCTTTGGAGGAACCCTAATCCAAGATATTCCAACACAAGGAAAAACAAGTATTTGTCATTGTCAAGACGATGATGTACCAACGGAACTGATCCATAAAATAACAACTTTAGAAGGAAGCCTGATAAGAAAAGTTTTAGGAGAAAGGTTGTTCATAAACAGCTATCACCATCAAGCTATAGATAACTTAGCAGAAGGCTTTATTCCATCGGCAAAAGCAAATGATGGAATAATAGAAGCCATAGAACATACGACTAAACCGATATTTGCAGTACAATGGCATCCAGAAGATTTATACAAGAAACATGAAATATTTAGAGGGTTATTTCAACAATTAGTAGACTTTATTAAGGAGTAAAACATGATAGTTAAAGTGTTGGTGGAAAATACAAAACTTTCATCTGAGTTTGGATGTAAACATGGACTGTCACTATATATAGAAACCTTAAATAACAAGATACTTTTCGATTTAGGAGAAGACCAGCTATTTCTGGACAGTGCTAACAAATTAGGAGTAGATATTTCAGAGGTTGATACGGTGATAATATCCCATGGACATAAAGATCACGGAGGAGCTTTAGCTAAGTTTTTAGAAAAAAATTCGAAAGCAAGGGTATATATTAGAGAAACTGCCTTTGAAAAGCACTACGCAAAAGTTCTGGGATTAAATGTGAGCATAGGTCTTGATCCTAGTTTGAAATTTCATCCACAAGTAATATTAACGGAAGATAAGTTAGAGATTAATAAGGAACTATACCTATTTTCAAAACTGAAGAAAGGTTCTCTGTATCCACGGGCAAATAACTCCTTATATATGGAGAAAGATGGCAAAAAGCTTATGGATGATTTTGGCCATGAACAATATCTAATAATCAGTGAAGGTGAATATAGAGTTTTAGTGAGTGGTTGCTCTCACTTAGGTATAGTAAATATCAAATCAGAAGCAGAAAAGATAGTAGGTAGAGAGTTAAATTATATTTTTGGTGGTTTCCATCTCTCAATGCCAAGTTTGAAAAAAAGTGAAGATGATAAACTTATTGAGGCTATAGGCAAAGAATTAAAAAATGGAAAAAGCTATTATTTCACAGGACATTGTACAGGTGAAAATGCCTTTAGACTCTTAAAGGATAAATTAGGAGAAAGGATTTCTCACATAAGTACAGGATTGGTAATAAGTTTATAGTTTTCTCCATAGAAGAAGAGTGGATACAAAAGTTATGGAAGTTATGTTTATATTTTAAATTATTATATTCTATGCTAAACTATAACTAGAAAAAATGTGAAGTGGAGGAATGGAACATGAAACTTGTAGTTGCAATAGTGAATAAAGATGATTCAACCATACTTAGAGAAGAGCTTGTAAAGAATAAATTCGGAGTTACTAAATTAGCTACCAAAGGAGGGTTTCTTCACGCAGATAATATGACTATGTTAATAGGAGTAGAAGATCAACGTTTAGAGGAGGCTATGGAGCTTATTAAAGAAAACTGTAAAAAACGTAAGGCACTAGTTCCTGGTTCCGTATCTGATTTTTTTCCTACGGGAGGTCATATTGGAGTCCCTTTAGAGATAACTGTGGGGGGAGCGACCTGTTTCGTAATAGATGTAGAACAATTTATAAGAATCTAAAAAACTTAAGAAAAATTTAAGGAGACTTTAACTAAAGTCTCCTTTTAGCTATATTGAAATGAGAAGCAATTTCTGATATATTAGTATTAATAAGGAGATGAAAATAATGAAAAACACTAAGAAAATATTTACTTTAACTCTAGCAACATTTATATGTTTAACAAATTTAAGTTTTGGAAACGAAAAAACTGAAAAAGATAAAAATACTAAAAAATTAATAACCGTAGAAATTGCAACTAAAATTGCACTAGAAAAAAACTTAGACCTAAAGTACTATGATTCTCAAAAAGAAAAGGTGCAAGCAAATATAGATGCTTATTTTAATAATATTATCAGTAATGGAGACGCATTATCCTTACCCGGAGCGGAAAGCTCCTTAGCGGCTGTTCAATATGGGGGATCTCAAGCTTTTCTATCAAAAAATAAAATTGAAAGAGGGAAAATATTAAGAACGGAAGCGATTAAAAGTACAGTGGAAAATTCTTTTGCTAATATCTCAAAACAAAGAAGAGAACGACTAGCCTTAGAAGAAAAATACAATAGAGAAGCAAAATTTTATACTATAGAAGAGAAGAAAAAAGATTTAGGGGTAATAAGTAAGGTAAAATTAGAAGAAAACAGGCTGGCGCTCTTAGAACTAAAAACAGCGCTTGAAAGTAAAACTACAGACTTGACAATAGCTTATGGGGAGTTAAATAAGCTCTTGAAACTGCCTAAATTTGAAGAATACACTATAGAAGATTATCAAGTAGAGTACATTCCTTTAGACTGGACAAAAGAAGATATAGATAGTTATATTTCTCAAGTTCCTGATTATAACATGGACGTGTTAAACAAAAGGGACGAGGCAGAATTTAATAGAAATGAGATAAACAACATACTAGCAATAAATGATGGAAAAGAACCGTATATGTCAATAAAGGCAGATAGTTACATTGCAGACTTTAGTGCAAGTCAGTTAGCAGAAGAAAGCATAATAGCGGCAAGAGATAAATATAATAACTTGCTTCAACTTCAATCAGGAATAACTGCCTTAGAACAAAATATAAAAACATTGGAATTGCAAAAAAATAACTTGGAAGCAAGAGTAAAAACGGGACAAGTATCAAAACTAGAAGTGGATAAACTAAATGGAACGATAAAAGATACTCAAAATAATCTTGCATCTCAAAAAGAAGCATATATGAATTTAAAAAGAATATTTCAAAATAGATATATGGTAGGACTAGCATAAATAAAGATTTAAAGTAAAGAATCACCTTGGCTTTATTAGAAGAGCCAAGGTGATTCTTTGCAAATAATAAGTACCTATAAAACTATTTTGCATAATTATAAACATTAAATAAATGAGGTAATATAGAAATATAATACTAAATATATACTGTTTAGCGAATAAATTGCTAAATACCAAATGTTTTAGGGCTAATATCTAATCCCACCATTTTACTAAAGGCAAGTGCCCATTTTATAAAATTATAAGACACAGATGTTATAATTTTATCTGTTATAATATATCCATCTTCTATTGGGTTTGCAATATTATCATCCCAACCTACCATCTTATCTAAATCGACTGGAGAGAAGCCTTCTTCATAAAGTTCATCTTTGTTAATGCCAGCCATAAAGGGCTTTCCATTTATTAATCCGGCTTTAACAAGCAATATAGGCGCTATTGATATGGCACCAATTATTTTTCCTTCAAAAGACCTTATAAATTCTATAATTTTTTCATCTTCTATGGCATCTCTAATGTCCATTGCTCCAGGCAATAGCAAACTATCATATTCATCTAAATTTATATTATCAATACTTTCATCAGGAATTACTCGTAACCCTTCTTCACTTTTGACAGAATCCAAAGTTCTGCTAAAAATCGTAATATTTTTTTCTGATAGTGATAAAATTTCAAGTGCAACGCTAAATTCAAAGTTGCAAAAGGACTCATAGATTAATACGGCTGTTTTTTTCATATAATACCCTCCTTGGTTTTGGTAATATACCTAAATTGATATATTAATTTTAAAAGATATCCATAATTGCCTTTATGCAATAGTCGATTTCTTCTTGGGTATTCATATATCCAAAGCTTAGTCTTACACTACCTTGTGGGAAGCTATCATAATACTTATGAGCGCTAGGACTACAGTGGAGCCCACAACGATTTTGAATATTATATTTTGCTTGAAGTTCGTAGGAGATCATAGCGTTATCAAAGCCTGTAAAGTCAAGAGAAAACACCGGAGTTCTATTAGATATATCATTTACTCCTAGTAGTCTGTAATTTATATTCTTTTCTGTAAGTTTCGATAAGTTGTCGTAAAAGTATTTCATAAGTTGTTGTTCTTTTTTATAAACTTCCGGGATACCCACATCTTTAAGATATTTTAGACTTGCGTTTAGCCCGAAGATACCCAGCATATTTGGAGTACCGGATTCATATTTGTCAGGCATAAAGTCAGGTTGAACTTCTACATCAGATTTACTACCTGTTCCTCCCTGTATAAAACTTTTGATTTTTGGAACCATAGGGGATTTAATTATAAATCCTCCTATTCCTTGAGGACCAAGTAGGCTTTTATGGCCAGTGAAGCAAAGCACGTCTATATTCATATCTTCCATGTCAATGTCTAACATTCCTGCACTTTGGGCAGCATCTAATATGAATGGTATGGAATATTTTTTGCATAAATTACCAATTTCTTTTATGGGAAGTATATCACCTGTTACGTTACTTGAATGAGTCATTATTACTGCTTTTATTTCTTTTTTAAGTTCTTCCTCAAAGGAAGATAGATTTTTTAGCACATCTACTTTTATTATTTCGGCATCTACTGCGTTTAAAGGTCTCATTACCGCATTATGTTCTACTGGCGATACTAGAACTTTGTCTTTTGGGTTAATTAGCCCTTTTATTATGACATTAAGGCTCTCTGTTATATTTTTTGTGAAGCACACGTTTTCTGGATGGTGATAGTTCACTAGTTGGCTTAGCATTTCTCGTGTTTCGTATACGACATCTTCTGAAAGTGTTGCTTCCTTATATATTCCTCGTCCTACACTGCATCCGATATTAGTTATATAGTTGCTTATAGTTTGGGCTACAATCTCAGGTTTTGGATAAGATGTTGCTCCGTTATCAAAATATATTCTCATATGATACTCCTTATAATTATAGTTATATCTTTACTCTACTATAAGTGGTTGGAAAAATCAAGGAAGCTAAAGAAATTATGGAGTAGCGTTATGGAGAAAGTAAATATCTAGTATTGAATTATTTGATGGTGAAATAGTGATGTTTCAGGGCTAATTTTTGATAGAATAGTAATGAAATTTATTTTGATAAGGAGGATTTATTTTGAAAGGAAAGTATGGAGTGATTTTGACAGGTGGGGTTATTGGATTTTTAGCAGTGCTTCTGGTTTGGCTAGGTAATCCTGGGAATATGGGGATGTGCATTGCTTGTTTTTTGAGAGATACGGCAGGTGCTTTAGGGCTTCATAAGGCAGAGGTAGTTCAATATATAAGGCCTGAGGTTAGTGGCATTATTTTAGGGGCTTTTCTAATGGCAGTATTCAGTAAGGAGTTTAGACCTAAGGGTGGTTCTTCTGCTTTTACTAGATTTATAATTGGTTTTTTTGTTGTTATAGGAGCATTAGTGTTTTTAGGTTGTCCTTTAAGAGTGGTACTAAGATTGGCAGGGGGAGACTTAAATGCTATTTGGGGGCTGGCAGGTTTTGCAGGAGGTATTTTGGTGGGCGTTGTTATGCTCAACAAAGGGTTTTCTTTGGGAAGAACTTATAAGAGTTCTGTGATTGAAGGTGGTGCTATTTCTTTAATAGCTATAGGGCTTGTTGGACTCTTAGTTATTACACCGTCGCTAGTTTTGTTTAGTGCCAAGGGACCGGGTTCAATGCATGCACCTTGGTTTATTGCGCTTGGAGCTGGTCTAATTGTTGGGGCTATGGCACAGAGAAGCAGGCTTTGTATGGTTGGTGGAATTAGAGATTTACTTATGTTTAAGGACTGGCACCTAATGTCAGGGTTTGTGGCAATATTCGTTGTAGCTTTAATAGGAAACATCTATATTGGAAAGTTTCATCTAGGGTTTACTGAACAACCTATAGCCCATACTGATGCTCTATGGAATTTTAGTGGAATGGTATTGGCAGGCTGGGGCTCTGTACTTTTAGGTGGTTGTCCACTTAGGCAATTAATAATGTCAGGGGAAGGAAGTTCTGATTCAGCGATGACAATTATGGGTGTTGTTATTGGGGCTGCCTTCGCTCACAACTTTAAGCTTGCTTCTTCGCCAGATGGGCCTACTATGAATGGAAAGATAGCTGTAATAATAGGTTTAATTGTATTAGTAATAATTTCTTTCTACAATATTAACAAGCAAATAGAGTTTAAGAATGTTAAGGAGGGAAGATAGATGGTAGAATTTGATGCGAGAGGTCTTTCCTGTCCACAGCCTGTGCTTATGGCGAAAAAAACTATGGAAAAATCTCCAAAAGGGTTTATAATTATAGTAGATAATGAAACTGCAAGGGAGAATGTTAAACGCTTTATGGAAAGTAAGGGCTACCTTGTAAATACAACTCATAAGGATGATGATTATTATGAGCTTAGAGCAATTAAATAGTTATATAGTAACTTTTTTTACTCATTCAGGAGCAGTTGCATATAAAAGATATTTAAGTAAATTAGGGACGGAGGCAGAGTTGATGCCTGTGCCTAGGAGTTTAAGTTCTTCTTGTGGCGTTTGTTTAAGATTGGAATATAGCCATATTATGGAGGCTGTCACTACAGATGTGGACTGTATTTATAAGATGTCAGATGGAAAATATTACCTGATTTATGAGTGCGAAGAATAGGCTGAGTTTTAAGTTGAAATTAAAGGAATATCACCATGGTAAAATGGTAAGGTGGAGAGAAGTCATCGAGGAGCTTGAAAAATCCTATATTTAAGAATAATATTTAGAAGCTTGAAAGAGTATATCCACCTGTTTACAGGTGAGCAAGTAGGAAAAGTAAGAGTATCTTTAGGGGCAATCAGAGAGAAAAAGTGGTTGACAAACCTTTTAACGTGCAAGATAAGGAGCTTTTATAGGGCTAAAGCAAACCACCCGTTTTACGGGTGGTTATGATTATTTTTAAAAGTTTCCAAATATTCTTGGGATGGCATATGTTTCCAAGTCTTCTACAGCTTTGTTGTAGTCTAGGGTGTAGAAGTTGCCATCTTCGTAAAGAATCTTTCCTCTAACCATTGTTAATATCACATTTTCACCCTTTGTAGAGTATACGATGCTTGAATATGGGTCATAAGATGGGATAAGGTTTGGAGCTTTAAGATCCAACATGATAATATCTGCGTCCTTGCCTACTTCTAAACTTCCGCACTCATTTTCTCTAAGCTGTGAGATTGCTCCATTTTTTGTAGCCATTTTTACCAGAAGAGGTGCTGGCATGACAGTAGGATCCATTAGAGCTGTTTTTTGAACAATGGCAGCCATTTTCATTTCTTCGAACATATCGATGTTGTTATTGGAACATACGCTATCAGTTCCGATTGATACGTTCATACCTTTTTCCAAGTAATAAGGAACTCTTGCTATTCCACAGGCAAGTTTTAGGTTGGAAACAATTTGGTGAGATAAACTCACTTGGTTTTTAACCATTATTTCTACGTCATCATCGCTTAGGTGAACTCCATGAGCCATGTGGGAGCCTTTAAAGAAAACTCCTGCCTCTTCCAGAAGCTTTGAAGGGCTTTTTTTGTATATAGCTTGGGCTTCATTATTTTCCACCATGGTTTCGCTTAAGTGGACGTGTAGACCAAGGTTATTTTTTTTAGCGTAATTTGCCATGGCTTCCCATGCTTTAGGATGTGAAGTATAGACAGCGTGGATGGAAGCGTCTATCTTTATTCTTCCTTTATCTGCCATATGATAGTTAGATACCAGTTCTTTTAATTCTTTGTAAGACGTTGTTTCTTCAAAGTTGAAGTCATCTGGTTTAAAATCTACTATTGGACGACCAAGGTTAGCTTTTATTCCTGATTCTAAAACCACGTTTGCTATCTGATCTACATGATCGTACATATCTGTGAAAGAGGTTATTCCATTTCGTAGCATTTCTGCTACACCAAGGATACTACCTATTCTTGCACACTTATCATCGAATTTTGCTTCAGCAGGAAATACTTTTTCTGTAAGCCAAGGCTGAAGGAACATATCGTCAGCGTAACCACGGATCAAGGTCATAGGTAGATGGGTATGAGTGTTGATTAATCCCGGCATTATAAGTTTATGCTTGCCGTCTATGATTTTTTCACCGCCCTCTGAGGGACAGTCAGCGCCAATGTAGGTAATTTTCTGATCTTTTACTCCTAAATAGGCGTTATGGAATACATCCATTTTTTCATTTACTGTAACTATGGTTACGTTTTTAAATAGAATATCGTACATAATTTTCTCCTTTTGTTAAATTGTAAAATCTATGGTTTATTTTATTTTATCTAAAATGGAAAGTATTAACTTGGCGAAAGGTTCTTGTGCCAAACTACAGTAAGAGTTTATTTCTTCAACTGTAATAGGGGATTTAAGAACCCCAGAAGCCATGTTTGACACAAGTGAAATTCCCATGATACGCATTTTGCAGTGGGAGGCAACTATTGCTTCGGGGGCAGTGGACATTCCAACTACATCTGCCCCTAAGGTTCTATAGGCTCTTATTTCAGCGGGAGTCTCAAATTGAGGACCTTGGGCATACTGATACACACCTTCGTGAAGTTTTATGTTTAACTCTTTAGCAGATTGCATAGCCACCTGTCTAAGTTCAGGAGTGAATATGTCCACCATGTCTGGAAAGCGTGGGCCAAACTCATCTATGTTTTTTCCTCTTAGTGGATTTGGACAGGCGAATTTGATTATATCCTTTATAAGAACCAATTCTCCTGCTTTATAATCTGTGTTTATTCCACCTACTGCGTTAGTAAGTATCATTGTCTGTACGCCTAGTAGATGTGCCAATCTTACTGGGAAGGTAAGTTCTTCTGGTTCGTAACCTTCATAGTAATGGAGTCTACCTTGCATAATCATAACCTTCGCATTACCTAAAGTTCCAAAGATAAAACGACCTATATGGTCAGGGGCTGTGGATATCTGCATATGAGGTACATCTTTATAATCTATTATGATAGAGTTTTTTACCTGCTCTCCTAAAAATCCAAGCCCTGAACCCAATATAAGCAAAAAGTTAGGCGTAAAACCATTTAGCTTTTCTCTTAAAATGCTATTAGCCTCTAAATAGTGCTTGTATTCTAACATTAGCCTTCCTCCTATTTCTTCAATGAAAAATCTCAAATTTAATTTATTTGTAGTTCTTACATTATATAAGATATTATAATATAGTTCAATAGCCATTAATCATAAGGTTAGTTAGGATTTTCAACTTTAAATTTAGCAAAAAATATAGTTATTACGAACGGTTATTATTTAGTAACTAAAGAATGATATTTAACATTAGATTCAATAAGTTTTTAATGGTATATATAATGTAGAATAAATTTCGAAATCATTATATTGGGGAAATATCAAAAAATAATTTGAAATCTTATTGACAAATAAGATTGAGGGTGGTATATTATACAAGTTGCTTGAGACACAGAAGAAACAGGTAACAAAATTAAATTAAAAAAACTGTTGACATGTAAATTCAACTGTGGTATATTAAATAAGTTGCTTAAAGTAACCAACTTGATGATTAAGAAATTAAAAAAACTTTTTTAAAAAGCTTGACATGGAAGTTGAAAAATGATATACTAAAAAAGTCGCCAAACGAGGCTGACAAAATAAAGACAAAGCAAATCGAACCTTGAAAACTAAACAGCAAACAAGAAAAAACCAAAAAAGAACAAACCAAAACCAGTCAAAAATTTTGGAGATAACATTTGAAGAATGTAGAAAAGCCAAGTTTAACTGAGAAGAGGGAAACAAACAATCA